>JAFQFY010000028.1 GCA_017398485.1 Clostridia bacterium
GGGATCTTGCGGTTCTTGTCGATGCGCACGTAGAACACGTCGGAGGAATCGGTCTCATATTCCAGCCAAGCACCGCGGTTCGGAATCACCGTGGAGCTGAACAGCTCTTTACCCAGGGTATCGTGCACCATATCGAAGTACACGCCGGGAGAACGCACGAGCTGTGATACGATGACGCGCTCCGCACCGTTGATAACGAAGGTGCCGCTCTCGGTCATGATGGGGAAATCACCCATGAAGACCTCCGACTCCTTGATCTCGCCGGTCTCTTTGTTGAGCAGGCGAACACGCACATGCAGCGGCGCCGCATAGGTCACGTCGCGCTCCTTGCACTCCTCAACGGTATATTTCGGCTCGTCGTCCATGCGATAGCCGATGAAGTCCAGCACCAGATTGCCGTTGTAGTCCGTGATGGCATCCGTCTCCTCAAAGACGTCACGCAGACCCTCTTCCAGGAACCACTGGTAAGAATTCTTTTGCACCTCAATGAGGTTGGGCATATCCAGAACTTCGTTGATCTTCGCGAAGCTCATACGGACGTTGTTACCCAGCTTTACCGGTTTGATATTCGCCATTAGCCCGATCACTCCTGTCTTGTTATTCTCCCCCGAGGCTCGCCGGCTCCGTTTCCGGGCGAAGCGGCAAAGGCCGTCGGCAGAGAGCATCATTCTCCGCTTACGAGAGGCTGTATCCCCCGACGCTTCCGAAAAAAATTCTTGCATTTTTCGTCGGTTTGTGGTACACTAAAAGCGTGTTTGGGGACATACTTCCCATAATAAAGCAGTTTATTATAATACACAAACCCCTCGCTTGTCAACCTTTTTTTGAGGATTGGCATATTTTTTTTGCATTTTTAGGATTTTTATCGAAAATCAATAAAAATAAAGCGTCGCCGTGCGGTCACAGAACACACGGCGACGTTGCTTTATATTTGTTTAGTAGCCCAGCACCCACAGGCGGCAGACGGCGGCACATTCGCGCACCCAGTAGCACAACAGCAGATACAGCGGCGACGGGGTGGTGATGGCAGACACCTCGGTAAGTCCCGCCCTGCGCGCGAGCGTGGCGGCGCGGTATTGATGGAACTCCTGCGTGGCGATCGCCACGCGCTCGCTGAGCCCCTGCGCACGAATGATCTCCAAGGAATATTGGATATTCTCGTGGGTATCGGTGGAGCGTCCCTCCTCAAAGATGCGCTCGGGCGCGACGCCCTTTTCGCACAGATACTGCTTCATCACATGCGCCTCGGTATACTGCTCGTCCGAGCCGCGACCGCCCGACACGATGCACACCGCCTCGGGATTTTCGTTGAGATAGTCGAGCGCGACGTCCAACCGTTCGCGCAGCATACGGCTCGGGCGGTTGCCGTGGATGCGTGCGCCGAGCACGATGACCGTGCTCTGATCCGTCGCACCCGGTGCCTTGACCGCCGCCGCGATCATAAATGAGGAGATCACCACGCCGAGCGCCGCGACCAACCCGACAAACGTCCAAATAACCACGCTCACGCGCCGTCGCCATCCTTTCTTCCACCGTTCTGACGGGGATGAAAATCCCCACGCAATACCGAGCAGGCTCGCCGCAAAGGACGCGACCACGCCGACATTGACAATGCCGCTTTGCAGCGGCAACAGCGCCCAGATCAGCATCGCGACCGACAACACGCCGACCGCCAACCGATACCACACGACCTTTCGTTTCATAGTCTGCCCTCCCCTGTCGTTTTATAGTATTATCATAGCACATTTCGACGAAAAGTAAAGAAAAACCCGACCGATGCATCGGTCGGGTTTTGTTTGAGTTCTTACAGAACGCGCACACGGATGACTCCTTCAATGGCGAGGATATCATTCGTGAAGCTCTCCTTCGCCTCGCCCTCGATATCGAGGATGGTGTAGGCGAAATCCTTGCGGGATTTATTGGTCATTGCCGCAATGTTCACGCCGTCGGCAGACACGACCGCACTGATCTGGGCGAGCATGTTGGGAATATTCTTATGCAATACGCAGATACGCGCATCGCCGCTGCGCGGCACCTGCACGTCGGGATAGTTGACCGAGTTCTTGATGTTGCCGTTTTCCAGATAATCCTTGATCTGATCGGCGGCCATCACCGCGCAGTTGTCCTCGCTCTCGGGCGTGGACGCGCCGAGGTGCGGAATTGCTACGACGTTCTCGACGCCCAGCATATCGGCGGTGGGGAAATCCACCACGTAGCAGGCAACCTTACCGGCGGCGAGCGCGTCCTTCATGGCGGTGCTGTCCACCAGACCGTCACGCGCAAAGTTGAGGATACGCACGCCGTCCTTCATCGCGGCGAACGCGTCGCGGCCGAGCATGCCCTTGGTCGCCGGCATCAGCGGCACGTGCACCGAGATATAATCGCACTCGGCGTAGATCTCGTCAAGGGTGTTGGCGTGCTTGATGGCACGGGACAGCTTCCACGCCGCGTCGACCGACAGATACGGGTCGTAGCCGTAGACCTCCATGCCCAGCGCCACGGCGGCGTTGGCAACCAACACGCCGATGGCACCCAGACCGATCACGCCGAGCTTCTTGCCGTACACCTCAGGACCGCCGAACGCAGACTTGCCTTTTTCGACCAGCTTGCCGACCGCATCGCCCTCGTTCTTGAGGGTCTGCGCCCAGTTGATGCCGTCCACGACCTTACGGGAGGACAGGAACAGACCGGCGATGACCAGCTCCTTAACGGCGTTGGCGTTGGCACCGGGGGTGTTGAACACCACGATTCCCTGCTCGCCGCAGGCGTCGACGGGGATGTTGTTGACACCGGCACCGGCGCGCGCGATCGCCAGCAGGCTCTCGGGCATCGCGATGTCGTGCATCGCCGCAGAGCGCACCAGAACGCCGGCGGCGGCGGTCAGCTCATCGGTCAGCGTGTAATTCGCGCCCAGACGGTCGGTACCGCAGGCGGCGATTTTATTAAGAGTGCAAATTTTCATGGTTGACTTAACTCCTTAACGGACAACGCCTTACGCGTTCTCCTCTTCAAATTTCTTCATAAAGGCGACCAGCTTCTCGACGCCTTCGATCGGCATCGCGTTGTAGATGGAGGCACGCATGCCGCCCACCGAACGGTGACCCTTGATGTTGACGAAGCCTGCGGCGGCGGCCTCCTTGACGAACTTCGCGTCAAGATCGGCGTCACCCGTGACAAACGGCACGTTCATCAGCGAGCGATCTTCCTTCGCGACGGGGTTCTTGAACAGCTTGGAGTTGTCGAGATAGTCGTACAGGATGCCTGCCTTCTTCTCGTTGCGCTCCAGCATCTTATCCAGACCGCCGACCTCGTTCTTGATCCATTCGAGCACCAGCTTCATCATGTAGATGGAGTAGCAGGGCGGTGTGTTGTACATCGAGTCGTTCTCGGCGTGGGTGGCGTAGTTCTGCATCGTCGCCAGATTCTCGTTCTTGCCGATAAGATCCTCGCGGATGATGACCACCGTCACACCGGCAGGCGCCATATTCTTCTGCGCGCCGGCATACAGGATGCCGAACTTGGACACGTCGATCGGACGGGACAGGATGCAGGAGGACGCGTCTGCGACCAACGGCACGTCACCCGTCTCGGGCAGATCGTGGTAGACCGTGCCGAAGATGGTGTTGTTCATGCAGATGTAGAAATAGTCTGCATCGGGGGTGAAGGTCGCGGGATCGAGCTTCGGGATATAGGAGAAGGTCTTATCCTCCGAGCTGGCGACGAGCTTGACCTCGCCGAAGCGCTTGGCTTCCTTATACGCCTTCTTGGAGAACTGACCCGTCACGACGTAGTCAGCCTTGCCGCTGCCGACCATGAGGTTCATCGGGATCATCTCAAACTGGGTCGAGGCACCGCCCTGCAGAAACAGCACCTTGTAGTTGTCGGGGATCTGCATGACCTCACGCAGCAACGCCATGGTCTCGTCGAAAATGCCCTGGTAGACCTTAGATCGATGAGACATCTCCATCACGGATTGACCGGAACCCTGATAATCCATCATTTCTGCGGCGGCCTTTGCCAGCACGCTTTCCGGCAGCATCGAGGGACCTGCGGAAAAATTGTATACTCTTGCCATGTCTCATTCCTCCAAATCATTTTAGCCGATTTTTCTCCAAAATCGGTAATTACATATTATTTTATTCCAATAAAAATACATTGTCAATAACAAACAGAACAAAAGTAGAAACTTTATGAAAAATAATCAACTTTTGTTCGTTTTCGACACACTTTGATGGATTTTTAACAAATCCGACGCGCCGCTGCCTAACAAAAAATCGCCGCCGAAGAGATTTCTTCGGCGGCGATTTTTTGTTTACGGTTTTATTTGCGCACGAACAGGATGCCCAAGGTGTTGGGACCGCAGTGTGCGGAGATGGTGCAGCCGGCACGAGTGACGAGAATCTCGTCGAACTGCTGGTACTGCTCAACACAGCTCTTGACCAGCGCGATGCGCTCGTCCGAGATGCCCGAATGGGTGATGAAAATGCGTGTTGTGTCAATATCGGTGCGATCTTTCAGTCGATCGGCAACGTACTCGGTGAGCGCCTTTTCCAGCGTACCGCGGTATTTCTTGCCGACCGTCATCTTCGCCTCCGCGTTGTCGACCTCGATGCAAGGTTTTAATTTGAGCATATTCGCGCCAAGCGCGGCGAGCGTCGAGCAACGACCGCCCTTGTGCAAAAACTCGAGGGTGTCCAGCACGAAGCTCGCTTCGACCTTTTGGGTCAGCGCGGTGACCTCGTCGACGATCTGCTCGATCGGCATGCCGGCGGCGATGCACTCGGCGGCGGCGATGACCACCAGACCCATACCGGTGGAGAGGTTGCCGCTGTTGATGACGTACATGCCGGGAGTTTCCATAGCCGCCAGACGGGCGTTGTTATAGGTCGTAGAGATGCCCGAACCGAGAGAGATGAACAGCACGTCGTTGCCTGCCTCAATAAAGGGGGTGACGAAGTCCTTATACTCCTCCATGTTGGTTGCAGAGGTGGTGGGAAGCATCTTCTTCTCACGATAATTGGCATAAATGTCGTCGGGGGTGATGTCGACGCCATCGGCATACATCGCGTCACCGAAATGCACGTGCATGGGGCTGATCTTAACATTATAGCGCGCGATGAGCTCGGCACCCAGGTCACAGGTGCTGTCCGCGCAAAGAATAATCGGCTTTGCCATAAACTTCTTTCCTTTCTGTCGTAAACGCGTTGGAGACAGTATACCATAAAACGCCCGAATACGCAAGTTTTTGTTTTTCTCGGTGCCGAAGCACCAAATTTCTCTTGTTTTTGACAAAAAGCGTGGTACAATAAGTTTATACTATATCAAAGGACGTGATTGGCGTGTCGAATACGCCGACGGTGCTCGACCGAACCGAAAACAAAGAGCTTACGAGAGGACGCAGGGCAAAGCGCGTGTGGTTTGCCATCCTCGCCTGCGTGGCGGTGCTCGCGCTGGTCGCCAGCGCGACCTTTGCGGTGAATTTTTATCTTAACCTGCAAGAACAGCAACGCCTGCTCAACGGGCAGGCAGACTCTCTTGCCGCCCTGCAACAGACGCTTAACGAGCAAAGCGAACAGATCGCCTCCCAACAGGAACAGCTCGACGCGCAAGAAAGTAAGCTCGCCGAACAGGAAAGCAAGATCGCCGAACAGGAAAGTGTCATACAGCAACAACAGGACACCATTA
This sequence comes from Clostridia bacterium, assembly GCA_017398485.1. GTDB lineage: Bacteria > Bacillota > Clostridia > Oscillospirales > Acutalibacteraceae > UBA5905. Next base: position 5,686 of record JAFQFY010000028.1, read on the forward strand.
ACAAGCAAAAGGATACCATCAAAAACCAAGAAAGCACCATCGACTCCCTGCGCCCGACCGAGGTCGTCAAGGGAGTGGCAACCTATCCCGATATCGACGTCACACGGCTCAAAGGCAAAAAACTGGTCGCGCTCACCTTTGACGACGGGCCGAGCACCTACACGTCGAAATTGCTCGATGCGCTCAAAAAGCGCGGTGCCAAAGCAACCTTCTTCGTCGTCGGCTCACGGGCGAATTCCTACGCCTCTCTCATCAAGCGCATGGAGGCGGAGGGTCACGTCGTCGGCAACCACTCGCAAAATCACAAAAATCTCAACTATCTCTCTGCGGCCGGTGTCGCCGCCGAAATGGGCGACTCCGCCGAGCGCATCAAATCTATCATCGGTCATTATCCTTACATTATGCGTTGTCCCGGCGGCAATTATAACCAGACCGTCAAGAACTACGCCAAAGCCGCCAACATGCCCATCATTCAATGGAGCGTCGATACGGCGGATTGGAAATATCGCAGCAAGGCCTCGGTGCTCAGCTACGCCAAGCGCGGCATCAAGGACGGCTCGATCGTGCTCATGCACGACCTCTACTCCACCACCGTCGACGCGGCAATCGAACTGATCGACTACTTGCAGGATCAGGGCTATACGCTGGTCACGGTGCCCGAGTTGCTCGCCGCCAAATGCGGTACGGTGGAGATGGGAAAAGTATATTTTCACGGTTGATTACCTATCCTTATATAAGGAGTGATAGTATGGCAAATATTTATACGTCAGCGGATCAGCTCATCGGCAACACGCCGCTTTTGGAGCTGACGAACCTGCAAAAACGGCTCGGCTTATACGGCCGGGTATACGCAAAATTGGAATACTTTAACCCCGGCGGCTCGGTCAAGGATCGCGTCGCCAAGACCATGCTCGATGAGGCGGAAAAGAACGGCAAGCTCACCCCCGAATCGGTCATCATCGAGCCGACCTCCGGCAACACCGGTATCGGTCTGGCGATGGTCGCCGCCGCGCGCGGCTACCGTGCCGTCATCGTGATGCCGGACACCATGTCGGCGGAGCGGCAGATGCTCGTCAAGGCCTACGGCGCCGAATTGGTGCTCACCGACGGCGCGCGCGGCATGACCGGCGCGATCGAAAAGGCACAGGAGCTGGCAGATACCACACCGCACAGCCTTATCGCCGGTCAGTTTATCAATCCGGCCAACCCGAAAGCGCATTTTGACACCACCGGCCCCGAGATCTACGCCGACACCGACGGTGCGGTGGACGTATTCGTCGCCGGCATCGGCACCGGCGGCACCATCACCGGCACGGCGCAGTATCTGCGCTCAAAAAAGCCGAGCGTGCACATCGTCGGCGTCGAGCCTGCCGATTCCCCCGTGCTCGGCGGCGGCAAAGCAGGGCCGCATAAGTTGCAAGGCATCGGCGCCGGCTTCGTACCCGAGGTGTTGGATACCGATGCCTATGACGAGGTCCTCCCCATCACCACCGACCAAGCCTACGACGCCGCGCGCCTGCTCGCGCGCGCCGAGGGTGTGCTCGTCGGAATCTCGTCCGGTGCGGCGCTGTCCGCCGCGCTGACGCTGGCAAAAGACCCCGCCTACACTGATAAGCATATCGTCGTCCTGTTGCCCGACACGGGCGAGCGGTATCTGTCGACCGATCTGTTCAAATAAAAAGAAAAGCGCCGTCTTCCGATATGGAAGACGGCGCTTTTTATTAATTTTCTGCCAGCTTATCCAAGCGGCGATTGCGGAAATACATCGCGAGATCCAGGCACACCATCAGCAAATTGAGAAAATAGAAAAACAGCACGTACCATTTCTCCGCGATGGACGCCATATAGGCTTCGCTGACGAACTTCGCGGTGATGCCGGCAAGATAGCCGACGATGATGAGAATCAAAAACGGCAGACTCTTGCCCTTCGCCGTGCGTGCATGATACGCTTTGATGACGTTGAGCGGCCACGACGCCCCGAAGCAGATGAGCATAACGATCTCCAATATTTCCGCCATAGTGGCAACTCCTTATAATTTATCTACGTCTGCATCGGTGATGAGATGGAAGCCCGCCGTCTCCAACGCCGTCTCGGCGGCGGCGTTATCCGCCACGCGAAGCACGACGTACGCGTGCTTTTCGGTGCGCGCCATAAAGGCGTACAGGTATTCCACGTTGATGCCGGCATTATCCAGTACCTCGAGTGCCTTGGACAGCTTGCCCGGCTCGTCGCCGATCTTCACGCCCACCACCGCGGTAGTGTTGATGAGAAAACCCTCGTCGGACAGCGTCTTGACGGCAGCGGCGTGATCGTCGACGATCAGACGCAGGATACCGAACTCCTGCGTATCCGCAATAGACAACGCACGCATATTGACGTTATGGCGCGCGAGGTTGTCGGTGATCGCCACAAGCGAGCCTTGCTTATTTTCCACAAAAACCGTTAATTGTTTCAAAGACATATCTCTCACCTCTCCTTAATCATGCAGCTTGCGCTTGTCGATGATGCGTACCGCCTTGCCCTCGCTGCGCTGGATCGACTTGGGCGCGACGAGATGCACCTTGGGGTTGATGCCAAGCATGGTCTTCATCGCTTCGCCAAGCGCCTTCTCCTGCGCGGTGATACCGCTGACGGTGTCGGTGAACTGCTCGGGATTCATCTCCACATGCACGTCGAAGGTGTCGTTGTTGCCGACACGATCGATGACGATCTGGTAGTTGGGCTGATAGCCCTCTTTGAGCAACACCGTTTCGATCTGGCTCGGGAAAACGTTGACGCCGCGGATGATCATCATATCGTCGCTGCGTCCCATCGGCTTGGACATCTTAATGTGCGTACGACCGCAGGAACAGGGCTTGCGCGACAGCACGCAGATATCGCGCGTACGATAGCGCAGAAGCGGGAACGCCTCTTTGTCCAGCGCCGTGAACACGAGTTCACCCTTACTGCCCTCCGGCAACACCTCGCCGGTGTCAGGGTCGATGATCTCCGCGAGGAAGTGGTCCTCGTTGATGTGCATGCCCGTCTGCTCACAGCACTCGAACGCCACGCCGGGACCGCTGGTCTCGGTCAGACCGTAAATATCGTACGCCTTGATGCCGAGGGTCGCCTCAATGTTGCGGCGCATCTCCTCGGTCCAAGGCTCCGCGCCGAAGATGCCGGCTTTGAGCGGAATATCCTCCGGCTTATACCCCTGTTCTTTGAGCGTTTCGCCAATGTAGGCGGCATAGGACGGGGTGCAGCACAAAATCGTTGCGCTCAAATCGTCCATGAACTGAATTTGGCGATCGGTGAAGCCCGACGACATCGGCAGCGTCAGGCAGCCCACCTTGTGCGAACCGCCGTGCAAGCCTGCGCCGCCGGTGAACAGACCGTAGCCGTACGCCACCTGGCACACGTCTTCGTCGGTGCCACCGACCGCGACGATCGCGCGCGCGCAGCAGTCCTCCCACAGATCAATGTCGTGCTGGGTGTAGAACGCGACTACGCGGCGTCCCGTCGTGCCCGACGTGGAATGAATGCGCACGCAGTCTTTCAGCGGTTTGCCGAGCAGACCGTAGGGGTACGCATCGCGCAGATCCGCTTTGGAGAGGAAGGGCAGCTTGTGCAGATCCTCGATGCCGCGAATATCCTCCGGCTTGACGCCCTTTTGGTCCATCAGATCGCGATAATACGCCACGTTCTCATAGACGTGCTTGACCTGCTTGACCAGCTTTTCCGATTGGAGTTTTTTGAGATCTTCCACCGGCATGGTTTCGATCTCGGGTTGATAATAGCGTTTTTCCATGTTACTTCGTCCTTTCTGTCGCTTGTTCGGGTCGCGCGAAAGCAGAAAACAAAAAACGTCCTCTGCATTCCGCTTCGGAATACAGAGGACGAGAAAAATCCCGTGGTACCACCTCTATTTACCGCCATCTCGCGATGGCGGCCTCCGAGTGCTAACACACCCTTGTCGATGTAACGGTCGAACCCGTTTGACCTACGCAGTTTCCCTTCAGCCAACAACTCGCGAAATGAATTCACCGAACTCACACTGCTGCATCACACCAACCGCAGTTCTCTGGGAATGCTCGTTTCGGCTACTGGTTTTCGCTCAAACGTCTTTATGTGCGTATTGTATCACTGTTGATTTTGGTTGTCAATGATTTTTTGCAAACTCAAGCGTTGTATCCCAAATCAAAGGCTTTTTTATTCATCTCCACGAACTTGGGCGCAACGGTGTTTTCGATCGCCGCGATCCAGCGCTCGTAGGGAATGTCAAGGCTCTTGGCAACGCGGCCCATGAGCACGATGTTCACCGCCTTGGAGGAGCCTGCCTGCTCAGCGAGCGCGAGCGCGTCGAGCGCCTCCACGTTGACGCCCTTGGCGATCAGCTCGTCGAGCACGTCGACGGGATACTGCGCTGCGCCGATGATGACCGGCATCGGGTCGATCTGCTGGGTGTTGACGACGATGCGACCGCCCTCTTTGAGATAGCTCGCATACCGTGCCGCTTCCAGCTTTTCGAACGAAATAATAACATCCGCCTCACCCTCGGTGACGATCGGGGAATACACCTTGTCGCCGAAGCGCACGTAGGTGACCACCGAGCCGCCGCGCTGGCTCATGCCGTGGACCTCGCTGACCTTGACGTCGTAGCCCTCGTCCATGAGCAGACGACCGAGCAGTTTCGAAGCGAGCAGACTGCCCTGTCCTCCGACACCGACGATCATAACACTGGTAGTTTTCATACAGCCTGCACCTCCTTAATTGATCGCGTCAAACGCACACAGTTGTTTACAAACACCGCAACCGACGCACAGAGTCGCGTCGATCTTCGCCTTGCCGTCTTTCAGGCTGATGGCAGGGCAACCGAGCTTCATGCACTTCTTGCAGGAACGGCACTTGTCGGCGTCCACCGTCAGCGGCGGCGCGTGCTTAACGGTTTTGAGCAGCACGCAGGGACGGCGCGAGATGATGACCGACGGCTCTGCCGCCGCCAATTCTTCCTTGATCGCCGTTTCACAGGCGGCGAGATCATAAGGATCCACCACACGCACGCGGTTGATGCCCAGCGCATGACACAGCGCTTCAAGATCCACCTTGGCGGCAGGATCGCCCTTGATATTAAAGCCGGTGGTGGGATTCTGCTGATGTCCCGTCATGCCGGTGATGGAGTTGTCGAGGATGATAACGGTGGAGTTGGTCGCGTTGTAGGCAACGTTGACCAGACCCGTCATGCCCGAATGCATAAAGGTCGAGTCACCGATGACCGCGACGGTCTTGCCCTCCGCAGATGCGCCGCGCGCGGCGTTAAAACCGTGCAGACCCGAGATGGACGCGCCCATGCACAAGGTGGAATCCAGCGCGCTCAACGGCGGCACCGCACCGAGAGTATAGCAACCGATATCGCCGTGCACCGTGATCTTGTTTTTTGCCAGCGTGTAGAAAATGCCGCGGTGAGGACAGCCGGCACACATCATGGGAGGACGCGCCGGAATCGGTGAATCCGCCGACACACTCGCCTTGTCTGCCAGACCGAACGCCTTGGCGATCGTCTGCTGGGAGAATTCGCCGAGCATGGAGAACAGCTCCTTGCCCACAACCTCCAAGCCGAGCGCACGCACGTGGGTCTCGATGATCGGGTCAAGCTCCTCGATAACGTACAGCTTCTTCACCTTTGCGGCAAAGTCCTTGATGAGCTCCACCGGCAAGGGATTGGGCATACCGATCTTCAGAATGCTCACCGAGTCGCCGAGCGCCTCTTTCACATAGAGATACGAACAGCCGGAGGTGATGATACCGATCTCATCGGAATGCATCTCGACGGTATTGTATACGCAGTCCTCCGCGAGCGCCTGCAACGCGAGGGTGCGTTGCTCAACGATAGGATGACGCTTGATGGCGTTGCCCGGCATCATGATATACTTCGCCGGGGTCTTTTCATAGTCTTTGAGCACCGCCGGAGTCGGCTCGGCGGTCTCCACCACCGACTGGCTGTGCGCAATGCGCGTGCACATACGCAGCAGGACGGGGGTGTCGTATTTCTCCGACAATTCGAACGCCGACTTAGCGAACGCATACGCCTCGGCGGAATCGGAGGGCTCGAGCATCGGCACCTTCGCCGCAACGGCGTAATGACGCGAATCCTGCTCGTTCTGCGACGAGTGCATCGCCGGATCATCCGCGACGCAAATAACCATGCCGCCGTTGACGCCGGTGTAAGACAGCGTGAACAACGGATCGGCGGCAACGTTCAGACCGACGTGCTTCATCGCACACGCCGAACGCGCGCCGGCGAGCGACGCTCCGAACGCCACCTCGCAGGCGACCTTTTCATTCGGAGCCCATTCGCTGTGCAGATCGTCGTATTGGGATAAAAATTCGGTAATTTCCGTCGAGGGCGTGCCGGGATAGCTGGACACCACGCCCAGGCCGCCGTCGTGCAGACCGGCGGCAACCGCCTGATTACCGATCATAAGCTTTTTCATAGTATCTGTACTCCTTTTATTCTACGTCAGGACTTGTTCTGCGAGTCCACCAGGCCCTCGGCACCGTAAAGCTTGCGCAGCTTCGGCTTTTCGATCTTGCCGGTGGGATTGCGCGGCACGTCGGCAAAGATGATCTTGCGCGGACGCTTGTAGCGCGGCAGGTCGAGGCAGAATTCGTTGATCTCTTCCTCGGTGCAGGTCATGCCCTTTTTGACTTCAATGATGGCGGTGGCGATCTCGCCCAGACGCGTGTCGGGCAGACCGATGACCGCGACGTCCTTGATCTTCGGGTGTGCCGCCATAAAGTTCTCGATCTGCACGGGATAGAGGTTTTCACCGCCGCTGATGATGACGTCCTTCTTGCGGTCGACGAGGTAGATAAAGCCTTCTTCATCCTGCATCGCCATATCGCCCGTGTACAGCCAGCCGTCGCGCAGGGTGTCGGCGGTCGCCTTTTCGTCGCGGTAGTAGCAGGTCATCACGCCGGGGCCTTTCAGACACAATTCGCCGACCTCGCCCTGCGCGACCTCGTCACCGTCGGGAGTGACGATCTTGACCGACCAGCCGTAGCCGGGCACTCCGATGGCGCCGACCTTACGCACGTTCTCCACACCGAGATGCACCGCGCCCGGTCCGATCGACTCGGACAGACCGTAGTTCGTGTCGTATTGGTGATGCGGAAAATATTCCAGCCAACGTTTAATAAGGCTCTGCGGCACCGGCTGGGCGCCGATGTGCATCAGACGCCACGCCGAGAGGTCGAATTCATCGAGCGATATCTCTCCGCGATCAAGCGCGTTAAGAATATCCTGTGCCCACGGTACGAGCAACCACACGATGGTGCATTTCTCGCGGCTCGCCGCCTCGAGAATGCTGCGCGCCTGCGTGCCTTTGAGGATGACCGCCTTGGAGCCTGCTAACAGACTGCCGAACCAATGCATCTTGGCGCCCGTGTGGTACAAGGGCGGAATGCACAAAAAACAGTCGTCGCGCGACTGCGAGTGGTGCTTTTGCTCCACGCGGCAGGCGTGAATCAAGCTCTCGTGATTATGTAAGATCGCTTTCGGGAAGCCGGTCGTGCCGGACGAGAAATAAATCGCCGCGTCGTCCTCTTCGGTGAGGGTGCATTCGGGGAAGATGCCCGAGCACTCGGAGATGAGGTCATTGTAATCGTCGGCAAACGCCGGACACGCGGCGCCGAAATAGATCAGCGTGCAGGTCTTGCTGATCTCGCTCGCGACCGCCTCAACACGCCCGACGAACTCGGTGCCGAAGATCAGCACGTCTGCCTCGGCGAGCTTTAAGCAGTAATCGATCTCGTCGGAGGAATAACGGAAGTTGAGCGGCACCGCCAACGCACCTGCTTTGAGAATGCCGAAATAGATCGGCAACCAGTCAATGCAGTTCATCAGCAGAATGGCAACCTTTTTGCCCTTGCCGATGCCGTTTTGTTTAAGCATATTCGCCAGACGGTTGGCCTTCTCGTTAAATACTGCCCAAGAGATCTCACGGCGATAGTGCCGCACACGCGGCGTCGGCTCAACGAGTTCATACTCGTGCCAGGTCAGGCGTCTGGTCTCCGGCTGCTCGGGGTTGATCTCCACGAGCGCGGTATCGTTGCCGTATTCACGCGCGTTTTTTTCCAATAAATGTACAATGGTCATAACTCTATATCCTTTTCCTTTTATCGCTGTTGAACATTTTAACACTTTAAAGCGAATATGTCAACCGTGCAAGAAGAGATTTCCGATTTTTTCATTTTTCTGTTGACAAACACGCTTTAAAGTGTTAAAGTGTTTGCACAGGGACGGTTTTCGCCGCCCTATCCTATTGCAAAAGAGGTTGATTTCGTATGTCCGGTATTCTCCTTGCGGCAGGCAGCGTGAGTCCCACGGTGCTGGTGTCCGTGCCGATGCTCATTTGCTTTTTCGCGCTGATGATCGGTGTGGGTCTTTACTGCCGCAAACATTCCACCAGTGTTAACGGCTTCGTTCTCGGCGGTCGCGCGGTCGGCCCGTGGCTGACCGCGTTTGCATTCGGCACGTCCTATTTCTCCGCCGTGATCTTCGTCGGCTACGCCGGACAGTTCGGCTGGAATTTCGGCCTGGCTTCCACCTGGATCGGCCTGGGCAACGCGTTTATCGGCTCGCTGCTCGCGTGGATGGTGCTCGGGCGGCGCACGCGCGTGATGACCCAGCACCTCGACTCCAAGACCATGCCCGACTTCTTCGAGAAACGCTACGATTCCAAGGCGCTCAAGACCGTTGCCTCGGTCATCGTGTTCGTGTTCCTCATTCCCTACACCGCCTCGCTGTACAACGGTCTGTCCTCGCTGTTCAACAACGTCTTCGAGATCGACTATTGGCTCATCGTCGTGGTCATGGCGGTGCTCACCGGCATCTACGTCATCTTCGGCGGCTACATGGCAACCGCGATCAACGACTTTATTCAAGGCGTTATCATGCTCGTCGGCATCATCACAGTGGTGGTTGCGGTGCTCTCGCAAAACGGCGGCTTTGCTGAAGCGGTGCGCGCGCTCACAGCCGAGGCCGGCGCCGAATTCACCTCCGCCTTCGGCCCCAACCCGATCTTCTTGTTCTTCGTGGTGATGCTCACGTCGCTGGGCACCTGGGGCCTGCCGCAGATGGTCGGCAAATTCTACTCCATCAAGGACGAGGGCTCAATTAAAAAAGGCACCATCATCTCCACCGTCTTTGCGGTCATCGTCGCAGGCGGCTGCTACTTCCTCGGCGGCTTCGGCAAGCTGTATAAGGAAGAAATGATCGCCGGCGGCTATCTGACCGAAAACGGCGTTCTGTTTGACAAGGTGGTGCCGACCATGCTCGCGGATCTCGCGCCCGTGGTGGTTGCGCTCATCATCGTGCTGGTGCTCGCGGCGTCGATGTCGACACTGTCCTCGCTGGTGCTGACCTCTTCGTCGACGCTGACGCTGGACGTCGTTAAGCCGACCGTCGAGCGCAAACGGACGATGAGCGATAAGCGCAGCGTGCTGGTCATGCGGCTGTTCATCGTATTCTTTATCGCCGTGTCGGCGGTCATCGCGATCCTCAAGGACACCCTATGGAAAGACTCGGTGTTCATCGCGCAAATGATGGGCGTGTCCTGGGGCGCACTCGCCGGCGCATTCCTCGCGCCGTTCCTGTACGGCTTATACTGGGAAAAGACCTCGCGCGCCGCGGTAGCCGCAAGCTTTATCTTCGGCACCGGCTTGGAGATCGTCCAGCTGTGCATCAGCGTCGGATTGTTCAGCGTCGCCGAGATCCCCGTGCTCGACTTCGTGTTCACAAACTCGCTGTATTCCGGCGTATTCGCGATGGTAGGCGGCTTGATACTCGTGCCGATCGTCAGCTTGCTGACACCGAAATCACGTCCCGTGAGTGCGGAAGAAAAATTCGCGTGTTTTAAAAAGTAACGGTAAATCCCGACGACGGTTGGTCATGCAGATCAACCGTCGTTTTTTACCGATCAGCCGCCGAAAACGACCGAACAGGCAAAAACACGCGTTCCCCCCCGTTTGGCCTGCTATAATAACGCGTGAGGTGATACAAATGCACGCAATAAAAACGACGGGGCTTGTCAAACGGTACAAAAAACTAACCGCCGTTGACAAACTGGATTTAGAGATCCGTCAGGGTGAATTGTTTTCCCTGCTCGGCGTCAACGGCGCGGGAAAAACCACGACCATCAAATTGCTTTCCTGCCTGACAAGGCCCGACGAAGGGGATGCCGTCGTCGGCGGATACAGCGTCACAACACAGCAAAAGCAAGTGAAACGGCTCATCGGGGTATCTCCCCAGGAGACCGCCGTTGCTCCGAACCTGTCGGTGAAAGAAAATCTGGAATTGCTGTGCGGCATTCACGGGTTTTCCAAAGAAAAAACCCAAACGAAGATCCGAGAACTTGCCGCACAATTGGCTTTGGATACCGTTTTGCGCAGAAAGGCCGGCAAGTTATCCGGTGGCTGGCAACGCCGCGTCAGCATTGCAATGGCTCTCGTCGGCGAACCGAAAATTCTGTTTCTGGACGAACCCACGTTGGGATTGGACGTTATCGCCAGGCACGATCTTTGGGACGTGATCCGTTCTCTGAAAGGCACCGTGACCGTCATTATGACGACGCATTACATGGAGGAAGCCGAGGCGTTGTCCGACCGCATCGGAATTATGAAGGACGGCCGCCTGCTCGCCACGGGAACGGCAAAAGAGCTGTGTGAAAGAGCCGACACGGACGATTTTGAAACCGCGTTCGTCCGTATTGTAAAGGAGGACAAAGCATGAAAACGCTGGCGTTCGCCAAACGATGCACGAAGGAGATCCTGCGCGACCCGATCAACCTGGGCTTCGGATTGGGATTCCCGTTGGCGCTGCTGCTGTTGCTGAGCGCCATTCAGGCCAACGTGCCCGTGAGCCTATTTGAGATCGATACGCTGACCCCGGGTATCACGGTATTCGGATTATCCTTTATAACCCTGTTTTCCGCAACGCTGGTCGCCAAAGACCGCGAAAGCGCCCTCTTGCAACGGTTATATACCACCCCTCTGACGGGACTTGACTTTATCGTCGGGTATATGCTCCCACTCCTACCCATTGCTCTTGGGCAGACGATCGTTTGTTATCTGTTTTCTCTCACGTTAGGGTTGACTTTTCGTATCCATATTGTATATGCTATACTTGGGGTACTTCCCATGGCCGTTTTTAATATCGCACTGGGTCTTTTGTGCGGCAGCGTGTTGGGCGTAAAACAGGTTGGCGGTATTTGCGGTGCGTTGCTGACCAACGTTTCCGCGTGGCTGTCGGGCGTGTGGTTTGATTTGGAACTCGTCGGCGGCACGTTCAAAAACATAGCCGATGCACTCCCCTTTGTCCACGCGGTGGAAATGGAAAAGGCGTTGCTTGACGGAAACTTTACGATTGCTGCAACGCATTGTCTGCCGATCCTCCCGTACGCAGCGGTTGCGACGGCGGCGGCCGTGTTTTGTTTTCTCAAACAAATGAAAAAGCAATAAGGAATGAGGCAATGAAATACAAACTGATTATCGACAAGCAAGCGCCCGAGCAGATCGTTGCGACCGTTCACGCGCCCTCCTCCTTGACGCAACAAATCGAGGATCTGGTGTGCCGTTTTTGCGGAACAGAGCATCTTATGGGCTACCGCGACGACGAGATGCGAAAATTGGCGTTTTGCGAAATTGAATGCATTACCGTTCTTGACAGAAAAGTGATCGCCATCGATGCCGACGGCAATCACTATCGTATTTCGGACAGCCTTCGGGATTTAGAGACCGTTCTGCCCTCGTACTTTATACGCATCAACAAATCCACCCTTGCCAACGAACATCGCATCGTGCGATTTTACACCGTGTTCAGCGGCGGCGTGGACGCCGTGTTTGCGTGCGGATATCGCGACTACGTTTCACGACGCTGTTTAGCCGAGATCAAAAGGAGGTATGTAGAGTGATGAAAAGGACTGTTTCGGAATTCTTTCGCCGCGGGTTGACCGCTTGCGGTTTCGGGCCGTTCGTGTTAGCTGTCATTTACCTTATCTTGCGGCAATGCGGCGTCGCAGAGACCCTGGCGGTCGAAGATGTGTGTATCGGGATATTTTCGCTGTCTGCTCTCGCGTTTATCGCGGGCGGCATGAACGTCGTTTATCAGATCGAACGGTTGCCCCTGATGGTGGCAATTCTCATTCACGGCATCGTTCTGTACGTCTGCTATCTCGGCACGTATCTGCTCAACGGCTGGCTGGGTCTCGGCACGACGCCGATCTTGGTTTTTACCGCCGTTTTTATTGTTGGATATTTGGCGATCTGGCTGATCGTTTATTCGGTGATCAGACGCAACACGAAAAAACTCAACGAAATATTAGAACGAAACCGTCGGCAGACGGAGTTCCTGTCGCATAAGCCGGAATAACCCGATGGTTTATTGCAAAAACATCATGTAAACGGAGAGGATATTTATGGAATTTGAAAAACTGATAACCGAGCGCTATTCCGTGCGCAAATTTAAACCCGAGCATCTGCCGCAAAGCGTCATCGACACCATCCTCGCGGCGGCACACAAGGCGCCGACCGGCTGCAACAAGCAGCCGCAACGCATACTCGTGCTCAACACCGACGAGGCAATGGCAAAGCTGCGCCCGTGCACCAAATGCCACTTTAACGCGCCGACGGCGATGCTCGTTTGCCATAACACGCAGGAAAGCTGGAAGCGCGTGTACGACGGTGCGCTGTCCTCCCCCGTGGATGCGGATATCGTCACGACCTATCTGATGCTCGCCGCCCAAAACGAAGGCATCGGCACCTGCTGGGTGATGTATTTTGATCCGCACGCCATGCGCGAAGCGTTCAGCATCCCCGAAAATATTGAGCCGGCGGCACTGCTGGTGATGGGCTATCCGGCGGAAGATTCCGAATCGATCGACATGCACTTCGCCTTCCGCCCGATGGAAGAAACAGTCGTATACGACTCGTTTTGAGATTAGACAATAAAAGCCGCTGCTCGGCAAAGGGTGGCGGCTTTGTTTTATGGAAAATAAAGGGTTCTTCCGGTACCCTAACTCTCCGTCAAAAGAAAAAGCCACCCCATTCGGGGTGGCTTTGCCTTGAAAAGGGAGTACGAATTCGATGCCCTTTGAATTTTTGGGTTATGGGTTTGAACCCTTACAGTTTTAAGGATTTTGTCAATATTTTTTGATTGTTCTCTATGGATATTTCTCCCGTATCGGAATAATCGTTTGCCAACCAAAAAGGGATACCTGTAACAGCATCTGCTGTTAACCAAATATTTATAACATCTTTTTTCTTGAAAAAACTTTCACATTTATTAACAAGTTCTTTGCCAATACCTTTTCGTCTATGGGTTTTCTTTACGAAAAACTCCATTATATATCCCCAGTTAGCCCGAATAACGCCTTTATCCCCTGCCTTATCAATCTTAGCATAACAAAAAGCAATCGGTTCATCTTCTAAAAATACAATTTGCAAAAAACGGTTTTCATCAAGTTTATCAATCATGCTTTTTGTTATTTTAGGTATAAGTTCTTTTGGGGTTATAATATTTTGGTGCAAATCAGTCTCCGCTATATATTCAACCATTAGGTTACATAGTATTTTAAAGTATGTTAAATCATTATTTTTAAGTGTAATATATTCCATTAAATTCCTACTTTATATTTTTTCTTTCAAAGACTTACAACTCGAAATCAATAGTCGCCTTGTGCGACCACAAAGGTTTCTATTCTTTTTAAACATATCTTCATCAATATTGCTTGTATTAAATAATAGTTGTAACCAACCTTCAGTTTCACTACATTCTTTTAGTGCAATCTCAAATTTTGAAAGCATATCCGCCTTGCTTTGCCCGTAATTAGCCTCACGAATATTTGCATAAACGCTGCTCGAACTTTTCCGAATTTGAAATATTGTATTAGAAGGTGCTTTTATATTTTCACATAATAATTCAATATCTGTTGCTAATTGTTCTGAATAAATAAGCAAATAATTCTTAGGCATAATCTCACTTCCTATGTGATGATTATACTACAAATCACAAATAAAATCAACGGCATAGCCGTTGTATATCATCAATTCCGCAAGGAATTGCATATCATCAAGACAAAGTCTTGTATATCATCAGTGCGAAAGATTTTTGATACACACCTAAAGGTGTGATGAGATACAAGGGCGGTCTTACCGCCCTTGATGATATACACGCTAACGCGTGATGATATGCCATTGCTTTCGCAATGGATAA
>JAFQFY010000029.1 GCA_017398485.1 Clostridia bacterium
CGACATTCTCACCATGCTCAAAGTGCAGTGTGTAAAGATAGCCGTCCCGCTTAACCTCAACGTCCATATATTCGGAAGCATACTGCGTGGCGCACGCACCCAGACCGTTAAGGCCGAGCGTGAAATCATCGGTATCGTATTTGCCGCCGGCGTAAAGCTCGCAGAAGATCAGCTCCCAGTTGTATCGCTGCTCTTTCTGGTTGAAATCCACAGGCACACCGCGACCAAAGTCCTGCACCTCGATGGAATGGTCGGCGTAACGCGTGATGACGATCTTGTTTCCGTAGCCGGCACGCGCCTCGTCAACCGAGTTGGACAAGATCTCAAATATGGCGTGCTGACAGCCTTCAAGACCGTCCGAGCCGAACATAACACCCGGGCGCTTACGCACGCGATCCGCACCTTTAAGCGCGGTAATGCTCTCGTTTGTATAGGCATTCTTCTTGGTCGCCATGTAAAGCATCATCCTTTACTACATACAGTATTTCAATTTATTATTTTAACCCATATATTGGGGGTTTGTCAAGATGAAAGAATAATACTAAAAGCGCCCTTCGAGTGAAGGGCGCTTTTAGTATTAGTAGGAAGTTGTTTGTTTATTTTCGTCGCGCATAAAGAATCCGCATATTCCAAATGTGGTTCTGCGAGAATTGGGCGCGTGGGTAATCGTGATGGTGTGTTCGCCGGCTTTAAGTCCGCTGACGAGGAAATATGGATCCGAATAGGTGCCGGATACCACATTGGCTTCTTTACCGTCAACTGTGCACTGAATGTTAAAATCAACATTATCATACGAGACCCAAATCGCGCACTGTGTGCCGGTAAATTTGAGCGTCACGCTCTCCCCTTTATCCAGCGCGAGGTAATCGTTGCCTCTGCTGGAGGTATCCTGCACAAAGTCGCCGTCGGACGATACAATCAGCTTTTCGATTTCCTCGCCGAAGAAAGCTTTGCGCTCACCGTCAATGAGATAATAGTTCTGAACGGCAGGCACCTTGCGTGCCGTTCTGTTATAGCCGGAATAATCCGTGTGCAACAGGCTGTTTTCGAGATATTCCTTAACGTAGTTAAACCACAAAGCGTACCCTGCCGTATTAGGATGCACACCATCGGTGACATAACTGCGCCACAGCGTATTGTCGTTGTACCACTGATTATTTCCCGTGATCTCGCCGACTTCCTTGACAAAGGCATCCGCAATGTTGATCACGGATATGCCGTAAGCCTCAGCGATCTCCATGTGCGCTCTGCCGATTTGATGCGGCGCGCCGCTTTTGCCGTAATACTGCTTAACGCGCGCTTGATCACTGGTAATGAGGACCACAATATCGCAGTACGGCATCTTCTGACGCGCCTCACGAATGAGCGTTTCAAAGGATGCGCGCGCCTGTACAATGTTGCCGTAATATTCATCGTTGATCGCGAACTCTACGAATAACAGATCCGGTTTGTATTTCACGACGTCCTTATCCAGACGGAAAAGTCCCAACATCGATCCGGTCGCACCAATAGCGGCGTTTATGTTCGTAATATCGGCTTTTGGGAATGTTCTATTCAACCACTGTCCTGTCAGTCCACGCCAAGAATCTGTCTCCATATTAAGTGCGCCGGAACCGTTAGTAACCGAACCGCCGATATATGCGACGGTGAGTTTATTTTCCTTGGTCAGCTTATTATAGCTATTGGTCAGCGGCGTGCGATAATCGATATACGATGCGTATTGATTGCTCGTATTGCTCGTCTTGGGTTTTTCCCAAGTGATAACTACCGAAGGCGGTTCAGTCGTTTTGGTGGTTGTAGTGGTCACCTTCGTGGTTGACGAAGTGGTAGAAGACGGCTTAGTCGAGGTTGTCGAAGTCGTGCTCGTGCTGCTTTCGGTGGGTTCGCCCGTACTTGTGGTCATCTGACTCTCGGTGCTCTGCTTGGTATCGCTGACAGACACGTCCGACACACTGCTGTTTTGTGCTTGTTCGCTCGCGCCGCAGGCGGCACTGCCGAGAATGGCAAGTGCGAGAAACACTGCTAAAACAGACCTTTTCATCAAATCACCTCATTAAAGTTTGTTTGATTTATTGTATCATCGTAAAACGGCAATGTCAAGGCAAAGCAAGAAGGCATTGACACGACGAAAGAAAACCGTTATTATATACTTATCATTTTAGAAAGGGGCTTGACTATGCCTGACCCTGACCCTGCGTGTAATCCGATCACTTATATCCTGATAGCGTTGTTCTTTTTAATTGTTCACGCCATTCTTTCACTCGGTGACGAAGCATTCACCGCGCTTGCCGACACGCGTATTCGCGAGATGGAGGACGCCGGTGACCGTAAAATCAGACGCGTGCGCCGCATTCTTGACAACGAACGCCGCTTTTACAATCGCATTCGACTCGGCGGCCTGCTTAACGGCGTACTGTGCACCGCGAGTGTTTTGCTCGGTTTCTCCCGTGCGCTGAGCGTGCAACTTGCGCGTTGGCTGTATCCGTTGTCCGAGAAACCCTGGGCAACCTCGCTGACCGACGCGCTGGCAATACTGCTATTGGTGTTGGCTGTTGCTCTGTGCATATCGGTGTTTGGCTCTCGCCTTCCCCGTCGCATCGCGTTGAAAGACCCCGAGAAAGCCGCCAAGCGCGTGCTGGGACTCTTTCTTGTCGGTTATATCGCTCTGGGACCGCTCGATTTCATATGCCGTATTATCGCCTATCCGTTTCTGCGAATTTTCGGCATCAACCCCAACGATAATCCGGATATAGTTACCGAAGAAGACATCCGCGAGCTGATGGACGCCGGCGAGGAGATCGGCGCGATCGAGGGCTCGCAAAAGGATATGCTTAATAATATATTCGCCTTTGACGATATCACGGCAAGTGAGATCATGACGCCGCGCACCGACGTGTCGGCCGTCGCGATCAGTACGCCGATCTCCGAGGCGCTTCGCATCGGTGTCGATAACGGCTATTCGCGCATCCCCGTTTACGAAGAGGATATCGACCACATCATCGGCATCCTGTATATCAAGGACCTTCTCCCCTATGTCGGACAACCGTTGCCGGAAGGCGTCACTATTCGCCACCTGCTACGCGACACGCATTTTGTACCCGATACCAAGAAATGCGACGATCTTTTCGAGGAAATGAATGAAAAGCATCTGCAAATGGCAATCGTCGTCGACGAATACGGCGGCGTAGCCGGTATCGTCACGATGGAGGACCTGCTCGAATCCATCGTCGGTAATATGCAGGACGAATTCGACAACGAGCAGGAAGAGGTCACGCAGGTGGACGAGCACTGCTTCGAGGTGGACGGTGCAATGAACATCAGCGACCTGTCAGAACGCATCGAGATCGAGTTGCCGCAAGGCGATTACGATACCGTCGCCGGCTTTATGATGGATCGGCTCGGTCACATTCCCGAGGAAAACGAGCGGGCCGAAATTCAGTACGAAAACGCACAGTTTATCGTACAGCGCATGGATGACCGCCGCATTGAACTGGTGCTCGTGCGCATTACCCCCGAAACCGCCATTAAAGAAGAAAACAGCGATAACTAATCAGAACGCCGTCGGTCTTCCGACGGCGTTTTTAAAGAAAGGAGCAC
>JAFQFY010000030.1 GCA_017398485.1 Clostridia bacterium
GAGTGGCCAAAGGGGACAGACTGTAAATCTGCTGGCTATGCCTTCGGTGGTTCGAATCCACCATCCCCCACCAGAAAACGACAAGTTTCGACAGAAACTTGTCGTTTTAAGTTATATTCGCCATACGGCGAGTTATATGCACCTTCGGTGCGTGATATTTGCTTCGCAAGTGATATGCCTGCGGGCGTTAGGGACGAATATAATATCACTGAAACCGTAGGTTTCAATATCACATTTTGCGTAGCAAAATATATCACTCCGTCGAAGACGGAATATCACTAAAAACGAACGGTTATACGAGAGTTCAAATTCATACGCAAAAATGCCGAAAATATCTTTTTTGTAGCCCATAGCCAAGAATAAGGCCACCCATTCGGGTGGTCTTATTCTTTAGCTTGGACTTGGACCCGAGCGCTGAAAGGCGCGGGCAACGCCTGCGAGCGCCGCTATAACGCCTACCTGCAAAGCCAAGAATAAAAATAAAGCGTCATCCGCGGATGACGCTTTATTTTTGCGCATAAAACATTTGCTTTTCCTATACTATTGTGGTAGTATTATAACAGAAATTCCCTATTGGAGGAACGCATATGAACGTTTGTGTTTACGGCGGTTCGAGCACGAAGCTTGACCCGTCCTACATTGAAGCGACCGAGCTTTTGGGCGAGATGCTGGTGAAGGCGGGGCACTCGCTTGTCTACGGTGCCGGCGGTGCCGGTCTGATGGGCGCGGTCGCGCGCGGCGTTAAGCGCGCCGGCGGCTATATCGTCGGTGTCGTACCGCGCTTTTTACAGGTCGACGGTATTCTGTACGACGGCTGTGACGAAATGATCTTCACCGACACCATGCGCGAGCGCAAGCAGATCATGGAGGATCGTTCCGATGCGTTCGTCATCACCCCCGGTGGCATCGGCACTTACGAGGAGTTTTTTGAGATATTCACTCTTAAACAACTCGGACAGTTAAACGAACCGATCATTATTTATAATCTGAATGGGTATTACGACGGCATGCTGTCGATGATGCAACACACGGTCGACGAGAACTTTATGCGCGACGCGAGTCTCGAATTGGTGACGGTGGTGACCACGCAGCAAGAGGTCATCGACGAGCTGGCGAAGCCCGAAGAAGACAAGGTGGATATTCGAGAAACGAAATTCGTCTGACGTTTCAAACCGACTGCCGACTTGGCGGTCGGTTTTTATTTTTTAAAAGCGATCGGATACACACATATTTTCAACTGTGTGCCGCACAATAGGAGTGAAGATTTGTGAGGTGACGCGAATGAAAAAATGGTGGATCATACCGATCGTGTTTGGCGTAGGCGTGTTTGCCATCGGTGCAATCGGCCGGCAGGATAACGCCGCGGTCAGTGCCAAAACGGCCGTTATTGAAGCAAAAACGGTCGAGCAGACGGTGTCCTGTAACGGCGTGATCGAGGCGGGCGAATTAACGTCGGTGACGACGGAGATGGCAAGCGTCGTCGACGAGGTGACGGTGCAGGAAGGACAGTCGGTGAAAGCCGGAGATACCCTGTTTACCATCGACAAAAAAGCAACCAGGCAACTGCACCAAAGCGGCGATCGTATGACCGACGCCATGCAGTTGGCGACGATGCCTACGGCGGTGGTCGCTCCAACGGACGGCATCGTCGTGTCGGTGGAGATCACGCAGGGTGCTACGTTTGAAAAGGGGACTCCCTGCATTACGATCGCACCGCGCGACGCTTTGCAGGTGCGCGTGATGATCCGCGAAAAACTGTTGCCGTCGCTGGAGGTTGGTCAGACGGTTAAAATCAGCGGTGCAGGCTTTGATAAGGAGAATTACAACGGCTGTTTGACTGAGATATCCTCGAACGCCGGCAGCGGCTTTGATACGGACGGCAGTGTGGTGGAGGGTGTCGTTACGCTCGACGAGGGAGAGTCGGACGACTCCTTGCGTCTCGGCCTGACCGCCAAGGTCAAGGTGATCGTCTCACGCGTGGAGGAGGGTCTGGTGTTACCCTATGGCGCCGTGATGGAGAAGGACGGCGAAAGCTACGTCTATCTGCTGGAAGACGGCGTTGCTTCATATACGCCGATTACACCTCTGACGGAATTTCCCGACGGGGTACTTGTCAGCGAGCAGACGCTTGTCGGGAGGACGCTGATCCTTGAACCGGAAGTGGTGACGCAGGACGGCATGCCGATCCGCTCGGGGAACGAATAAAAAAGCCGTGCCAACCATTGCGGTCGGCACGGCTTTTTTCCTTTATTTCATAGCGGAAAATACCGTGGAAAAAGCACAT
The DNA here is from genome assembly GCA_017398485.1 of Clostridia bacterium. Lineage (GTDB taxonomy): Bacteria > Bacillota > Clostridia > Oscillospirales > Acutalibacteraceae > UBA5905. The sequence goes on from JAFQFY010000030.1 coordinate 2,285, forward strand.
AATTTCCCGTTCGTTCCGCACAATAGAGAAGATGATTATTGGTGCTGTCGGCAGTGAACGGAGGGTGTAAATGAAGGAATTATGGCACAGCGCATGGGTGAGCCTGACACGAAAACGCCTGCGCACACTGATGACGATATGCGGCATTGCGGTCGGCACGGCGATGGTCGTGCTCATTTCCGGCATCGGTGCCATCGGTCAGAAGGCGATCGATAAAGAATTGGAAAGTATGGGCATGAACGGCTTGTCTATCAGTGCGACGGACGGGTTAACTGTGCAAAGCTTGCAAACCATTCGCGCGGTGCCGCAGGTCACGCAGGCGATGCCTCTTCTGTTGGAATTTGCGGCGGCGCAAGCGAGCGGGAACGATTATTCCGTGGTCGCATGCGGTATTGATGCCGGTGCCGATCAGGTGATCTCCTTGCAAATCCTGCACGGTCGCCTGCTGACGCGTGGGGATCTGGTTGGTGAGAGCGACGTGTGCGTGGTGGACGAGGCATTGGCATTGGAGGCGTTTGGACGCAAGAACGTCATCGGACAAACGCTGACGGTGTATTTTGAGCAGGCATATGTTAATCTGCGCATCGTTGGCGTGACGGCGACCGGCAGCAGTTTGTTGCAAAACGTGACTTCGCTTATCCCGTATATGATCTACATGCCGTATACTACCTTGCAGGCGACGGTTGCGGATGAGACCTTTGATCAGATCGCGGTGCGCGTGGCGACACCGTCGGATACGGCGCAGGCGCAGATTGAGATCGAAAAGCGTCTGGCGCAGACGGGGGAGGATATCGGTACGGTAAAAACCGAAAACCTTGCATCACAACGCGATCGTTTGGAAAGAATGGTGTCGATTCTGTCTTTGGGACTGACCGCCATCGCCGGCGTGTCGCTTCTCGTGTCGGGCTGTGGCATCATGACGGTGATGCTCTCATCGGTGCATGAGCGCACACGCGAGATCGGAATTAAGAAGGCGATCGGCGCGACACGCGGTCGAATTCTCGTTGAGTTTATGACGGGCGCGTTATTGCTCAGCCTGATCGGCGCGCTCGTTGGCATGCTCGTCGGCGTTGTGACGGTGACGGTGGGCGGTCGGCTGTTGGGCTTTGCGGCGGAATGGTCGTTCTCTCAGCTCGGCGGCGTGTTGGCACTGACGCTCGCCCTCGGCGTTCTGTTCGGCGCATATCCTGCGTACACGGCGGCGGGATTAAAGCCTGTGGACGCATTGCGGCAAGGAAATTAAAATATGGTTGCTTTTTCGTGCGATATTTGCTATAATTATTAAGATAGATATGTGCGCTCGCGTGCGCGCCGTTCCCTGTTCCTTACTTTTTGTGTTGAGGGGTGTCATCTGTTGGAAAAATATCGTATAACAGGCGGTATTCCGCTGTCCGGTGCCGTGGATATCAGCGGCGCGAAAAACGCGGTCGTAGCGATCCTGCCGGCCGTGCTTTTATCGGACGAGCCTTGCCGTATTGAAAATATCCCGCATATCAGCGACGTTACCACAACGCTGAAGATTCTTGAGAAATTGGGTGCTAAGGTCGCCTATGTTGACCCTCATACGGTCGAGATCGATCCGCGCACCGTGACCTCTAACGAGGTGGATCACGAGCTCGCGTGTAAGATGCGTGCGTCTTATTATTTCATCGGTGCCCTGCTCGGCAAAACGGGCAGTGCGCGCGTGCCGATGCCGGGCGGTTGCTGGTTCGGCGAGCGCCCGATCGATCTGCACATAAAAGGCTTTCACGCGCTCGGCGCGGAGTCGATCCCACAGGAAGACAACGTCATCGAGATGCACGCAAATCAGCTTATGGGTAACTCGGTGTATCTTGATACGGTCAGCGTCGGCGCCACGGTAAACATTATGCTGGCCGCGGCGCGTGCACGCGGTATGACGATCATTGAGAACGCGGCAAAAGAGCCGCATATCGTCGACTTGGCGAACTTTCTTATCCGCATGGGTGCTGATGTGCGCGGCGCCGGTACCGACGTAATTAAGATCCGCGGCGTGCAGCAGTTGTCCGGCGCGGTGTATTCGATCATCCCCGACCAGATCGAAGCAGGTACTTATATGGCGATGGCGGCGGCGACCGGCGGTGACGTGCTGGTGCGCAACGTCATTCCGAAGCACCTCGAATCCATCACCACTAAACTCGATGAAATGGGAGCGCGCATTGAAGAGATGGACGACGCCGTTCGTGTGCGTTGTGAGGGTCGCCTGCGCGGCTGTAACATTAAGACCATGCCGCATCCCGGCTTCCCGACGGATATGCAGCCGCAGATCGCGGTGTTGCTGTCCATTGCCGAGGGCGAAGGCACCATCACCGAGGGCGTTTGGGATAATCGCTTCCGCTACACGGAGGAGCTTATCCGCATGGGCGCAAAGATCGAGGTCAACGGCAAACGCGCGGTGTTCCAAGGCGTGGATCACCTGACCGCAACGAATGTTAAGGCAATGGATCTGCGTGCCGGTGCGGCGATGGTTATCGCCGGTCTGGTCGCGCAGGGAGTCACCGAGATCGAGGATATCCGCTATATTGAGCGCGGTTACGAGGATATTATCGAGAAACTGCGTCGTTTGGGCGCGCAGGTGGAACGCGTGACGGACGAAGCGTAAGTAAGACAACATAAGACCGCAGAGAATACCGCCGGACGGTATCTGCGGTCTTTCTTTTGGAGAGGAATAGGTATGATGCGATATTGCGCGCTGTTTAGCGGCAGCAGCGGAAACAGTACATACGTTGCGACCGCACAGGGCGGTCTGTTAGTGGATGCAGGCGTGTCTGCCAAGCGCATAGAATTGGCGCTCACAGAGCGGCAGATCGACCCCAAGAGTATACGAGCGGTGTTGGTGACGCACGAGCATGTCGATCATGTACAAGGGCTTAAAGTGTTGTGCAAACGATATGGCTGGCCGGTGCTCGCGAGTGTCGGCACGCTCGACGCACTGGCGCAGGACGGGCGTGTATCGCCTGAGCAGCGCTTGTACGCGTTGACGAACGCCAAAAGCGTGACGGTGGGGGACATGAAGATCACACCGTTTGCCACGCCGCACGACAGCCGTGAGAGCATGGGCTTTCGCTTTGATGCCGAGGACGGTCGTTCGCTGGCGGTGGCGACGGATATGGGCTATATGACGCAGGAAGTATTGGATGCCATCTGCGGCTGTCAGACGGTGCACATCGAGTCGAATCACGATCCCGTCATGTTGCGCGACGGTGCGTATCCGTATCCGTTGAAAATGCGTATTCTCGGCGAGCGAGGGCATCTGTCCAACGACGCTTGCGCCGAGGTGCTTCCGACACTGCTTGAAGCCGGCGCGACGCGCTTTGCGCTGTCCCACCTGAGCGCGCATAACAATACGCCCGAGCTGGCACTTCGCACCGCAAGTGCGTCGCTGGCGTGCGTCGGTGCGTCTGTCGGGCGCGATTGTCTGCTTTGGGTATCTGAACCGACCGGCACACAGCCGATCGTGTATTTTTGATGAGGAGAGAAGGCTATGCTGCACGTAACGGTGTTGTGTGTGGGAAAACTTAAAGAGCGTTACTGGCGCGAGGCGTGTGACGAATACGCCAAGCGGCTGTCCTCGTTTTGCAAATTTCGCTTAATAGAGGTCGCGGAGGAGCGCCTGCCCGATAATCCTTCGGCGGCGCAGATCGACGCGACGTTGCAAGCGGAGGGCGAGCGTCTGCTCGCACAGGTACCAAAAGACAGCGTGACGATCGCCCTTTGCATCGAGGGTAAGGAGATGGATTCACCGTCGCTCGCGTCGTATGTTGAGAAGATCGCGGTAGAGGGTGCCAGTCACGTGACGCTGATCATCGGCGGTTCATGGGGGTTGTCCGACGCGGTCAAACAACGCGCGAAATTGCGTTTTTCCATGTCACCGCTTACCTTTCCTCACCAGCTCGCTCGCGTGATGCTGCTCGAGCAGCTGTATCGCGTCTTTCAAATACAAAATTCGGGAAAATATCATAAATAATGTGTTTTGTCTATTGACAAGACACAATATGTTGTGTATAATAAATCTACACTTTTACATGACTGACGGGTGTTATGCGGATTGACCGCAGGGGAATGTAAGAGTTTATATGCCGACCGTCTGGGCAACGCAGTGTAAAAACTGGTTTGCCCATTTTTTGACCGCGCATATAGACGGGCATTTCACAAGACACTCGCAAGGAATTGATTTTGTGACCAAGGAGGTTAAATCGTATGGAACATAAGAATTGGAACGGTTTTATCGGTGGCGACTGGCAAAATGAGATCAACGTGCGCGATTTCATACAGAAGAACTACTCTCCTTATACCGGCGACGACTCGTTCTTGGCGGCGGCGACCGTGCGTACGAGAGGCATCATGGACAAGGTGCAGGCGCTTTTTAAGCTGGAACGACAGCGCGGCGGCGTTTACGACGTTGACACCGAGCGCGCGTCGTCTTTGACGAGCTATGCGCCCGGCTATATTGATAAAGACAACGAGATCATCGTGGGTATGCAGACCGACGCGCCGCTCAAACGAGGCGTCAACCCCTTCGGCGGCATGCGTATGGTTCAGCAGGCTTGCGATGCGTACGGCTATACGTTGAGCGAAAAGGTGCGTGAGGAATTCCGTTATCGCACCACCCATAACGACGGTGTTTTCCGTGCTTATACGGACGAGATGCGCCTGGCGCGCCGTTGCCACGTTATCACCGGCCTGCCCGATGCCTACGGTCGCGGTCGCATCATCGGCGACTATCGCCGCGTGGCGCTGTACGGCGTTGATCGTCTTTTGGAAGAGAAAAAGAAAGACAAGGCGGCTTTGCAAGGGCAGACGTTTGATGCGGATACCATTCGCTGTGCAGAGGAGCTGTATCAGCAGATCAGTTTTCTTGGTTATATGAAAGAAATGGCGGCTATGTACGGCTTCGACATCAGCGAGCCGGCTAAGGATGCGCGTGAGGCGATTCAGTGGACGTATTTCGCGTATCTCGCCGCGATCAAGGAGCAGAACGGCGCAGCGATGTCGCTCGGCCGCGTGAGCACTTTCTTTGATATTTATATTGAACGCGATCTGGCGGCGGGTGTTCTCACCGAGGAGACCGCACAGGAGCTTATCGACGATTTCGTCATTAAACTGCGCATCGCGCGTCATCTGCGCACGCCCGAATATAACGAGCTGTTCGGTGGAGACCCGATGTGGATCACCGAGGCGGTCGGCGGTATGGGTGAGGACGGTCGCACGCTGGTCACCAAGAGCAGTTTCCGTGTGCTCAACACGCTCTACACCCTCAGTTCGGCACCCGAACCCAACCTGACGATCCTTTGGTCGACCGCACTGCCGACAAACTTTAAGCGCTTCTGTGCAAAGGTATCGGCAGACACCGATTCGATCCAGTATGAGAACGACGACGTCATGCGCCCGATCTACGGCGACGATTATGCCATCGCGTGCTGTGTGTCTGCCATGAAGGTCGGCAAGCAGATGCAGTTCTTCGGCGCCCGATGCAACCTTGCGAAATTGTTGCTCATCGCCATCAACGGCGGCTACGACACCACCAGCGGTATCCACATCGGTCCGCAGATGCCGGTGCTCGAGGGTGACAAGCTCGACTATGACACGGTCATGGAGCGGTATGATATCTATATCGAATGGCTCAGCCGTCTGTATGTGAATACGATGAACGTCATTCACTATATGCATGACAAATACGCCTATGAAAAGACGCAAATGGCATTACATGACACCTCGGTTGAGCGCCTGATGGCGTTCGGCATCGCCGGCTTGTCTGTGGTGGCGGATTCGCTCAGCGCAATTAAATACGCGAGCGTTTTACCTATCAAAGATGAGAACGGCTTTATCACAGACTTTGACACCATCGGAGAATTCCCGAAATACGGCAATGACGACGATCGCGTGGATCTGATCGCCAACGAGATGACGCACAAGGTTATCACCGAGCTTCGCAAGACTCCGACCTACCGCAACGCTGTCCACACTCTGTCGGTGCTGACCATCACCTCCAACGTCATGTACGGTAAGAACACCGGTGCGACGCCGGATGGCCGCGAGGCGGCGGCACCTTTTGCACCGGGAGCTAACCCGATGCACAACCGCGAGGAAAACGGTGCGCTCGCGTCGCTCAACTCGGTGGCGAAAATCAGCTACGACAATTGCCGCGACGGCGTTTCCAACACCTTCTCCATCACACCCGAAGCACTCGGCAGAACGTCGGAGGAACGCATCGACAACCTCGTGTCGATCCTTGACGGCTACTTTGCTAAGAAGGCGCATCATATCAACGTCAACGTCATGAATCGCGAAACGCTGCTCAAAGCCTACGAGAATCCCGAGGATTACCCGAACCTCACCATTCGCGTGTCGGGTTATGCGGTGCATTTCAATAAACTCTCGCGCGAACAGCAAAGAGAGGTCATCAGCCGCACCTTCCACGAGGCGATGTGATGGGTGCGACGGTTCTCGGTCGAGTCCATTCGATTCAAAGTCTTGGTACGGTGGACGGCCCCGGCGTGCGCTTTGTGGTGTTCCTGCAAGGGTGTCACCTGCGTTGCGGCTGTTGTCACAACCCCGACACCTGGGACCTAAACGGCGGCACTGCGTATACCGCGCAGGAGATCGTTGATAAGGCGATGCGCTGCCGTGAGTATTTCGGTGCCGAGGGCGGCATCACGCTGTCGGGCGGCGAGCCTCTGCTGCAGGCGCCGTTTGTACGTGAAGTGTTCGCACTGTGCCACGAGCAGGGGATACACACCTGCTTGGACACCTCGGGAAGCGTTTTCACCGACGAGGCGGTACGCGTACTGGAATTGACCGATCGCGTGTTGCTGGATATCAAGTATACGGACGAAAATTCGTATGTAAAGTATGTTGGCTGTACACTTGATAAACCATTGAAATTCCTGGGTTTTCTCAACGAACGGGGTATCGCGACTACCTTGCGACAGGTCACGATCCCGACGCTCAACGACACCGAGGACAGTGTGCTGGCGCTTAAAGAAATTGCTGCAAAACACCCGTGCGTCGATAAAATTGAGCTGCTGCCGTTTCGGAAAATCTGTCAAGTCAAGTATGATAACATGGGTCTCGCGTTTCCGTTCAGGGATCTCCCCGAGCCGTCGCGCGAGATCATGGATTCGCTTAACACGTTGTTGCAAAAATAAAGAACAGACGCTCTTGCAGAGAAGCAAGGGCGTCTGTTCTTTTGTTTATATCAGTTGATCGCGGCACGCAGGACGTCGACCTTGTCGGTTTTTTCCCAGGCGACGTTGAGATCCTCGCGACCGATGTGGCCGTATGCCGCCAGCTGACGATAGATCGGCTGACGCAGTTGCAGGGTGTCGATGATCGCGGCAGGACGGAAATCGAACACCTTGCGCACGGCGGCGGCGATCTTTTCCTCCGCGACCGAGCCGGTGCCGAAGGTGTCGACGCAGATGGACACGGGGTTGGCGACGCCGATGGCGTAAGCGACTTGAATCTCACAGCGCTTCGCCAGACCGGCGGCGACAACGTTCTTTGCCGCGTAGCGCGCCATATAGCAGGCGGAGCGGTCAACCTTCGTCGGGTCCTTGCCCGAGAACGCACCGCCGCCGTGACGGGCGTAGCCGCCGTAGGTGTCGACGATGATCTTGCGACCGGTGAGACCTGTGTCGCCCTGCGGACCGCCGACCACGAAGCGACCGGTGGGGTTGATATAGTATTTGGTGTTCTCGTCGGTCAGCGCCGCCGGGATGATCGGGCGGATGACGAGACGAATGATATCCTCACGGATGGTGTCAAGTGACACATCCGAGGTGTGCTGGGTCGATACGACGACGGTCTCGATGCGACGGGGCGCGTCGTTTTCGTATTCCACCGTCACCTGCGCTTTACCGTCGGGCTGGAGGTAGGGGAGAGTGCCGTCCTTGCGCACCTTGGTGAGTTGTTTGCACAGCGCGTGGGACAGCGAGATGGCCAGCGGCATCTTCTCGGGCGTTTCGTCGCAGGCGTAGCCGAACATCAGACCCTGGTCGCCTGCGCCGATGCGGTCGTAGGCGTCGGTGTTATCAACGCGGCTCTCGACGGCGTCGTTGACACCCATGGCAATGTCGGGAGACTGCTCGTCAATGGCGGTCATCACCGCGCAGGTCGCGCCGTTGAAGTTGCCCTCGCGTCCGTCATAGCCAATATCCAGCACCACGCGGCGCGCGATGGCCGGAATGTCTACCTTGGCGGCTGTGGTGATCTCACCCATAACGGTGACAACGCCCGTCGTGCAGAAGGTCTCGCACGCAACGTGCGCCTGCGGATCCTGCGAAATGATCGCATCCAACACCGCGTCGGAGATCTGGTCGCACACCTTGTCGGGATGACCCTCAGTCACGGATTCGGACGTGAATAAATACTTGTTCATACGATAATCCTCCTTTGGCTGATACATCAAAAAACGCTCGGCAACAGCCGAGCGTCGAGAAAATCCTCATCTTTCGGTTGCTACCGCAGGATTTAACACCTTATGGCTCACGCCACAGGTTGTCGGGCATCGTCGGGCCTGTTCCCTCCGCCGCTCTTGATAAGGGTATTAAATTGTCGTAAATACTCTACCACAACGGTCGAACTTTGTCAATAGTTAAATTATGCCGTTCATAGCAAGCAAAACCAGCACCAACGTCGCCAGCACGAAAAGTGAGATAACCCACGCGGCGCGCGCGTGTTTTTTACCGCTCGTTTCGGTCGGCGGCAGCAGGCGCGAGGCACGCAGAGCGGCGACGATCGGCTTGTACAGAAGCATTGTCAGCGTGCTGTTGAGCGCGGTTTTGAGCAGGTTGAAGGGAAGGAACACCGGCAACAGCATCTCTGCGACCGCCTGACGCGGTAATTCCATGTACAGCGGCGTTATCAGGTAGTTCCACAGCAGCATGCCGGCGGTGGCGGCGAGAGAGCCGCACACCAGACCGACGACAGCACCGATAAGGTTACGGCGGTGTTGATAGATCGCGGCGGCAGTGCACACGAACAGACAAGAGGAGAGCAGATTCATTGCACAGCCGATGATGCCGGTGTCGCTGATGGTGATCATCTCGACAAGCGCGACGAGGGCGCTCATGATACCGCCGGCGAGTGGACCGAACAAGAAAGCACCGATGACGAGCAATACGTCCTTCGGCTCGTATTTGAGGAAGGACACGACGGGGATACGCACGAGCGACACTGCGGCAAACGCCATTGCACACAGCACCGCCATCACGCACAGACGGCGAAGCCGCCAATTGGTATTCTGCATTAAAACCATCCTTTCACGCAAAAAGCGCCTCGTCTGCCGCAAAAAACGACACACAAGGCGCACAGAATCGAAATGTTCCGTCTTCTTCCGTCCGGACTGTACCGTCGGCTTCGGGATCGCACCGAAATCCTGCCCTATGGGCTCGCGGGCTTGTCTGCAAAAGCAGCATCACCGCCGGTGGGGACTTTCACCCCGCCTTGAAGTTGCTTTTATTATACACCGTTTTGGGTGAATGTCAATAGGTCATAGACTGTTGTAATATCCCACGGCAAGCGCGTCGCATCGCTCGTTTTCGGGATGCCCGTCGTGTCCCTTGACCCAGCAGAAGGTGACTTCGTGCTTGGTGAGCAGGGGCAGGAGCGTTTCCCACAGGTCAACGTTGAGTGCCGGCTTCTTATCCGCCTTACGCCAGCCGTTCTTCTTCCATGCGTAGACCCACCCCTTTTCGATGGCGTCCACGACGTATTTTGAATCGGTGGTGAGGGTGACGGTGCACGGTTCTTTGAGCGCCGACAGCGCTTCGATGACGGCGGTCAGCTCCATACGGTTATTGGTGGTCTGTTGTGCGCCGCCGCACAGTTCTTTTTCTTTGCCTTGATAGCGCAACACGGCACCCCAGCCACCCTTGCCCGGATTGCCGGAGCAGGCGCCGTCGGTGAAGATCTCCACGCGTTTCATGCCGCACCTCCAAAAGTAATCGTTAACATGATTTTAACACGAAATCGGCGTATCTGCAATAGTAAAAGTCTGAAATTTGCCTATACTGTTCTTGAACGGTGGCAAGGCTCGCGTAAGCATCTTGACAATTCTGCAAATATCTAGTAATATATATAACACGTATTGTGATCGGATCGTCCGTCATGCGACGGACAAAAGCTCTTGGTTTTTATTTGCGGAAAAACGACAGGTGCGGAGCCTGCCACACAGTCTTATACGAAACGAGTGTTTACGGACACACATGCGATGACAGCCTCACTGACCGTGGGGCTGATTGCGGTGTTGTCTTTTCTGTCACCATACTCAAAGAAACGGAGGAACAACATGGCTGAACAAAACAAGAAAATGCCGAAAACCACTAAAAATCATGCGGCCAAGAACGCCGCCAACCAGCCGCCTCGTCGCGGCGCAAAAGAGAAGTCCAAACCGAATCGTGGATATAATACAGGTCGCCGCACACAGCGCCCGACGTCTGTGCCGTCCCTGCCGATCCACTATACTGCCCTTGGCGGTCTCGACGAGATCGGCAAGAATATGGCGGTGTTCGAATACGGTGACGACGCCTTTATCATTGACTGCGGTATGTCTTTCCCGGATGAAGATCTGCTCGGCGTCGACGTGGTGTTACCTGATTTTTCCTACGCCGTGAAGATCAAAGACAAGATCCGCGGTATCTTCATCACCCACGGTCACGAGGACCATATCGGTGCCCTGCCGTACCTGCTCAAGGAGATGAATATTCCGGTATACGCGGCCGAATTGACCATTGCGCTCATTGACTCCAAGCTCAAAGAGCACGGCCTGTCCGGAAAGGCGGATCTGCACGTGGTTAAAGCCGGCAGTACGGTTACGGTGAGCAAAAATATTTCCGTGGAGTTCGTTACGGTCAACCACTCGATCCCCGACGCGGTGGCGCTCGCTATCAAGACGCCGATCGGCTACGTGGTGCACACCGGCGACTTTAAGATCGATACCACTCCCGTGATGGGGCCGATGATCGATCTGGCGCGCTTCGGTCAGCTCGGTAACGAGGGTGTGTTGGCATTGCTGGCAGACTCGACCAACGCCGAACGCCCGGGTTATACCCCGAGCGAGCGCGTGGTGGGCGAGAGCTTTGCCAACCTCTTCCGTAAGGCTCACAAGAAACGCATTATCGTGGCGACTTTTTCGTCAAACCTGCCGCGCATCCAGCAGATCATGACCGCGTCTGCGCAGGACGGTCGTAAGGTTGCGGTGTCGGGTCGCAGCATGATCAATTTCGTGTCCATCGCGCAGGAATTGGGCTATCTGCATATTCCCGAGGGCCTGCTCATTGATATCGACGAGATCAACAGCTATCCTAAGGATCGCGTAACGCTTATCACCACCGGCAGCCAGGGCGAGCCGATGTCGGCACTCAGTCGTATGGCCTTCTCCGATCACCGCAAGGTAGAAGTCGGCCCCGAGGACTATATTATCATCTCCGCCACACCGATTCCCGGCAACGAAAAGACGGTCGGTAAGGTCATCAACGAGCTGATGAAGCGCGGCTGTGAGGTCGTTTACGAGAAAATGTACGACGTGCACGTGTCGGGTCATGCCTGCCAAGAGGAGTTGAAGATCATTCACGGTCTGACCAAGCCGAAGTTCTTCATCCCCGTGCACGGTGAGCAAAAACATTTGTATAAACACGCGGCGCTGGCCAAGATTATGGGCATGCCGAATAAAAACGTCCTTATCACCAGCATCGGTCAGACCGTTGAGCTGACTGCGGATAAAATGTCCGTGGTCGGTTCGGTGCAGGCAGGACGCGTGTTGGTGGACGGTCTGGGCGTCGGCGACGTCGGCAGTATCGTTCTGCGCGACCGTAAGCATCTCGCGGAGGATGGCATCATCGTCGTGGTCGCGTCGGTCGACGGCGTCAGCGGTGAGTTGGTGTCGGGTCCCGACGTGGTAACGCGCGGCTTCGTCTACGTGCGCGAGTCCGAGGGCCTTATCGATCAGATCAAGGACGTTGCCTACAAGGCACTGGAGGATTGCTGTCGCAATCCGCGTTGCGACTGGTCGACGATGAAAACGCGCGTGCGCGACGACTTGTCGCGTATGCTGTTCCAGAAGACCAAGCGCAGCCCGATGATCCTGCCGATCATCATGGATGTATAATCACCTCGAGGGAGTGAACGGGAATGAAAAAGAGAGTTAATAATTTGCGCATTTTAGCGGCAGCAGGGTTGATCGTGCTGGCGTTATGCTCGGTCGCGCTCTTTTTCTTCTCGGCGCCGCTCGGCATTGCGGCAGGCGCCCTGTGTATAGCACTCGCGGTGTTCGCTGTTGTGCTGTCCTATCGTTATCGGCGTGTGCTCAAAAAACTGCTTAAAAACTGGGTCAACGCTTTGGATCCGCAACGCATGGAGATGATCTGTGCGTTTCCGATGCCCTGTGTGGCGGTGACCGCCGACGGCGACATGCTGTACGCCAATGCGCGCTTTGCCAAGGATGTGCTTGACGGCGGCGAGGTCGTTGGACGGAACATAACGCAGGTTTTCAGCGGTATCACGCTTAAGGATTTAGCGAAAAAGACCACTGTGGAGGTGGAATGCGCGGCGCACAAATTAACTGCGTATATTAACCGCATTCCCGAGGAAACTGCCACCTATGTGGTGTATTTTGCCGATAACACCACGCTCAAAGATATTGCCGCGGAATACACGGCGAGCCGTCCGGTGGCGATGATGCTGTGCATCGACAATCTCGAAGAAGCGACTACCGGCATGCGCGAGAGCGCACGCGTCGGCATCTCCGGACAGATCGAGATCATTCTTGACGAGTGGATCATCGGCGTCGGCGGTATTATCCGTAAGATCGGCGCCGAACGCTTCATGGCGGTGGTGGAAAATCGCCACCTTAACGCAATGGCAAAGGATCGTTTTTCAGTACTTGATCGCGTGCGCTCCGCCTGCGCGAAGGACGGCCTGACCATTACGCTGTCCATCGGCGTCGGTCAAGGTAAGACCATGCAGGAATGTGAGAGCATGGCACAGCAGGCGTTGGAAATGGCGCTCGCGCGCGGTGGCGATCAGGCGGCGATCAAGACGGTCAATGGTTTTGACTTTTACGGTGGACGCTCCAAGGGCGTTGAGAAGCGCACCAAGGTGCGTACGCGCGTCATGGCGAACGCGTTGTGCGATCTCATCCGTTCGAGTGATCGCGTGTTCGTCATGGGACACCGCCTGTCCGATCTGGACAGTCTGGGCAGTGCCGTGGCGCTCACCGTGGCGGCTCGTCAGCTCGGCGTCGAGGCTTACGCGGTCGTCAACGAGCAGGCGACGATGGCGCGCGAACTGATTGGTCGCTACGAAGCGGAGGGAAGAATGAACGTGTTCCTGTCTCCGTCGGGTGCGTTGGGTACGATCACCGAGCGTTCGCTTCTGATCGTCACCGACACTCACGCAGAGAGTATGCTGGACAGCCGCGAGTTGTATGAGGCGGCGGCGCGTGTGGCGATCATCGACCATCATCGCAAGATGATCAACCATATACAAAATCCCGCACTTGAATACCACCAGCCTTCCTCGTCTTCGGCGTGCGAGTTGGTTACGGAGCTGGTGCAATATATGGGCAACGCGCTCATCGGGCGTTTGGAGGCGGAAGCACTTCTGTCCGGTATTATGCTGGATACGCGCAACTTCGTGCTGAGCACCGGCGTGCGCACCTTTGAGGCGGCTGCGTATCTGCGCCGCCTCGGCGCAGATACCGTGTCGGTCAAGCGCATGTTCTCGGATAATCTGTCCTTGTATCAGAAAAAGTTTGATCTGGTTTCCAAGGCAGAGGTTTATCGAAACTGTGCGATCGTTGCCACCCAAGAGGATTTCTCCGCCTACCGCGCCGTTGCGGCGCAGGCGGCGGACGAGATGCTTGCTATTCGCGGCATCGTCGGCTCGTTCGTCATCTGCCGTGCCGGTGACGAGGTCATCGTATCGGCACGCTCTTTCGGTGAATGCAACGTGCAGCTTGTTATGGAAGCTATGGGTGGCGGCGGTCATCTGACGATGGCCGGTACGCAACTGAAAGAAACGACCGTCGAGCAGGTGAGAGATCAGCTCTGTGCTGCACTTGACGCATATTACAGCAACACAAATACTTGACATATAACCACGGGAGGAATCACAATGAAAGTCATTTTGAATCAGGATGTTAAAGGACAGGGTAAGAAAGGCGAGCTGGTCAACGTATCCGACGGCTATGCGCGCAATTTCCTTTTTCCGCGTGGGTTGGCGGTCGCGGCTGACTCGCAGGCGATGAACGAACTGCGTAACCGCGAGGAGTCGGCGGCGTACCACAAAAAGGTCGAAAAAGAGGCGGCGTTGGAAACGGCCGCATCGCTCAAGGATATGATCCTTACTATCAAGGCGAAAGCCGGTTCGAACGGCCGTCTGTTCGGCTCCGTGACCACCAAAGAGGTCGCGGAAACGCTGGAAAAACAGCATGGGCTGAAGGTGGACAAGCGCAAGATCAGCATGGACGATATCAAAGCGTTCGGCAGTTATGCGGCGGAGATCAAGCTGCTCGCCGGCGTCAGCGCCAAGATCACGGTCAAGGTGACCGAATAACGTAAACGGAAGTAGGAAGGATGGTTGTCGATATGGCAGACCAGACGGTACAAACGAACGATGGCTTGGGCTTGCCGTACAGCCTTGAAGCAGAGCAATCTGTTTTAGGTGCGGTGCTGGTGGATCCCGACAGCATCAACACTCTTGCGGATAAGGTACGCACGGAATATTTTTATCTTCCGGAGCATCAGGCGATCTATCGCGTGATGTTGCAGATGATGCTGGAAAATCGCAGCATTGACTTTGTCACGGTATTGGAGGCGTTGCGCGCCGAGCGCTATTTCTCCACCGAGGACGGCAAGGCCTACTTATTAAAGCTTGCAAATACCGTGCCTTATCTGGCAAATTTGGAAAATTACGCAAAGATCGTGCGTGACAAATACGAGGCGCGTTGTCTGATCAGAGCGGCGCGTGAGATCACCGAGGAAGCGATGGATCCGTCGACCGAGACGGATATGCTGCTCGATTCGGCGGAACAGCGCATTTACAACATTCGACAGGAGCGGCAGACGGGTGGTCTGTTGCCGATCAAAGACGTGTTGGCGAGCACTTACGAGATTTTCCATAAACTGACGTCTGAGGATCGCGATCAGTATCTCGGTATCCCGACCGGACTGTCGGCGCTTGACGAAGTCACCAGTGGTCTTAACCGCTCCGACTTGATTATTGTCGGCGCGCGTCCCGGTATGGGTAAAACCAGTTTTGCGCTCAACGTTGCGCGCAACGTGGCAATGCTGCAGAAGAAAACGGTGGCGATCTTCAACCTCGAAATGTCGCGAGAGCAGATGGTCAACCGTCTGCTCTCGTCGGAAGCGCGTGTGTCGGGCAAAAAATTGCGCAGCGGCACGCTGAATGCCGACGAGTGGCAGCGGATCTCCAGCGCGTCGAGCGTTTTGTGTCAAGCGCCGATCTTTTTGGATGATACAGCCAGTATCACCGTGCCGGAGATGAAGGCGCGCTTGCGTCGCATCAAAGATCTCGGCTTTGTGGTCATTGACTATTTGCAGCTGATGCATTCGGCGCGTCGCATCGATAACCGCGTACAGGAAGTCAGTGAGATCACGCGCAGTCTTAAAATCATGGCGAAGGAACTCAACGTTCCGATCATGGTATGTGCGCAGCTCTCCCGCGGCACCGAGAAAAAGGGCGAGAACCATCGTCCCGTGCTCGCAGACCTGCGCGAATCCGGCTCGATCGAGCAGGATGCCGACCAGGTTCTGTTCCTCTATCGTAACGATTACTACAAAAATGAAAACCAGGATCCCAACGAGCCGCAGGTGAACACCTCGGAGATCATCGTCGCCAAAAACCGTCACGGTGACGTGCGCACCGTTCCCGTCGCGTGGAGCGGTGAGTTTACACAGTTTACCACGGTGGATCCCATTCGAAACGACGTATGATGCAGGCGAATTTGTGTGACAAGGTGTTTGACTTTACACAGAAAAACACCTTGATTTCATCGCCTTCTACGGTCGTGGTGGGCGTTTCGGGCGGCGCAGATTCGATGGCGTTGCTTCATTTGCTTCACACATGGCCGCAACAGGAATTACGCGTCTGTGCGGTGCACGTACACCACGGCTTGCGCGGTGACGAAGCGGATCGGGACGAGATGCTTGTGCGCGACTATTGCGCGCGCTACGCTATTCCGCTGGAGGTCATTCGCGCCGATGTGCGTGCCGTTGCACGGGAAAAGCGGTGCGGTCTGGAAGAGGCAGGGCGGTTGGTGCGCTACGATGCGTTTGAACGCGTGCGCGCACGGTATGATGCCGACTATATCGCGACTGCACACACGGCGAGCGACGCCGCGGAGACGATGCTTATGCACATCGTGCGCGGTTGCGGCGTCGGCGGTTTGACCGCCATTCCGCCGAAACGCGGTCGTGTGATCCGTCCGTTGCTTTGTTGCACGCGGCAGGAGGTCGAGGGCTACTGTGCGGCGAACGCCGTCCCCTTTATCACGGACAGCACCAACGCCGACACGGCGTTTTTGCGTAATCGCGTACGGCACGAATTGCTGCCGCTGTTGCGTGACCTGAACCCATCGATCGAATCGGCGTTGTTGCGTCTGCGCGACAGCGCTGTGCAGGACGAGGCGGTGTGGCAGGAGATGGCGCAGGACGCGCTTGCGCAACCGAACGCAGACGGCAGTTATGCGCGCGTCTGTTTCTTGGAGCAGTTGCCGAGCGTTCGTATGCGTATGTGGAAGCTGCTGCTTGCGCGGCACGGCTGTCATTCTTATACCGAGCGGCATCTGGAATCGCTCGAAGCGACACTTTTGGCCAATCGCGGCACGGTCTACCTGCCGAATGATCGTTACGTGACCGTTTCGGCGGACAGGATCAAATGCTTCGTTGCATCTGCCGAAGAGAACTTTGGCGTTGCGACGGTACCGAGTTTGCCGATGTCGGTCGTTCTTGACGGCCGAGAGCACGTTTTACAGGTGCTTTCGCTCGAGGAAACGGCAACTTTTCAAAAAGTTCATAAATTGTTCTTCAAATACGTTGCCGATTATGATAAAATACGAGGCGGATTGTACGTGCGCTGTCGATGCGACGCTGACGCGTTCCATCCGGCCGGGCGACGCGTAGGGAAGACGCTGAAAAAACTGTTTCAGGAATTACGCGTGCCGATCTATCACCGTGACTCGTATCCTTTGTTGTGTGATAACGATGGCATCGTGCTGATTCCAGGTATCGGGTGCGACGATCGCGTTCGACCCGATGATCGTACCAAACATTTTCTCGTATGGACGGTCAACGGCGAGCCATGCTATACATTGCATTATTTACTGGGCGATACGTCCAACTGTCGGGGGTCGACAGAATTTAAGGAGTGACAAATTTGGAGCCTAACAAGAACAACACCATGAAGACCGTACGCAACGTGTTACTGGTCGTCGGTATTCCGATCCTGCTGTTCGTCCTGATGTGGACGATGCTCGGCGGCGGTATCCAAGGAGAGAAAGATAAGGTCTATTCCGACTATATCAATTATTTCTTGGACGATCAGGTCGAGAGCTACACCTTCGATTTCAGTTCCGGCGAGATCGAGCTGACCCTGCGTGAGCAGTACCGCACGGATATCAATAAAGACGGCAAGGTCGATAAAAAAGACGTTATTAGCTATAAGGTGCCGAACGTGGCGTATTTCCTGCAGACGATCGACCCGATCGTCATGCAGATCAACGCTGACGATAATCCCGATAACGATATCGTCTACGATTGGGATCGCGGCAACGACACCTCTTGGCTGGTCAATTGGTTACCGACGATCCTGGTCGTCGGAGCGGTGATCCTGTCGGTCGTGATGATGCGCCGCTCAATGAGCAATATTGAAGGCGGCGGCAAGATCATGGGTTTTGGCAAGGCCAAGATCAAGCAGGCACAGGACGAGAAGCGTAAGACTACCTTTGACGATGTCGCCGGTGCGAACGAGGAAAAGGAAGAATTGCAGGAGATCGTTGAGTTCCTCAAATCGCCTGCGCGTTTCACCGAGCTCGGAGCACGCGTACCCAAGGGCGTGTTGCTCGTCGGCCCTCCCGGTACCGGTAAAACGCTGCTCGCTCGCGCGGTTGCCGGCGAGGCGGGCGTGCCGTTCTTCTCGATGTCCGGTTCGGATTTCGTGGAGATGTACGTCGGTGTCGGTGCTTCACGTGTTCGTGATCTGTTCGATCAGGCGAAGAAGAATGCGCCTTGTATCATCTTCATCGACGAGATC
>JAFQFY010000031.1 GCA_017398485.1 Clostridia bacterium
GACGAGGCGAGGCAAAAGGGCGACGCGTTTGCCGCCGAGATTACGCGCCGATTTGTTTCGGATTTTGAACAGACCGCCGAGCAGGTGCTGCTGGGCAAAGTTGCCGTCAAAGATCGCATGGCGCACGTATCCACCTTCATCGTGGTGGACGGCACGGTGTATATGACCTACTACGCCAACACCAAAGAGCACTCCGAGGATCCCAAAAAACAGACCGCGCGTCTGGTATATGCGCCGATGGACGACATCGACGATAAGACCTTCATCGACCTGCAAACCACCGGAAACACCGTGGGCGACAAGGTCATCGACATGGTCTATGACACCATTCTGATGCAGAAGGACGAGCACACCCTGTATATTCTGTGGACGGCGCGCACGACGGACGCGAATTATTATCGCTTCTATTGTCCGTTTGACACGACCACCAAGACTCTCGGCGAGATCGGTGTCAACCGCTTCAAAGTCGGCGATACGGTCAACGACTTTTCCACCAGCGGCTTTAAGGCCGCCCTTGCCGCTAACGGTCTCCACTGTAAAAAGACCTATTCCGACATCGGCATCATGCAAAAGCAGTCCTATCGTATGGAAAACGGCGAAATGTATTGCTATTCCGGCGCGTACAGCGGCGACTGGACCTGCATCATCAAGAGCCGCGACCTCATCACCTGGGAATTCGTCGCGCAACCCGACTTCCCCAACGAATCCAAGTGGGAGAACGCCACCTATGTGCTCGGCGATAAGGTGTTCTACTTTGTGCGTCAGCAAGATACCTGCCCTTACGGTTTCCTGACCGCCTATGATCTTGTTAACGGCACATGGGACACCCCTGTGTTGGTTGCGGATTGTCAGTCGCGTTCCGACTTCATCGTGTACAAAGACGAATTGTATCTGTTCCACGCGCCGATCGACCGCGAGCATATCGGTATCCTCAAGATCGACACGCAGAATCTCGCCAACACCAAGGTCGTCTTACAAGCAAAAATGGACACCGGCTGCTTCTATCCGTTCGTTCAATATTATCGCAACAATGAACTGGCCATGTCCTACACGCTCGATCGCAAGCACATCCGCTTAGCCGAATTCACGCTGAGCAAATATCTGTAAAAAAAGACCGATAGTCGTACGACTATCGGTCTTTTTTGTAGCATTTTGCTTTTCTTTGTGCTATAATATTTTCCGAGGTGATTGTATGAAGACCGAAAGGAATATTCTCATCGCGTTTATATTAAATCTCGCGTTTTCGATATTCGAATTGTTCGGTGGCTTGTTCACCGGCAGCGTCGCCATCCTCTCAGATGCCGTACACGACGTCGGTGATGCGGCGAGCATCGGCATTTCCTATATGCTCGAACGCAAAAGCCGCCAAAAACCCGACGACGATTTCACCTACGGCTATGCGCGCTATTCCGTCATCGGCAGCGTGATCACGACGCTGATTCTGCTCGTCGGCTCCGCGTTGGTCATCGTCCACGCCATCGAAAAGATCCTGTCCCCCACCGCCATCCATTCAAACGGCATGATCCTGCTCGCCGTCATCGGCATTGCCGTGAATATCGCCGCCGCGCTCGTCACGCGCGAGGGAGACTCGCTCAACCAGAAGGCGGTCAACCTGCATATGCTCGAAGACGTGCTCGGCTGGGCGGTGGTCTTGGTCGGCGCGATCGTCATTCGCTTGACCGATCTGGTCATCATCGACCCCTTAATGTCCATCGGCGTGGCGCTGTTCGTTTTTTTCAGCGCCGTGAAAAACCTCAAACAGGCCGTCGATGTTTTCCTCGAAAAAACGCCGCACGGCATCGCCGTCGAAGATATACGACAGCATATAGGCGCGATCAACGGCGTTGCAGACGTCCATCACATGCACGTATGGAGTATGGACGGTCAAAGCCACTACGCCACGATGCACATCGTGACAGACGCACCTGCCGCAACGATCAAAGAGCAAGTGCGTCAAGAACTCGCGGAGCACGGCATCGTGCACGCGACGCTGGAATTGGAGCGAACGGACGAGCGATGCGAGGAGACCTGCTGTCACCCGACCGCACCTCACGACGGACACCGACACCACCATCATCACCACCATCATTGATCGATAATAAAGAAACGACCTCTCGCACGAGAGGTCGTTTCTTTATTATATAAGGTTGATTTTCAGCACGTGGCCGCCGTCGAAGTTTGCTTTATGACTCACGTACTGCGGAATCACCGCATCGGTGCCGTCGGGGGTCTTGGCGCAGATCTCGGTGTAGAAATGGCTGTGCATGTGACCACCGAACACGCCCTTAATGACGTCGGCACTGTTCGTAATGATCTCGTACACCGTTTTGGTGCCGGGGTCGGTCGACTTGGGACCGGGAGCGAGGTTGACGAAGCTCACGTGCTGCGAATGCGCCGGCGTATCGGTGGAATAGATGGCGTTCACATCCGTTTCGCTCGGATTGTTGGTGCCCAGCGGCACGTGGATAAACAGCAGCACCGCATAGCCCTGACTGCGCGCGGCATCAAGGTCTTTTTGGAGTTTCGGGATCTGATGATCCCAAAACTTTTCCTGGCTGTTATCCATTTGGATGAGCATGACTTTGTTTTTAAGAACGACCGAAGAATAATAGACGTCGTTTTTAAAATATCCCTGCAATTTTTTGTATCGCGCGTCCATGTCCTCAGGGCAGCTGTCCTCGCCCTTGATCCATTCATGGTTGCCGAGCGTCATCATGACGTTGTCGTAAGGATCGATCGAGTCCTTATAATAACCGGCAAGCGCATCGGTCAGACCCTCGATCATATCGCCCGTGAGTACCATATAGTCGAAGTTTTGCGCATAATGCAGACAATTCTTCCAGCGCATTTTGGAAAGGGTGTTGTAGCCGATATGCGCGTCGCTGATCTGCACGATCTCCAACGGATCGTTGCCGAGACCGACCTTGATATTCACCTCACGCACGGTCAGACCGCTCGTGTTGAGCATGGCGCCTTCGTCCCCCAGCCGATACACGAAGCCTTCTTTGTTCGCATTCGCGCTCGTGCCGTACAGATTCGTTTTCGGCAGCGTCTGATAGGCAGGCTTGGGTTTGGTTGAGGTAGTTGTTGTGGTGGTCATGGCCGTCCTCCTCGTGCTCGTTGTCGTGGTCTTGCTTGTGGACTGTGTTGTCGTCGAAGTGCTTTGCGTCGCGCTCGTGTATGCATTGCTCGACGCAGAGGTCTGCGTTTCGCTCGTCGTGCTTGAAATCGAGTTTGGCTCGTCGTGTGATACGGCAGAGCTCGTCGAGGGCGTATCGCCGCAGGCGACAGGCATCAGCAACAACGTCGCCGCGAGCAGAAATATCAAACCGCGTTTCATACAAAATCACCTTCTCTTATTATGAGAATTCGTTCGGATTATTTGAGCAACGCCTCCACCGCGTCTACCGCCGGGGTCAGCTCGTCACACACCACGCGCTCGATCTCGCCTGCGTCGCACAGCGCCGCGACGTTCGCGTCCATCGGCAGACGTGCGAGGATCGGCACGCCAAGCGTCACCGCCGCCTCGTCGAGCGCTTTACCGTCACCGAACAGCGGAATAACCTTGCCGCAGTCGGGGCATTTGACGTGGCTCATATTCTCCACAAAGCCGACGATCGGCACGTCCAGCATGGTCGCCATCTTCTGCGCCTTGCCCACCACCATCTGCACGAGTGACTGGGGGGTGGTGACAATGACGTTGCCGTCGAGCGCAATGCTCTGGTACACCGTCAGCGGCACGTCGCCCGTGCCGGGCGGCATGTCGATGAACAACACGTCCAGCTCTCCCCACACCACATCGGTCCAGAACTGCTTGACCGCGCCGGCGACCACGGGGCCGCGCCACACGACCGGCTGATTCTCGTCTTCCAGCAACAGGTTGATGGACATGACCTTAATATTCATGTGGGTCTCCTCGGGCAGAATGCCGAGCTCACTGCCGCGCGCCTTACGCGTGATGCCGAACGCCTTGGGGATCGAAGGACCCGTAATATCCGCGTCCAGCACGCCGACCTTATAGCCGCGGCGCGCCATCATCACGGCGAGCATAGCGGTGACGGAGGATTTACCCACGCCGCCCTTGCCGCTGCTGACCGCGATGACCTTTTTGATCTGGCTGTATTGGTTTAATTGCTCGCGCAAATCCTGCTGCTGACATTTTGAACTGCAAGAACTGCAATCGTGATTACAACTCATGGTAATATCTCCTTACTGTATCAAAGTTTACTCTCGTCATACTGCGCGCGGCTGCCACCGATAAACTTCGGACGCGTGCGTGCGCTCATGAGCGGCGCCTGCCCGATGGTCTTGACCGACAGACGCACCGGCACCGCCACGGCCTTCAGGTGCATACCGATGAGCGTACCGCCGATATCCAGACCGGCCTGCGCGCGAACGGCTTCCACCGCAACGGGATTTCTCATACGTTGCCACGCAGTCGTGGCAAAGGAGCCGCCTGCCTTCGGTTGCGGCAGAACGTTAACCTCCTCCAAACCGTAAGCGCGCGCCGCCTCACGCTCGACGATGATCGCGCGGTTGAGGTGCTCACAACACTGCGCCGCGAGGAAAACGCCCTTTTCTTTTAAGAGCGGCAGCACGCCGTCCAGAACAGCGCCGGCAGCATCCATGCTCGATGCCGTGCCGATCTTCTCACCGAGTATCTCGCTCGACGAGCAACCGATCACCAGCAGATCACCGGCCTGCAAGCCGGCGACCGCCAACAATTCCTCCACCGCCGCGGCGGCCTGTTCTTTAATCTTGTTCAGCATTTCCATCTCTCCTTATGCCGAAATCTTCTTCCATCGCTTCAATAAACAGCGAATACATCGGTGCGAGGGCGGTGAAGCCCTTGACCAGCCGTTCACCGAGGGTGGTATCCGTCATGAAATCGGGCGACTCGGTGCGGCTGAAGCCCACCTGCCGACAGTCGTACAGCGGCCGCAGTTCTTTTGGAATATCGGGTGTACTGCGCGGGCGCGCATACGGCGTGCCGTCGAGCGCAAAACCGGCGCGTTGCGCCTGCCGTATCGCCTTGATCGCGCGCATCGGCTCCGCCTCGACGCGACGGCGCAGGCACTTCATGATCGACGGTGTGACGCTGTAAAAGCCCATGCCCCATTCGACGCCATTGAGCGAAAAATCAATGTAAAACGCCGGCACGCTCCAATTCCACGCACGCTTATCGCGCAGAAAGACCAGCCACATATTCTCGCGATACATGAGCTTGTCCTTAGTGAAGCGGTTGTCGCGGCGCACGCGGCTGATCCAGGAGCCGAGCAACGGATCAATCGCGTGCATCGATGGCGCCATATCCGCCATCAAGTGCTTGAGCGGTTCGACGACGCCGCGCTTTAACTGCGGTTTATGGTCTTCGTAAAACGCTTTACTGTCTTGAAAACGGTTCTCCGCCAACAAAAACAGGCTGTCAGCCTGTATGCCTTCATATTGCGCCATCGGGTGTCCTCCTCTTCGGCGGCGGTAATTGCGCGAGCACCACCGCCGCAAACATCAACACGCCGCCGAGGATCTCGTAGCCGCCCATCGCGTGTCCCGCGATCAGCCAACCGGCAAGCGCGCCGAACACCGATTCCAGGCTCATGATCAGCGACGCGGTCGCAGGCGCGGTGTCCTTCTGCGCGACGATCTGCAAGGTGTACGCCACACCGCAAGAAAGCAGACCGAGATACAGCAGCTCTCCAAGATTGTCATACACACCGGCAAAGGTGGGACTTTCAAAAATGAACATCAACGGCAGGTTGAGCACACCCACCACCAAAAACTGAATACAGCTCAGACGCACACCATCCACCTTGGGAGAGAAATGGTCCACCAGCATGATCTGCACAGAGAACATCAGCGCGCACAACAGCAGGAGAATATCGCTCAATCCGAAGCCTGTCTCGCCCATGGCGCACAGAAAATACAATCCCACCGCGGCAAGCACAACGCCGACCCAGTTGAGCAGCGTCGTGCGGCGGTGCAAAAGCAGACCCAAGATCGGCACGAGTACGATATACAAGGCGGTCGTAAAGGCTGCTTTCCCTTCCGATACGTCGTTGATCCCGAACTGTTGCAGATTGGTCGCGGCGAACATCGCCAGACCGCACAAGATACCGCCGCGCCACAATGTGCGACGCTGTTCTTTGCTCTCGCAACGATGACTCAAGCCCAGCTTATCAAGCAGAGGAACGGCCGCCAGCAATCCGAGCGAGCCGAGAAGCGATCGAAGCCCGTTGATGGTCATCACGCCCAATCCCACGCCGCCGCTCTTTTGCGCCACGAACGCGACGCCCCAAATGAGCGCCGTTAACACCAACAGTGCGTTGGCCCGTATTGTGCGTGACGGTACTCGATTCATCGTAAAACATCCTTTTTCCTCATAATTAATCCTATTATATTCCCGAAAACGCAAAAAATCAATAACGCAAACGGAGAAAAAATGAAAATATGTGTAGCATATCGCCGCTTTTTGTGCTATAATGAAAGCAATGATTTCTCACGAAAGGCGTGAAACGCTTGGAAATGGTCTTGATCACGGCGCTGGGCGTCGGCGGTGCCACGGTATTTGGTGCCGTTCTCGGGTTTATTTTTAAGAAGATCTCCCATAAATTCAGCGACATCGTGCTGTCCTTTGCGGCAGGCGTGATGCTCGCCGCGGCGGTGATCGGACTGATCCTGCCGTCTCTCGAATATGGCAAAGAGTTCACCAACCTGCCGGTCACGATCGCCGGCATCTTCTGCGGCGCACTGTGCGTCAACCTCATCGACAAGCTCGTGCCGCACCTGCACCGCATGAGCGGCATCGACCAGGAAAAGCACCCCGATCAATCGAAATTCAACCGCGTGATGCTGTTCGTCATCGCCATCGCGATCCACAATCTGCCCGAGGGCATTGCCGCCGGTGTCGGCTTCGGCACGGGTGACATCGGACAAGCGTTGACCATCGCGCTGGGCATCGCGCTGCAAAACATTCCCGAGGGCATGGTCATCATCGGTCCGATGCTCGCCACCGGCATGAGCGTGCCGCGCACCTTCGCCATCGCCATGATCACCGGTGTTGTCGAGGTGATCGGCACCCTTATCGGCTTCTGTGCCGTAAGCATATCGAACGTGATCCTGCCGTTCGCGCTCGCATTTGCCGGCGGCACGATGCTGTACGTCGTCAGCGACGAAATGATACTCGAAACCCACGCGCACGGCAGTGAGCGCGACGCAACCTACGCCCTGCTCGTCGGTTTTTGCCTGATGCTGGTGTTTGATACTCTGTTAGGATAAGGAGAACCATATGATTTGCAAGGATATTCACTACGTCGGCGTCAACGACCACGTCATCGACCTGTTTGAAGGACAATACGTCGTGCCCAACGGCATGGCGTACAACTCCTACATCATCGAGGACGACAAGATCGCCGTCATGGACTCGGTGGACGCGCGTTTCACCGAGGAATGGCTGAGCAACATACGCCGCGCGCTCGGCGGTAAGACGCCCGACTATCTCATCGTACAACACATGGAGCCGGACCATTCCGCGAACATCAACGCCTTCGCGCACACCTATCCCGATGCGAAGATCGTATCCACCGCGGCAGCGTCTGTGATGATGACCAAGTATTTCGGCATCGACTTTACCGACCGCCGTATTCTCGTCAAGGACGGCGACACACTGTCGCTCGGCTCCCACACGCTGACTTTCATAGCCGCACCAATGGTGCACTGGCCCGAGGTCATCATGACCTACGACAGTGCCGCCAAGGTGCTGTTCTCCGCCGACGGTTTCGGTAAGTTCGGTGCCCTCGACGTTGAGGAGGACTGGGCGTGCGAGGCGCGCCGCTACTATTTCGGCATCGTCGGCAAATACGGCGCGCAGGTGCAGGCGGTGCTCAAAAAAGCCGCCGCATTGGATATCGCGACCATCTGCCCTCTGCACGGACCCGTGCTGTCGGACAACCTCGGCTACTATATCGGTCTGTACGACACCTGGTCGTCCTACGGTGTGGAGAGTGAGGGCATCGTCATCGCCTACACCTCGGTCTACGGCAACACCAAAAAGGCTGTGCTGCTGCTCGCAGACGAACTCAAAGCCAAGGGCTGTCCCAAGGTCGTGGTCAACGATCTGGCGCGTTGCGACATGGCCGAGGCGGTGGAGGATGCGTTCCGTTACGGCAAGCTGGTGCTCGCCACCACCACCTACAACGGTGAGATCTTCCCGTTTATGCGCGAGTTCATCCACGAGCTGACCGAGCGCGGTTATAAGAACCGCACGATCGGCATCATCGAAAACGGCACGTGGGCACCCGTCGCCGCCAAGACCATCAAAAAAATGCTCGAAGGCAGTGAGCTTATCTACACCGACACCACCGTTACGCTTCACGCCGCCCTCAACGACACGAGTCGCGTACAGGTCAAGGCGTTGGCAACCGAACTGATGGCATAATTTCAATTTTACAGGATATAGTAGAAAGCAAGGAGGGATATATATGAAGTACATCTGCGATGTGTGCGGCTACGTCTACGACGAAGCCGCCGGCGATCCGGACAACGGCGTCGCGCCCGGCACCAAGTGGGAGGATGTTCCGGCAGACTGGGTCTGCCCGCTGTGCCACGTCGGCAAAGACATGTTCTCGGCTGAATAAGCTGAAACCGCCGCAAAGTCTTGACTTTGCGGCGGTTTTTCTTTAATATACTTATAATGACAGCTTTCGGGAGGGGTATCGATGACCAACCGCACGATATACGAATTTCTGGACAGCAAAGCCCCCTTTGCCACGGCGGAGGAATGGGACAATGTCGGTCTGCTCGTCGGCAACGCGAACGACGAGGTGCGGCGTATCGTGGTGGCGCTCGACGTCACATACGGTGCGCTCGAAACCGCGCGCGCGGTGGGCGCCGAGCTGATCGTCGCGCATCATCCCGTCATATTCTCTCCCCTGCGGCAGCTGGAGGGCAACAGCCTCCCCTACGCACTCGCGGCGGCAGGTATCGGCGTCATCGCCGCGCACACCAACCTCGACAAAGCCGCCGACGGCGTCAACGACACCCTCGCCGCACGGCTCGGCCTGACCGAAGTGCGTCCGACCGAGGACGGCATGTGCCGCGTCGGCACGCTGCCCGAGCCGACCGACGCCGCCACTTTTGCCAAGTCTGTCGCCGCCGCACTCGGCACCGCCGTGCGCACCAACGGCGGCGGACAGATCAAGACCGTGGCACTCTGCGGCGGCAGCGGCGGTGATTTTCTCCCCTCGCTCGCAGACAAGGCGGATGCGTTCGTCACGGGCGAGGTGCGCCACCACGAATGGCTGTGGGCAAACGCACACGATTTCGCGGTCATCGAGGCAGGACACTATGCAACTGAGGTGCCGGTGGTGGATACCCTCTGCCGTTGGCTGACCGAAGCGTTCCCCACGCTGACCGTGACCGCCTACTACGACGAATCCCCGTATACGACACTCAAATGAGGTGAATTTCATGGCACTGGACGGTGCGTTTCTCGCCTGCCTGCGACGTGAGCTTACCGAGGCTCTGCTCCAGGCGCGCGTGGATAAGATCTATCAACCGCAACGCGAGGAACTGATCCTCGCCCTGCGGTATCGCGGCGGTGCCGAAAGGCTGTATATCAGCGCGCAGGCGACCGCGCCGCGCATCCACTTCACCAAAGAATCACCGGAAAATCCGGCACAGCCGCCGATGTTCTGCATGCTGCTGCGCAAGCGACTGACCGGCGGCAGACTCGCGGATATCCGTCAAGACGGACTCGAACGCGCGCTGTATCTCGACTTTGATTGCATCAACGAGCTCGGCGATCCCGTGCGTTTGACTCTGGCAGTTGAGATCATGGGACGCCACAGCAACATCATCCTCATCGGCGAGGACGGCGTGATCATCGACGCCATCAAGCGCATCTATCCCGATATGTCGTCGGTGCGTCCGATCCTGCCGGGCTTGCGCTACGAGGCGCCGCCGGCACCGAGCGATCGCTTTGACCCCTCCCGTCACACCGCCGAGGCGATCGCCGACGCCGTGCGCACGGGCAAGGACGCGCCGCTGTCCAAGGCGTTGCTCGCGCTCACGCAGGGACTCTCCCCTCTCTCCTGCCGTGAGATCGCCTACCGTGCGAGCGGCGGGCGCGACCCGTTGGTCAGCGAACTGACGAAAGCCGAATGGGAGAAGCTCACCGACTGCATCCGCCGCACGCAAGCGGCGATCGAGGACGGCGGCAAGCCCTATCTGCTGACGAAGCCCGACGGCGCGCCGCTGGAATACAGTTTTCAACCGCTCATCCAATACGGCTTGGACGCACGTGGACAAGAAACGGAAAGTTACAGCGTTTTGCTGGATACCTTTTACGCGCGCCGCGCCGCCGCCGAACGAATGCGCGTGCATTCCCACGACCTGTTGCGCGTACTCACCAACGCAAGCGAACGCGTCACCCGCAAACTCGCCGCACAGCGACAAGAATTGGCGGCGGCCGCCGACCGCGACCGTTTGCGGCTGTACGGCGACCTCATCAACGCCAACCTGCATCTCATCGAATCGGGCGCAAACAGTGCGCAGGTGGTCAACTACTACGACGAAAACTGCGCGACCATCACCATTCCGTTGGACGCGGCGCTGACTCCTGCCGCCAACGCACGCAAATATTATAAAGAATACCGCAAGGCGCAGACCGCCGAGCAGATCCTCGGTGAGCGTATCGCGGCAGGCGAAGCGGAGCTTATCTATATCGACACGGTGTTCGACGCGCTGTCGCGCGCCGCTACCCTGCGCGAGGTGGAGGAACTGCGCACCGAGCTGGAAGAGCAGGGCTACCTGCGCCGCCGCAGCAACGGCAAAAAGCCGAAAGCGGCACCGCTCAAGCCCATGACCTTCCGTTCGGACGACGGTTTCACCATTCTCGTCGGGCGCAACAACCTCGAAAACGATCGACTAACTCTGCGTGTCGCGAAGGGTAGCGATATTTGGTTCCACACCAAAAACGTTCCCGGCTCACACGTGATCGTTGTGTGCGAGGGGCAAACGCCGCCCGACCGCACCCTCGAACAAGCGGCCATCCTCGCCGCCACCCATTCCAAAGCCGCCAACTCCGCGCAGGTGCCGGTGGACTACACCGCCGCACGCTTTGTCAAAAAACCGAGCGGCGCCAAACCCGGTATGGTCATCTACACCGACAACCGCACCGCCTACGTCACTCCCGACGCCGCGCTCGTCGAGCGTCTGCGTGCGGAATAAACAAAAAACACCGTCCGTGCCGCGGCACGGACGGTGTTTTTCTTTATTTCCGTATGTATTTCTCCACGCAATTCTTCATGTCCCACCAGTGCTCTTCCATGCACTCGACGAGTTTAAACTGCGTACGGCAACGGTCGAGGTTGTGCTCGGGATAGGCAGTCTTAAAGTAGGTGTCACCCTGCAGATAATCGGTGAGGAAGCGCATACCGCATTCCAGCGTCATCATCTTGGCGCCCTCGGGCAGCAGACGGATCTCCTCCTCCCCGAGCATGCCGCCGCAGCCCTCAAGGAAACCCTTAGTGTACGCCTCAAACAGTTCCATGTCCAGTGATACCTTGGACAGATCCTTTTCGTCCTCGGCGGCAGTGTTCGCGCCGAAGCGGATCGCGTCGCCGAAGTCGTTGACCGAGAAGCCGGGCATGACGGTATCGAGGTCGATCACGCACAACGCCTTACGCGTCTTTTCGTCCAACATAACGTTGTTGAGCTTGGTGTCGTTGTGGGTCACGCGAAGCGGCAGACGACCCTCCTCGTGCGCTTTGTACAGCACCGAGCAAAACTCCATGCGCTCACGCAAGAAATCGATCTCCTTGGGAACCGTTCTCACGCGACCGGCGCGGTCTTGCGCCACGGCGTCGAGAAACGCCTCAAAGCGCTTGGGTGTGTTGTGAAAATCCGCAAGCGTTTCGTGCAGCTTATCCACGGGAAAATCGCTCAAATTGCGCTGAAACTCACCGAACGCAAAGCCACTCTGATAAAAATCCTCGGGCGATTCCGCCTTGTCGAGGCTAACCGAGCCCTCGATGAAGTCGTATACACGGAAACAAAGTCCACTCGCATCCCAGTAGCGCAGCTTACCGTCGCGCGCACGCACCATGTTCAGCACACGACGACCGGTAAAGCCTTTTTTGTGTAAAAACTCGGTTACCTCGGCAATGTTCTCGACAACCCATTCGGGATTCGGAAATACGTCGCCGTTGATGACCTGTAAAATGTACCGCACGGTCTCGCCCGTCGGCTTTTTCACCGTGATGAGATTCGTTCCGTTGATATGTCCGCTTCCGTAAACGTTACAACCAACGATAATACCGCCGAGATCAAACTGCGCCGCCGCGCGCAGCACTTGTTCGATAGAAAGCGTCTGCATCGTTTGTATACCTCCGTTTTCGCGATGGAGTTCGGTAACATTTTTATCTTATCATACTAAAATGAAAATGTAAACCGCTATTTTTTGCTTGCATTTTATAATAACACGGTCTATAATCATAAATAAAGGCGATATTTGCCACAATATATTCGAAAACAGGTATTTAGTATGGACTATCAACCCCACGCACTCTCCGTGCACGATTGGCTTCTACTCACCGATATATATACCGCTTTCACCGCCGAGCGCGCCGACGATTTCGTTTTCGACGGCGAGATGCACGATTTTTGGGAGCTCGTCTACGTGACAAGCGGCTCGATCTGGGCTGCGGAAGAACAGCGCATCGTACACCTGAAAGAAAACATGTTTATCTTGCATAAACCGCAGGCGTTCCATCGCCTGTGGTGCGACGGCGACGGCGCGACCATCAAGATCATCTCCTTCGCCGCATTCGGCACCGCCACGAAAATGCTCGAACAACGCGGCGGTGTATTGCCGTGGCATCTGCACGAACCTCTCTGCACCACCATCGATCACGCCGCGTCGCTCATTGACGGCGATGCGGCTCGTGCCGGTCGGGTGATCGCCGGATTGCAGTATGTGCTCACCGAACTTGCGCACATAACCGAGCAACCGCTGACCGATCACAGCCGCTTGGATTTCGAGCTGCTCATGCAGACGATCCATCGCTGTTACCGCGAAAATCCTACGCTGAAAGAGCTCGCCGCGCGGTGCAACATGAGTGAGAGCAAGATGAAATCCGTTTTCCGCAGCGTGTACGACATGGGCATCATGAAATACGTCACTAAACTGCGTATCCGCGATGCCGCACAAATGCTCACGCACGGTGATTCTATCGAAAACATCTGTGACACTCTGCATTATTCCGACCGCAATTATTTCTCCTACGCCTTTAAGCGCGAGGTCGGTCTGTCACCGCAGGAATATCGCAGAAAATACAGAAAAACATAAAAAATCACTTGACAAACCGCTTGAATGTGCTATAATAAGCACATTCAAATGAATATAAAGGCTATGACGAAGACGGCTTTGTACGAGCGTTCACAGAGAGTCGGTGGTTGGTGTAAACCGATAACAATCGCGCAAAACAGCCCATCCCTTCCGAGCCGGAACTCTGAATCGGCAAGCGTCGCAGTAGGGGTTCCCGTGACGGCTGCGTGAATGCCTATGCGTTGTCAGACGCAGAAAAGAGGTCGCTTTACGGCGGCAATTTGAGTGGTACCGCGGATGTGTTTATACACACTCGTCTCAAAGTTTGAGACGAGTGTTTTTTTATTTCAAAAAACAGACAAAAGGAGGAATTGACATGGCAAACGTTACGACCGACAAGCTCTACGAGGTGGCTCGTCGAATTAAGGAGATGCGCGAGATTGCCGGCTACACCGTCGAGCAGATGGCCGAAAAGACCGAGGTCAGCGTCGAAGAATATGTCAAGCTGGAAGCTGGCGAATTGGATTTCCCCTTCTCCTTCATTCATAACTGTGCGCAGGAGTTCGGCATCGGTATGTCGGATCTGTTGGAGGGCACGACCAGTGCGCGCCTGACTTCCTATACCGTCACGCGCAAGGGACAGGGCCAAACCACCGCCAAGGAGGACGGCATCTCCATCGCCAACCTGGCGCCCAAGTTCCGCGACAAGATTGCGGAGCCGTATTGGGTGACCTACGAATACGACCCTGCCTTACAAAACAAGCCTATCCATCTGACCACCCACAGCGGTCAGGAGTTTGACATCGTTATCAGCGGCAAGCTCAAGGTGCAGGTCGGCGATCACGTCGAGGTGCTCGGCGAGGGCGACAGCATCTACTACGATTCCTCCACGCCGCACGGCATGATCGCCGTCGACGGACAGGAGTGCGTGTTCTGCGCCGTCGTTTTGCCCGGCGAAGACACCAAGGAGGAGGTCGTGCGCCGCAGTCTGGTCACCGCCAAATCCTCTGCACCGCTGGTATGCGAGGAGTTTGTCAAGACGGAAGAAGACGAACACGGCGCGCTCAAGCATATTGAGTTTAAAAACACCGAGCGCTTCAATTTCGGTTTCGATATCGTCGACGGCATTGCCGAGAAATACCCCGATAAACTCGCGATGCTCCACCTCGACAAGCACAAAAACGAGCGTCGCTTCACCTTCCGTGACATCAAGCAATATTCCAACCAGGTGGCGAATTACTTCACCTCGCTCGGCATCAAGCGCGGCGACAAGGTTATGCTGGTACTCAAACGCCACTACCAGTTCTGGTTCTGCATGGTCGCTCTCCACAAGCTCGGCGCCGTGGCGATCCCTGCCACCAACCAGCTCAAAGAACACGATTTCGAATACCGCTTTAACGCCGCAGGCGTATCCGCCATCGTCTGCACCGCCGACGGCGACACCGCCGACATCGCGGCGGCCGCCGCGGTGAAGTGTCCTCAAGTGACCACCAAGGTCATCGTAGGCGCGCCGAAAGAGGGCTGGCACGACTTTGACGAGGAGTTTAAGCTCTTCTCTCGCAAATTCGTGCGTCCCGAGGACGCCTCCGCCGGCGACGACACGGCGCTGATGTTCTTCACCTCCGGCACCACCGGTAACCCCAAGATGGCGGCACACAAGCACACCTACGCGCTGGGACATTTCGTCACCGCGAAGTATTGGCACTGCTGTGAGCGTGACGGTCTGCACCTGACCATCTCCGACACCGGCTGGGGTAAATCCCTGTGGGGTAAGCTCTACGGCCAGTGGCTGTGCGAGGGTGCGGTGTTCGTCTACGACTTCGACCGTTTCGATGAGAACGATATTCTTCCGATGTTCGCGCAATACGGCATCACCACCTTCTGCGCTCCGCCGACCATGCTTCGTATGCTCATCCGCGGCGACCTGAGCAAATACGACCTGTCCTCCATTCACCACATGACCACGGCAGGCGAGGCGCTCAACCCCGAGGTGTTTAAGCAATTCAAAGCGGCAACAGGTCTGGAGATCATGGAAGGCTTCGGTCAAACCGAAACCACCCTTGCCATTGCCAACCTCGTCGGCACCGTACCGAAGATCGGCTCGATGGGCAAGGCATCGCCGCAGTTCGACCTCGACATCGTCGATCCCGACGGCAACAGCGTCGCGGTCGGTGAAACGGGCGAGATCGTTATCCACACCGACAAGTCGATCCCCTGCGGTCTGTTTAAAGAATACTATCTCGACGACGAAAAGACCAAGGACGCATGGCACGACGGCATGTATCATACCGGCGACACCGCGTGGCGCGACGAGGACGGCTATTTCTGGTACGTCAGCCGCGTCGACGACGTCATCAAGTCCTCCGGCTACCGCATCGGGCCGTTTGAGATCGAGAGCGTCATCATGGAACTGCCCTACGTCGTGGAATGCGGCGTGTCTGCCGTACCCGACGAGGTGCGCGGTCAGGTGGTCAAGGCGAGCATCGTGCTGACCAAGGGCACCGAGCCGACCGAACAGCTCAAAAAAGAGATCCAGACCTACGTCAAAGAGCACACCGCTCCCTACAAGTATCCGCGCGTAGTGGTGTTCCGTGACGAACTGCCCAAGACCATCAGCGGCAAGATCCAGAGAAATAAATTATGATCCCTGTCGAAAATAATCGTTGACAGCGTTGCAGAGTTATGATATAATCCCTCATATAATAAGAATATAAAGACGATGACGAAGAGGGCGCGAGGACCTCAACCCCCAGAGAGATGGCGGTCGGTGCGAGCCATCGGTTGACCCGAGCGTTTGTAGCTTCTGAGTCGGGAAGAAGAAAACCCTTGCGGTGAGTAGAACTTCCCCGTGACGGCTGCGTGAACGCCTATGGGATTGATAGATCCCGAAGAGCGGTTGTCCTTTCGGACGACAATTTGAGTGGTACCGCGGGTGACAGAATGATTATGCACTCGTCTCAAAGTCATAACTTTGGGACGAGTGCTTTTTCGTCCCGAGAAACGAGGTTTTGACCTATGGAGCAGATCAATTTTAAAATTAAAGAAATGGCAGGGCGTATCCGTGCCCTGCGTGAGCTCGAAGGGTTGACCGTCGAGGATATGGCGGAGAAGACCAAGCTGTCGGTCGAGGAGTATATTGCCTGCGAGACGGGCGACCGTGACCTCGCGTTCGCCTTTATTTACCGCTGTGCAATGGTGCTCGGCGTCGACGTGACCGCGCTCATTGAAGGCAGCACGCCGAAACTGAAATCCTACACCGTCACCCGCGCCGGTGGCGGTCAGCAGGTGTCGCAGGCGCACGGTATGACCTACTACAACCTCGCTTATGCGTTCCGCAACCGTATCGCCGAGCCTCTGTACGTGCACAGCGTGTACGATCCCGAGGCGGAAAAGCGCGATATTGAACTGATCACCCACGCCGGTCAGGAATGCGACATCATCATCAGCGGTAAACTGAAGGTGCAGGTCGGCGACCACGTTGAGATCCTCGGTCCCGGCGACAGCATCTATTTCGACTCCGATACCCCCCACGGCGAGGTTGCCGTCGGCGGTGAGGACTGTATCTTCTACGCGATCGTGCTCAACCCGACGGGCGAGCCGATCCCCGAGCTCACCGCCGAAAAGACGATCACCGAGCGCACCGCGGTACATAAAGATACTAAGGATCGCATTTATAAAAAGTTTGTCGACGTGACGGAGAACGATAAGGGTACTCCCACCTCCATCACCTTTAAAAACACCGAGAAGTTTAACTTCGCCTTCGATCTGGTGGACGAACTCGCCGCGCGCGAGCCGGAGAAACTCGCGATGCTGCATGTCAGCCGCGACCACACTGAGCGCCGTTTCACCTTTAAGGATATCAAAAAAGCCTCTAACCAGTGCGCCAACTACTTTAAATCTCTCGGCATCAAGAAGGGTGACCGCGTGATGCTCATCCTCAAGCGCCACTACCAGTTCTGGTTCGCGATGATTGGTCTGAACAAACTCGGCGCGATCGCCATCCCGGCGCCCAACCAGCTCGTGGAGCACGACCTTGAATACCGCTTCCAAGCGGCCGGCGTA
>JAFQFY010000032.1 GCA_017398485.1 Clostridia bacterium
AAGCCCAACTGCTCCCAGTGAGCGAGGTAGGCCTGCATGTTGGCTGTGAAATCCCACATCTGTGCGCCTTCGTAACCGGTGTGCGCTGACAGCAGCGCCGTCGGCATCGGACACACCTGATACCCCATCGAAGACAGGATCGGGATAGAAACGGTCAGCGAACAACGTCCAAAGCCGGACAAGTCGTTGATCGCCGCAACTTGCGGTACGCTATTCACCCGTTTCATCCCCTTTCTTTATCCGTAAAGGCACTTACCTTTACTTTATCCAGCTATACTCCACTTCATAGCACAGCGGCCGCTCAAACAGCTCTTTAACCGCGGTATGCGGATCTAGTCCCTCATAGCAGATACGGTAACACTGGCGTACCAGCGGCATATCCACCTTATAACGGCAAGAGAGTTCCCACGCGGCGCGCGCCGCCCAATAGCCCTCCACCGTGCCGACGCGTGCGAGCGTTTGCTCGATCGGCGTGCCCTGTCCTATGAGAATACCGGCGCGACGGTTGCGCGAATGCATACTGCCGCAGGTAACCATTAAGTCACCCATGCCGCTCAGACCGGCAAAAGTGCTTTCCCGTGCGCCGACCGCAATACCCAGACGCGCGATCTCCGCCAGACCGCGCGTCATCAGCGCCGCCTTAGTATTGTCGCCCATATCCAAGCCGTCCACGATACCGGCGGCCAGGGCAATGACGTTCTTGAGCGCACCGCCCAACTCCACGCCGATGATGTCGGGGTTCACGTACAGCCGAAAGCGCGGCAAGCTGAACGTCTTTTGCACACGCTCCGCCACCTCTAAATCGGCACCGGATACCGTTACCGAAGTAAAGATGCGTCGCGCAACCTCTTCGGCATGCGACGGACCGGACAGCACCACGTTCTTGTTGTTGGGTAATTCTTCGCCGAGCACCTCGGAAAAGCGTTTAAGCGAACCGTCCTCCAGACCCTTGCCGGCGTTGATGATCACTGTATCCGCGCGCAAATAGTCGCGCAGACGACGGGCGGTATCCCGAATGGCAAAGGACGGCACCGCGAGGATGATATAATCCGCCTCGCGCGCCGGTTCAAGATCGTTCGTCAGGTGAATGCCGTCCGGCAACGAGATACCGGGCAAGCGCTGACGGTTTTCGTTATGTTTGCGAAGAGAAGCGATCTCCTCCTCGGAAAAAGACCACAGCGTCACGTCGTGGCCGTGCTCGAAGGCAACCATCGACAGGGCAATGCCCCAACCGCCGGCGCCGAATACTATTGTTTTCATACAGGCTCCTTTCTCGTTCCGAACAACGTACGGTACTGTCAGATCTTCTCTCCCAGCCGTCTCTCTTTGCCGACGGCAATGCGCTTAATATTATCCGCGTGCTTGATAACGATTACAGCCGCGACCGCGGCGGTCATCGCCGTAGTGAAGATGCCAAGCGGCAACGATATCTTGTCCACCGCGAAATGCATCACGCACAGCAGAATCGGACCGTAGCCGATCGCAACCACCGAGCCGAGCGAAACCAAACGGCTGATCGCCACGATGACAATGAACAAGCCGAGGCAAAGCAAAGCAACGCGCCAATCCGCGATAAGAAACATGCCCAGCGTCGAGAGCACGCCCTTGCCGCCGCGAAAACGGTAAAACACCGGCCACACGTGACCGATCACGCAGGCAAAGCCGCCGAGATAGCGTCCGATAAGCATAAGCGTATACTCATCGAATGCGGTGTTTGCCATGTGCAGGTTCATCAGCAGCCAGCCGCCGAACCACGCAGCAAGCATACTCTTAACGAGGTCACCGATCGTCGTCAGCACCGCCGGCACCGTGCCCTGCGAGCGCAACACGTTAGTCGCGCCGGCGTTGCCGCTGCCAAACGTGCGGATATCCTTATGCGCAAACCATTGGGTGATAAGGATCGCCCAGTTCACGCTGCCCAACAGATAGCCGACCAGTACCGCCAACGCAAGCGCCGCCCAACTGTCCGTGAAAAACAAAAGCATAATAACCCTCCGTTGTTACTTTGCGCTCTTATCCCCTTTTTCGCGGATAACGAAGCGCACGGGCGTTCCTTCCAAACCGAACGTTTCACGCAGCTGGTTTTCCAGATATCGCTGATACGAGAAATGGAAAAGCTCCGCGCGATTGACGAAGAACACGAACGTCGGCGGCTTGGTGGACGCCTGCGTCATATAATATATGCGCAGGCGCTTACCCTTATCCGTCGGCGGCTGTACGCGCGCGGTCGCCTGCGCGAGCACGTCGTTGAGCGTACCGGTGGACACGCGCATAGCATTCTGCTCGCTGACAAACTTGATCAGCTCAAACAGCCGATCCACACGCTGTCCCGTCTTCGCAGACAGGAAGATAAACGGCGCATACGGCATGAAGGAAAAGTCGTTCATCAGCTTTTTGCGCATCTGATCCATCGTCTTGTCGTCCTTCTCCACCGCGTCCCATTTGTTCACGGCGATAATGCACGCCTTGCCCTTTTCCTGCGCGATGCCGGCAACCTTGCTATCCTGCTCGGTGAAGCCCTCCACGCCGTCGATCATGATGACACAGATGTCGGCGCGCTCCACCGCCATCTCGGCGCGCAGAACGCTGTATTTTTCGATCGCGTCGTCCACGCGGCTCTTGCGGCGCAGGCCGGCGGTGTCAATGAAGATAAATTCGCCGTGCTCGTTGCTCACGCGCGTATCAACTGCGTCGCGCGTCGTGCCGGCGACCGAGGAGACGATGCTGCGCTCCTCGCCGGCGACGCAGTTGATCAGCGACGATTTACCCGCATTGGGACGGCCGATGACCGCCACACGAATAACGTCCTCGTCCTCCTGCTCGCCGTCCTCATCCGGCAAATGCTCGTATACGGCGTCCAGCAGGTCGCCGGTACCCATACCGTGCACCGAGGACACCGCGATCGGATCGCCGAGACCCAGATTATAAAACTCGTAAAACTCCACCGGCGGCGCACCGGGCGTATCACACTTGTTAACGCACAGCACGATCGGCTTGCCGCTCTTTTGCAACATCGTCGCGACACTCTGGTCGTCGGCGGTGACGCCGGTACGCATATCCGTCACCAGCACGATAACATCCGCCTGTTCGATCGCCAGCTCCGCCTGACGCCGCATTTGCGACAGGATGACATCGTCGATTTTCGGCTCAATACCGCCCGTATCCGCGAGCATAAAGGTGCGTCCGCGCCACTCGCAGTCTGCGAAGATGCGGTCGCGCGTGACACCGGGCGTATCCTCGACGATGGACAGGCGCTGTCCGATGAGTTTGTTAAACAGGGTGGATTTGCCCACGTTTGGGCGACCGACCACCGCTACAACGGGTTTTGCCATAGCGCCACCCCTCCTTACTGTTTATTCATTACTGCGGCGAGCAACTGTTCACCGTCGGTTTCCGTCACGATCTCCACCGTCGTGTCGAGCGCACGCTCGACCTGCTCAACGGTGACGTCGTCAAGGAAGCAATCCCCCTGCTGACGCAGCATATTCGCCGGTATCAGCAGACGATCCATGGCAATATCCTGCAGTTGCCGTATCAGATCACCGCCGGTCACCAGACCGGACACGGTGATGCGTTCGCCGAAAAAGTCGTTTTTGATCGCAATCACTTCGGCGTTCAGCGTCGGGTACTTCGCGCGCGCCGCCGCGATCAGTTCGCGGATATACGGTGCCGCCGCCACGCCGCTCGCGACCACCACGCGCTCGCCACCCGGCTGTTCGTCCCACACATCAAGCGCCTCGTTAAACTGCTCGCGCAGCAGCGCCAGCATGCCGACGCCGTTTTCAAGTTGGGGATAGTCCTCGTAGAACTCTGCGTCGGGAATCGGTTGTTCAGCGAGGATAAACCACTCGTCTGCCGGATAAAACACCCGACTGCCGACGCGCTCGCGCATCGCATCACCCACCGCGGTCATGCGACGGATGACGTCCTGCGCCTCCTCTTTGGTGAAGGGGCGAATGGGAGTCAAGCCGTCGCGATATTTTGTCAGACCGACCGGCACCGCCGCCACACTGCGCACCTGCGGCGCATACGCCGCGAGGTCATCGAGCGAGCGTTGCAGTTCCTCCCCGTCGTTGTATCCCGGCACCAGCACGAGCTGGCACTGGATGGTGAGACCCGCCTCAACGAAACGGCGCAAAATATCCAGACGTTCGCCGGCAAAACGATTGTTCATCATGCGGCAACGCAGGTCAGGATTGGTGGTGTGCACCGAGATGTTGATCGGGCTGATATGCATCTCTATGATACGGGAAATCTCGTGCTCTGTCAAGTTCGTCAGGGTGATATAGTTGCCGAACAGGAAAGACAAACGGCTGTCGTCATCTTTGAAATACAGGCTCTCACGCATACCGGGCGGCAACTGGTCGATAAAGCAGAAGATGCAGTTGTTGCGGCAGGAGCGTTGCTTGTCCATTAGATAGGTATCGAAGCCGAGACCGATCTCCTCGAACTCCCGTTTGTGCAGGCGCACCGTCTTTTCCTTATCCGCGCGGCGGATCACCAGTATGAGCTTGGTGTCGGGTATGTAGAACCGATAATCCAACACGTCGGTGATCTCGCGCCCGTTGATAGACACGAGCGTATCACCGGCGCGGATGCGCGCACGCGCCGCCGGACTGCCGTGCTCCACCGATGCGATCAAAACCGCCATCGCTCGCCCCTCCTTTCGTGTGGCTCTCTTAATATACGCGCACGCGCGCGTACGGACAAAGGGCAGATCTCAGCAAGACCGCCGCCGATCCCCCTGCAAAATAAAAATAGAGAAGGAATGCTCCTTCTCTACTTTCAAGTTCCTCACATGTGTCGGTGACAATTATTCGCCAACCTTGACGATCTGCTTGCCATCGTAGTAGCCACAGTTGCCACACAGACGATGGGCGCGCTTATACTCGCCGCACTGCGGGCACTTAGCCAGAGCCGGAGCAGTCAGCTTCCAGAGATTATTGCGTCTCTTATCGCGACGTGCCTTGGAACTTTTTCTCTTGGGTACCGCCATTGTCAGCACCTCCTTGCATTGATCAAAGGTTAATTAAGTAACTGTTGGAGAACAGCCAAACGGGGATCCACCGATTTGGTGGTGCAACCGCACAGACCCTCGTTGAGGTCTTTACCGCATTGAGGGCACAAGCCGCGGCAATCCTCCCGACAGAGGTTTTTATACGGTAGTTCAAGCAGAATATCCCCCTGCACCAGCTCGTCTAAATCGAGCTGATAGTTGTCCAGCAGGACGTAATCGCTGTCCTCGTTCTCCACAGTGGACACCAGTATATGCTCAAACGGGAGGTCATAGTCGCGCGTGAACGGCGTCAAACACCGATCACACCGCCCGTCAAATGTGAAGCGCGCCCGAACGGACAGCTCCACCACACCGGCACGGTTGACGATCTCGCCAACCACGCGCACCGGCTTCTTGAACGGGTATATCCCGAAGAACTCTACCGATGAAAAATCCAATTCTGTATCGATCGGGAGAGATCGAATCTCGCCCATGAACAGAGATCTGCATTGCACAAGCATAGTTCACCTCAAGTGTCACGCATGATATTATATCGGTTACGACACGGTTTGTCAATAGAGAATTTCTCGTTCGACGGATTTTTCTTTAAAAAAGTGCCGTTTCAGTCTACCGGGCCGTCCACAGCGACCATCGGCTCATAGGGTTGCGCCGGCGCATCGCCGATATCGCGCACGATGACGAAAGGCGTCAGCTCATCATCCTGACCGGCAGGGTTGTCCCGAATACGATCGAGAAGGCGCTCGTCCTCCACCGACGCGAGATCCGCAGATTTGGCAAGCATCTCCACGGAAATGTCGTTGGCGTCCACCAGCATACAGCTCATACCGAGCGCCTCGTAGATATCCGCGCACACCTTCTCCGGCTCCTTGGGGTTGAGCACCGCGAGCGTGTGATAGGTCTCGAACGAAGAATGGCTGTAAAAACCGTCGATGCCGGCAACGTCCTGTCCGGCGATCTCGTAGAACACGCCGCGCTTACCGAAGATGCGCGCCACGCCGCCGCAGAACACGGCCCAAAGGATCAACGGCAAGCCTTTGATGTTGATGGCAAGCTGCAGCTTGTACGGCTCGTCCATGCCGATGCCGTTGTGGTTGCTGGTGGCAAACTTCGACAAAAACTTCGCCCAGAAGCCGAGGCGCACGTCCTCCATCTTGACGGTGTTATCCTGGCACATGGAGATGACCTTTTCGCCCAGCGCCACCACGTCTCCCGGCTGATACAGCGGTGCAACGTAACGGCGCAGGATCTCCACATAGTCCTCACCGCGCTCGATGAAGTGAGTCTTAACGGCGTAGCGCTCGTAGCGCACGCCCTCGACCTCGACGACACCGCGAATGAAATAGGTGATGTCCCCCTGCTGACGCTCGTTGGCTTTCAGATTGCGGTTTCCCTCATACCAAATCGCCATGGATATCCTCTCCTTGCTTTAAAGACGGCGGAAGAACACTCCCCCGCCGTCCAATTTCCGTGGCACCCGTCAGCATTGTTCGCCGCGCGTCGCCGTTTTATACATCAGATCTCCTGCGCAAGCTCGCCGAGTTCAGCAGGCAACTCCGCCTTGTCGGCCGAGATGGACATAACGATATTCGCCTCAAGCTTCGCCAGCTTCTCCACGAAGGGAACCAGTGCCGCCGTGTCCGAACCGCCGATCTTGAGGACGGAATCCACGAAGATATCGGTGATGTCGTAGTTACCGGCGCACATACCGGCGATATAACCGTACAAAGCGTCGAAGCCCTTGATCGCGTAATCCTCCGCGGCAACCAGACGCGCCTTGTGGCTGATATCATAGGTCAGCGTATTATCTTTTTCAATGAAGACCACATTGCCGTTAGACTTTTCAATGGCGGCGTTGCACATCGCCATCAATTTCTTGGTTTTACCGGAGCCCTTACGGCCGAGAATCAAAGTGATCATAGTGTTGTCCTCCTAAGATTTAATATATTGGAAACCGCCGTGACGACGGTTGGTCCCATGTTTATTGCCCCAGACGGGCGAGCAGGGCGGCGCGCGCCTCCTCGTAGCCGGGCTTGCCCAAGAGGGCAAACATATTCTTCTTGTAGCTTTCCACGCCCGGCTGATCGAAGGGATTGACGCCCAGCATATAGCCGGAGACGGCGCACGCCTTTTCGAAGAAGTAGATCAGCCAACCGAGCGAAGTCTCATCCATCGCCGGCAGTTCCAGCACCAGACTGGGGGTATCGCCGTCGGTGTGGGCAAGCACGGTGCCCTCGAACGCCTTTTCGTTGACGAAGGACAGCGACTTTCCGGCGAGGAAATTGAGGCCGTCGCCGTTCTCGGCGTCCTCCTTGATATACAATTCGCGCGGTGCTTTGTCGAACTTGACCACCGTCTCGAACAGGATGTTCGAGCCGTCCTGCACGAACTGGCCGAGAGAATGCAGGTCGGTCGAGAAGATGACCGACGCCGGGAACAGTCCCTTACCGTCCTTACCCTCACTCTCACCGTAGAGCTGCTTCCACCACTCACTCATCATCGCGTATTGCGGCTCATAGCTGACCATCAGCTCGATGGCGCGACCGCGGCGATGAAGTGCCGTACGGGCGGCGGCGTAGCGGTAGCAATCGTTCTTGCTCAGGTCGGCGTCGGCGTATGCCGCGCGTGCCTGCGCCGCGCCCTGCATGAGCGCGTCGATATCGCAACCGGCCACCGCGATGGGCAGAAGTCCGACCGCCGTGAGCACCGAGAAACGGCCGCCCACATCATCCGGCACGACGAAAGTCTCATAGCCCTCGCGATCGGAGA
This sequence comes from Clostridia bacterium, assembly GCA_017398485.1. GTDB lineage: Bacteria > Bacillota > Clostridia > Oscillospirales > Acutalibacteraceae > UBA5905. Next base: position 7,784 of record JAFQFY010000032.1, read on the forward strand.
GCGCTTTGAGCGTGCCGCGCGCCTTATCGGTGGTGACGTAGGTGCGGCGCACCGCCTCCTCGTGACCGTAGGTGTTCTCCAAATATTCGCGCAAAACGCGGAAGGCGATCGCCGGCTCAGTGGTGGTGCCGGACTTGGAGATGACGTTGATGGACACACGCCGGCCCTCGCAGATCTCGAGCAATTCCGCGAGCTGCGTGCCGGAGATGGTGTTGCCGGCGAAATAGATATCGGGAGTATCCTTCTTCTTGGCGTTGTAATTATTGGATTTAAGGAACTCGATCGCGGCACGGGCGCCGAGATACGAGCCGCCGATGCCGATGACGATAAACACGTCGGTATCTTCTTTGATACGGGCGGCGGCCGCCTTGATGCGTGCGAACTCCTCTTTATCGTAGTTGACGGGCAGGTCGAGCCAGCCGATAAAATCGTTGCCAAGGCCCGTGCCGTCGTGCAGCATCGCGTGCGCCGTATTCACCTGTGCTTGCAGAGCGGTCAGCTCGTGCTCACGCACGAAACCCTCTAAATATCTCGTTTCCAGTTTGACTGCCATCGTACATCCGACCTTCCTTTTTCGACAATTTGAACATGCTGTTTACCTACTTTTATTATCGCGGAAAAGCGACGGATGGGCAATAGACGTTTGTTGCAAGCACCCGTTAAATATGTTACATTCATTTTACACTATTTCCGCCTATTTTGCAACTGGTTTTTTCATATAAAATAGAAATTTTTCACAAATTATTCCAATAGAGCCGCCACTAACAGCGAATAGGCGTAACGGAAGTTTTTACACGGCACTTCTTCGGTCGCGCGCACCGCGTATTCGCACAGGATTTCGTCGCCGTGGCACAGGCGCCAGGTACCGACCACCTGCCCTTGCAACACCGGTGCTTCGAGGTCGGCGGCGAGCTCGACTTGCGGCTCAACAGCGGTCTGCGTACCCTTTTTGAGCAACATCGACTGCGGCATATCCACCGCAACGGACACGCTCTCCGCCTGACCGCCGAGCACCTTCACGGGTGACAACTGCATCAGCTCGGTCGGCGGCGTATAGGTCACGTAAGACGAAAAGCCGTAGTCCAGCATCGCGCGTGCGCCGTTAAAGCGATCGTCGGTGGTAGCACAGCCGAGCACCACCGCGACGAACGAGGTGCCGTCGCGCGTTGCCGTCGCCGCCAGACAGTGCCCTGCCGCCTGCGTGGTACCGGTCTTGAGTCCCGTCGCGCCGGTGTAGTGGCGCACGAGCTTATTGGTGTTAACCAGTTGGGATTGACCGCCGCGCAGTGAGTCCATCCAGATCGTCGTATATTTCTGTATATCTTTATGCATCATCAATTCGCGCGACATCGTCGCCACGTCCAGTGCACAGGAATAGCCACTGTCATCCAACCCACTGCAATCAACGAACTGCGTATCCTGCATACCGAGTTCTTTTGCGCGCGCGTTCATCGCGACGACAAACGCCTCGATCGTGCCGCTGATATGCTCCGCGAGCGCCGCGCAGGCGTCGTTGGCGGATACCACCGCCGCCGCCTTGACCAGCTCCGCCACCGTCATGATCTCTCCCGGCTCAAGCCAGATCTGCGAGCCGCCCATCGACGCCGCCTTTGCAGAACAGGTGACGGGATCGTCCCATTTGATGCGCCCATCCTCGATAGCCTCCATGACGAGCAACAACGTCATCACTTTGGTCACCGACGCGATAGGCAGGCGCTCGCGAGCGCCCTTCTCATACAGCACCGTACCGCTCCCCTGATCCATCAGCACGGCGCCCTTCGCCTTAATATCCAAGCCCGAGGCCGGCACCGCAACGGTGGGCCACGCCTCGTCCCCTTGCGCGAGCAGATCCGATAAGTTTTCACCACTGCTCTCATCATACAGCACCGCCCCTCCCTCGGAGGCATACACCGGCATACCGCACAGCGTAGCCGCCGCGCACAAACAACACAACCATTTTCGCATAGACGCGTAGCTCCTTTCCTATACAAACTCATTCATATATATGGGCCACGCCGCCGTGCACATGCCGCACCGAATAAAAATTTTTCCGAATATGCAAGAAAGGTATTTATTTTTCGAACAAAAAGCAATATAATGTACATATTAGATCGTTTCGTTCGGGAGGGATACCATCATGACGGATATCAATAAGACCGACCTGCTTGACGGCGTGCGCCGCATCCACTTCGTCGGCATCGGCGGCTCGGGCATGAGTCCACTCGCCGAGATCCTGCACACCAAGGGCTACGCGCTGTCCGGCTCGGACAACAACGAATCGGACAATCTCGCTCGCATGCGCACGCTCGGCATCGCCGTGTCGATGGGACACGCGGCAGACAACGTCGGTGACGCCGACATGGTGGTGTACACCGCGGCCGTCGCACAGGACAATCCCGAGTTGGTCGCGGCACGTGAGAAGAATATCCCGTTGGTCGAACGCGCGGTTCTGCTCGGCTGGATCTCCCGCCAGTTCGGTAACACCGTCGCCGTAGCCGGCACCCACGGCAAAACCACCACCTCCGCGATGCTCAGTCAGGTGTTGCTCGACGCCGGCACCGACCCGAGCATCTTCATCGGCGGCCGCCTGCCGTGCATCAATGCCAACGGACACGCCGGCACCAACGACACCATGGTGTGCGAGGCGTGCGAGTTCAAGGACCATTATCTCGAAATGACGCCGGCGGTGAGCATCATTCTCAACGTCGACGCCGACCATTTGGATTATTTCGGTGATCTCGACGGTGTGATCCGTTCGTTCCGTCGCTTCGCCGAGCAGACCACCGACGCGATCATCTATAACGCCGACGACGAAAACACACGCCGCGCGGTCGAGGGGATCGGCGGCAAGCGGCTCATCGCCTACGGCACCACCGACAACTGCGCCTGGCAGGCAAAGAACATCCGCACCGTGCGCGGCTCCTACGGCGTATACGACCTCTACCACGACGGCGTGTTCGTCACCGAGATCGAGCTCGGCGTCCCCGGCGCGCACAATGTGCTCAACTCCCTCGCCACCGCGGCGGCCGCCCATCTGTGCGGCGTGACGGCGGCGCAGATCGCCGACGGCGTGCGCGCGTTCCACGGTGCCGGACGCCGCTTTGAGTTCCTCGGCACGCACGGCGGCATCACCGTTGCGGATGACTACGCCCACCACCCCACCGAGATCCGCGCCACTCTCGAGGCGGCGAAGAAGCTCAACCACAAGCACGTGTGGGCGATCTTCCAGCCCTTCACCTTCTCGCGCACCGTGCGGCACCTCGACGAGTTCGCCGCCGCGCTGTCCGGCGCAGATACCGCGATCGTCAGCGATATCATGGGTTCGCGTGAGACGAACACCTACGGCGTGCACTCGACGCAGATCACCGAGCGCATGACGAACGGCGTGTACCTCGCCACCTTCCCCGAGATCACCGAGCATATTGTCGCCAACGCCAAAGAAGGCGACCTCGTGCTGACCATGGGCGGCGGCGATGTGTACAAATGCGCACGCATGATCATAGCCAAATTAAAAGAACGGTAAGGAAAACGGACGGCAAACGCCGTCCGTTTTTGGTTAGAAAGCCTCCCTTGTGTAAAAGGCGGCGTGGCACGGTGCAACGAAAGAGTTACTTTTCACAAAAAATAACCCTGCGGTTATCACCGCAGGGTTATTTTCATTTCTCGTTGGATACGTCGATTTCTCCGTTTTCTTTCTCGTACGAAGCAACCGTTTTCTTCAAATATTGCTCGATTTCTTTATTTGCGGAACGCCCCTCCGCCTCCGCTATATACCGGAATTTTTTAAAAAGAATGCGGTCAACGCGTAAAGTATACCGAAGAAGTTTATCCTCCATGTTTAACACCTCTTTCTCGTCAAAATGGCATCACTTTAACATAATTATAGTGAAAAACTTGCGCAAAAACGAAAACGGTGGTATAATGACGCATAAATGACGTATACTTTTTTTCTAAGAGGTGTATTATGAAAGGATTTGGAGCGCGCTTGAAAGCCGCACGAAAAGCAAAAGGACTCACACAAGAACAACTTGCTGAAAAATTGCACGTTCACCGCACGTCATGCACCAAGTATGAGCGCGATCTGGCCGAGCCAACGCTCGAAACGCTGGTACAATTAGCCGCCATCCTCGAAGTGACCGCCGATTCTCTGCTCATCCCTCCGACGGCGTGTCCGTCCCCAGACCGAAGCTGACCTGCAACGCGCGATCGACGCGATTCATCGACACCTCGTCGAGATGCCCCATATGCTCACGCAGACGTTGCTTATCTAATGTACGGATCTGTTCGAGCAGCACGATGGAATCGCGCGCCAACCCACTGCCGACGGCGTGCAGTTGAATGTGGGTGGGCAATTTGGTCTTGCCCGTCTGGCTGGTGATCGCCGCGGCGATCACGGTGGGGCTGAACCGATTGCCCACGTCGTTTTGCACAATGAGCACCGGACGAATCCCACCCTGCTCGGATCCCACTACCGGGCTTAGATCGGCGTAATATATATCTCCGCGATGCACCGTCATTTTTCTCTCCCTCTCTGCGACGCACTATGTTTACACGAAAAGTATGACCTGCCTGTCCGTTTTTTATACAAGGCTTGTCAATCCATCGTATGCGCATCGAGAGGTTTTTGACACAAAAAGGCGACCGCACCCACGTGCGGTCGCCTTAAATTATTTTTCCTCTTCAAGAACGGTCACGTCGGAGAAGGTGACCTCTAAGCCGTCCTGCGGCACCGAAAGGGTACGTATAAATCCGGTGGTCTCGTCGCAGGTGACCGTGTAGGTCTTGCCGTCGATCTCACCGCTATAGGTCACACCGTCGTGGCCGACCTCGCCGTCGACCAATTCGGCGGTCAGCACGCCGAGCAGGCTCTTGACGAGGGCGCTCTGCGGCACGTTATCCGCATTGACCGGCACGCGCAAGCCGCCCAGCTCCATTGCCATCTCCTCGCCGTCCCAGCTGATCGCCACACCGCTGAGCGAGGACGGCTCGGTAAAGGTCGCGAGCAGGCGCCCGTCCGTCATGCGGCTGAGCTGTCCTTTGAGCGAGAGTTCGCCGTAGTCGATCGCCACCGCGCAGGTAAAACCGTCGGTCACCGGCTGTGCCGCGCGCACCTCCTGTTTGCGATTGGCCAAGAACGCCAACACTCCGATAACCACCGCGATGACCGCTACCCATATCCAACGCTTCATACACAAGGCTCCTATTTCTCGATATTCAGAAACAGGCCTCCCAATTCCTCGATCATATCGCTCGGCAGCATCGCGTGCTGTGACAGCCGCGCCGCCGCTCGGTCCCCTGCCGCGCCGTGCAGATACACGCCGCACAGCGTGGCGAAATACGCGTCCATCCCCTGCGCGGTCAAGCCGCCGATCAAACCGGCGAGCACGTCGCCACTGCCGCCGGTCGCCATACCGGGATTGCCGGTTTCGTTTTGCATCAGCGGTCGGTCGGGCGCGGCAACCAGCGTGTGATACCCTTTGAGCGCGAGAATAACGCCGTATTCGTCGGCAAAGCGCCGCGCGATCTCTTCGCGGTGTCGTTGCACCTCGTCAACGGTGCAATCCAGCAAACGCGCCATCTCGCCGGGGTGCGGTGTCAGAACCAAAGGAGCAAAAGCCGTTTCCTCTACCAACATATGCGGCGTGACCGAATTTATACCATCGGCGTCCAAAATCAACGGGCAAGTGCAATACCGACGCAAGCGCGTCACGAGCTGGGCCACCGTTGCGGAACACCCGAGACCGCACCCGAGCACCACCGCGTCGGCGGTCTTTGCGCGCGCGACGACCGCGCCGACCGCGTCAAGGGTAAGATCTCCCTCAAGGGTCTCGTCCAGCGGCAAGAACACTGCCTCCGGCACCGCCGCCGCCACGATCGGATAGATCGAACGCGGCAACGCCACCGTCACCAGACCGGCGCCGCTGCGCAACGCCGCACGTGCGCTCAAGATCGCCGCGCCTGCCATGCCGTAGCGACCGACGACCAGCAATACGCGCCCAAAGGTCCCCTTATGGCTGTCCAGCGGCCGTGGGCGGAAGCAAGCACGCACCATTTCTTCCGTGATCGCCTTTTCACCCAACACCTGCCGCACGATATCCGCGTCGATACCGATATCCAACACCTGCACGCTGCCGGCGTTGGCGCTGTCGAGTCCCTCTTTGACGGCGGTAAAGGTCAGCGTCGCATCGGCATCGAACGCGCCGTCGCACGCCTCGCCGTTGTCAGCATTCACGCCGCCGGGCATATCCACCGCGACCTTATACGCAGTCGCGGCTTCCATTTGGCGAAACAGCGGCAGCATCGACGCCGACAGCGAGCCGTGAAAGCCGATGCCGTAGACGCATTCCACCAGCATATCCGCCTGACGCACCGCGGCACTGCACAAATACGGCTCCTGCGTATAATCCAGCACGGTGAGCGCGTTCAGCGGCAGGCGCGCGTAGTTCTCTCTCGCCGGCTCGGCGGTCGGCTCACCATCCGCGAGCACCACCGTCACCTGTGCAAACGCCGCAAGACGCCGCGCGATGACAAAGCCGTCGCCGCCGTTGTTGCCCTTGCCGCATACCACCGTCACGAGACTGTCAACGCCCTCGGCGGTGCGGCTCTCCAACCACTCGCGCAATATCCACTCCGCCGCCGCCTGTCCGGCGCGCTCCATAAGCGCGCCGTAGCTCTCCCCTTGCTCGACGGCAAGGCGCTCGATGCGGCGCATATCCTCGGCTGTCGCTTTTCTCATGTTCTCTCACCCTTTCCGAACAGAAAAAGCCATGCACAAGGCACGGCTTTCCCGATCATTCAAAATACAGACCCTTTTCCTGCATCAAACGGCGCGTTTCCGTCTTGACGGGCCCTTGCAGACCCTCAAAAAAGGCGCGAAGCACCCGTTGCTCCGGGTGAAAGATCACCAGAGTATCGCCGTTTTTCTTGCTGTGATAGGTAAAGCACCACAGGCCGTCCTCTTTCTTGGATTCCGCCGCCACCACGACGCGCTTAAACGCCTTTTCATTCACCGCGGCGGCGTTGTACGGCGTCAGGCTCTTGATCTTACGGCCGCCGACCGACACAATGCGCTTACGCTTGCGTTTGGCGATGATAACGTCGATGTCGATGTCGCCGTTGGTCACGCAATATTCAAACTCGACGTTCTGCGCGGTGATGAGCCACCAGCCGCCGTAGCCGATGCCCACCATGAGCAACGTCGGCAGAATCGGGATCATCATCAGCGGCTTTACCTGCAAAATGCCGAACACCAACGCCGCCGCCACGAGTACCGTGCCGAGCATGATGCCCCACTCCGCGAGGGTCTTTTTCTTTTTCACGATCTGTTCAAAAAAAGTATCCATCGAACGAACTCTCCCCGTATCGTATATTATTCAGTGCTTTCTCTCGTACAAATAGAAGCTCATCGCCTTGCTGGTATACAGCAGAGCGATCGTCACGACCTCGTACAGCACGTAGACGACGACAAAGCCGACCGACAGCGCCGCATAGCGCGGATCGGTGATATCCAAATAGCCGCTGCACACCACGAACAGCAGCACCGTCACGTCGACGACGCCCACGCTCGCGATCACGTAGCGAGACCACGCCACGCCGCACAGCAATAGGATCGAAAACAGCACCTCCGCGATCAAAAACAGCACGTTGTAGAAGATGAAAAAGTTCACCAGTGCGCCGACGATATGCGTGACGGCACACAGCACAAGCAACAGCCGTCCCGTCTTATAACGGCGGCGTTCGATCGCATGGAATGCCTCGATGGCGCGATCCTGCTCCAATTGTTTCTGCTCTTCACTGATGGGTCGCATACACATTCTCCGCTCCTAATCTTTTACCTTACTATACCACAGTTTTACCGCCTTTTCAATGCGTTTAAAGAAAGTTTACAAAATATGGAGAATTTTTTCGTATAATTCTTGGTTTTTGGAAACAAATATGGTATACTATACGATGTATATTTAGAATTAACGGAGGCACGCCTATGATCTGGCACAGTCACTCGACCAACGATATGCTTCAAGAATTACAAACCGATCGTGCGCAGGGGTTATCCGACGCCCTGGCGGCACAGCGGTTGGAGGAATACGGAGAAAACCGCTTAAACGAAAAAGCGCCGATGACCACTTGGCAACGCTTTTTGCATCAGATGAAGGACGCGATGGTCATCATACTGCTCATCGCCGCCGCCATCTCGCTCGCGTTGAGCCTGTATGAACATCTCATCAACGGCACGCCGTTCGACTGGGTCGAGCCGGTAGTCATCGTGGCGATCGTCATTCTCAACGCGGTGCTCGGCGTCGCGCAGGAAAACAAGGCGGAGGCCGCCTTGCAGGCGCTCAAAAACATGTCGGCACCCAACGCGCGCGTGCGCCGCGAGGGGCGCGTCATCACCGTGCCGTCGTATACGCTCGTGCCGGGTGATATCGTCGAGTTGGAAGCAGGCGACCTCGTGCCGGCAGACTGCCGCCTGATCGAGGCGTATTCTCTGCAATGCAACGAGTCCTCCCTCACCGGCGAATCCCTGCCGGTGCAGAAGGATGCCGACAGCGTGTTTGAGGACATCACACCGCTCGCCGAACGCACCAACATGCTGTACGCCGGTTGCGGCATCACCAACGGCAAGGCGGTCGCCGCCGTCGTCGCGACCGGTATGCGCTCCGAGATGGGGCATATTGCCTCCATGCTCGAAGAGGAAAAGGACAACTCCACCCCCCTGCAACAGAAGATGGCTCAGCTGAGCAAGATCCTCGGTTTCGTCGCACTGGGTATCTGCGTTATCATCTTCATTATCGGTCTGTTGTTCAAAATGGACCTGATGGAAATGTTCATGACCTCGGTGTCGCTGGCGGTCGCCGCCATCCCCGAGGGTCTGCCTGCCATCGTCACCATCGTGCTCGCCCTCGGCGTGCAACGCTTGGTCAAGCAAAACGCGATCATCCGCCGTCTGCCCGCGGTAGAAACGCTCGGCAGTGCCTCGGTCATCTGCTCGGATAAGACCGGCACCCTCACGCAAAACCGCATGACCCTGCGCCGCGCCTACGTCGGCGGCAAGGCGATCGTGCTCGACGGCGAAGCGCCGCAAAACGGGCTGGCACAATTGTTGCGCCTCGCCGCGCTGTGCACCGACGCGACCATCACGGTGGAGGACGGCAAGGAATTGCCCGTCGGCGACCCGACGGAACTCGCGATCCTCTCGTATCTGCGCCGCGTCGGCACGGACAAGGCGGAATTGCTTATGGATATGCCTCTCATCGGCGAAGTACCGTTTGACTCCGACCGCAAGCGCATGACTACCGTGCATCAAGCCGACGGGCAGGTCATCGTGGTGGTCAAGGGTGCACCCGAGGCGGTGCTGTCCCGCTGTACGCGCGGCAACCTCGAGGAAGCCGCGCAGGCAAACGTCACCATGGCGCAGGACGCCCTGCGCGTACTGGCGGTAGCGTTCAAGGTCCTGGATACCGCACCGCTTGACTACTCCGCCGAGGCACTGGAATGTGATCTGACCTTCGCCGGCCTGGTCGGTATGATCGACCCGCCGCGTGACGAGGTCAAGGACGCCATCCGCAACTGTGACACCGCCGGCATCCGCACTGTCATGATCACCGGCGATAACGTCGTCACCGCCGCCGCTATCGCGCGCGAGCTGGGCATCCTGCACGACGGCGAGCTCGCCGTCAGCGGCACCGAGCTGGAGGCTCTCTCCGACGAAGAATTAGACGCCAATATCACGCGCTATCGTGTGTTTGCGCGCGTGACGCCGGCGGATAAGATCCGCATCGTCAAGGCGTGGAAAAAGCGCGGCGATATCGTGGCGATGACCGGCGACGGCA
>JAFQFY010000033.1 GCA_017398485.1 Clostridia bacterium
AAAGAGGGCTTCCGCAACACGTGGCAAAACCGTTTTATGGCGCTGGCGAGCATCAGCGTGCTCGTCTGCTGCTTATTGCTCACCGGCTTTGCCTATCTGTGCTTTGTCAACATCGATCACCTGTTCCGGACCGCATATAAGCAAAACGTTGTGGCGGTGTATTTGGATACCTCGTTGACCGACGAGGCGGCGGAGCGGTTTGGCGAGGATCTGCGCGCGATGGATAATGTCGCGGATGTGGAATTCGTGTCCAAAGAGGACATGCTTGCACGCTTTGAGGATGAGATGGACAAAACCGCCTTCGAAAGCCTGAAAGAAAACAATCCCTTGCAAGACACCTATATCGTATCCTTTAAGGATCTTGAAAAATTCGACGCGTCCTTGGAATCGATCAAAGCGATGCCGGGCGCGGAGGACGTGACCTACGACGGCGGTATAGCGCAGACGCTCACGCGTGTGCGCGGCGTCGTGTTGGGCGTCGGCGGCGTGATCATCGTCGCACTGCTCATCGTGTCCTTGTTCATTATTTCCAATACCATTAAGCTTACGGTGTACAGCCGCCGTTTGGAGATCTACATTATGAAATCCGTTGGCGCGACCGACGGTTTCGTGCGGTTCCCCTTCGTTGTGGAGGGCGTGATACTCGGCGTCGTTGCCGGATTGCTCGGCTACAACCTGCTGTATCTGCTGTACAGCCAGTTGGTATACAACTTCTCCACCGGTGTGCTGTGGTCGCTGGTGCCTTTCGGTGAACTGTGGTTGCCGTTGCTTTTCGGCTTCCTCGGCGGCGGTATTCTGGTGGGTGTGGGCGGTAGTGCCATATCCATGAGCCGCTATCTTAAACAGGAAGGGAGCTTACGTATATGAAGAAGCCACTCTTTTCCTTGCGTATCGCAGCGGTGTTACTCGCTTTGGTGATGTTGGTCACCGGCAACGCCGTGTGGTCTGCCACCGCGGCGACGAAGTCGGAACTCGAACAGAAGCTCGAATTGTTGGAGAGGCAGGAAACGCAGATCAAACAGCAGCTTGCTTCTGCCAAAAACGACCTCTCCGCCAGCCAACAGCGCAAAAATCTCATCGACTCTCAGATCGCTAATGTGCAGCAACAGATCGATCTGCTGGATACGCAGGTGCAGAATATGAACGCACAGATCACGGCGGTCGAATCGCAGATCACGGCGGCAGAGAAAGAGATCGCGGATAAGGAAGCTGCGATCGCGCAGACGCGTGAAAACCTCGGTACTCGCCTACGTGCCATCGCCAAGACCGGCAATATGACGACCTTGCAGTTGCTTTTCAGCGTCGACAACTATAAAGATTATCTCATCAAAGCCAAGGCGATGCAACTCATCGCGGATAACGACCAGGCCGCCATCGAGGCATATGAGGCGCAGGTTGCGTCCATCGCCACGCAGCAAGCGGATCTGGAAAACAAAAAGGTCGATCTTGAGGAGCAAAAGCAGCAGCTTGAAACCGTGCGCGCCTCTTCCAACGCGAAGAAGAAACAGCTCGACACGCTGTATGCGGCGGCACAGGCCGAGGTCAAGAAACTGCAAAGCACCGTTTCCGGCTACAACAGCCAGTTAGCGGCCAAGCAGAGGGAAATGGAAGAGACCGAAAAAGAGATTACCAAGCTCATTCAGAACACCACCTCCACGGGTCAATACAACAACTCCATGATGTATTGGCCGGTGCCGACGGTGCGTGCGATCTCCTCCACCTTTGGCGTGCGTTGGGGCACCATGCACCGCGGCATCGACATCGCGAACGGCCCGATCCCGATTTATGGTCAGAACATTGTTGCCGCCGCAGACGGCACGGTCATCTACGCGAACTATACGAGCGTCTGGGGTGGCGGTTACGGTTACTACTGCATCATTGACCACGGCAAGGACAGCCGTGGACGCAGTGTTACCACGCTGTACGCGCACTGCTCAAAGATGTACGCGCGTGTCGGACAAAAGGTGGTCGGCGGCAAGACCGTGATTGCGCAAGCCGGATCCACCGGCAACGTGACGGGACCGCACCTGCATTTTGAGGTGCGTCTGGATGCAAAGTCGGTCGATCCGCTCGGCACCTACGTCAGCCCGAACGTAAACTAATTGAAAATGAGTGATAGCGTATGAAAAAGAAGATAACGTTAAGCACGGCTTTGACATTGATCCTGCTGACGGCCGCGCTGGCCGTTTCGGTGACGATGATGCTGGCGATGCGCTACTTCAACCGTCAGGTGCAGTGGGTATCCCAGCGCAAGGCGATGTACACCTATATCGACGAGGTGGATCAGGCGTTGCGCGAGCATTATGCCACACTCAACGAGGAAACTCTGCGTCAAAACGTCATTGCGGGCTTCGTCAAGGGCAGCGGCGACGCATATGCGGAATATTTCTCGCCCAACGCCTATATCAGCGAGCAGGAGCGCTTGTCCGGCTATGCGAACAACGTCGGCATCAGTCTGATCCGTGACACGGACAACAGACTGGTCATCTATGCAGTAGCGGCTGATTCAGCGGCAGCCAAGGCAGGCGTGCAGGTCGGCGACGTGCTGACTGCTGTCGACGGCACGGAGGTTGGCGAGCGCAAGGCGAGCGACCTGCAACAGAGCATCGACAGCGCGCAGAAGGTGCTGCTCAGCGTGCGCCGCGGTGAAACGGCGCTGGCGTTTGAACTGTCCCCGTATCGCTACGTCGTGCGTAGCGTGCAACACAAGCTCCTCGGCTCGGTTGGTTACATTCGCATCACCGCGTTTTACGAGAACACGCCCAAGCAGTTGGAGCAGTCCATCGCGGAACTGACCCAGGCAGGCGTCAACGGGCTTATCCTCGACCTGCGTGATAACGAGGGCGGCTTGCGTTCTTCGATGCAGGAGTCGATATCGCTGCTTATGCCGTTGGGTGTATACGGCTCGGCGACGGATAAAAAAGGAAACGTCACGAACTTAAGCTCCAACGTCAACCAACAACTCGGTGCTGCAACCGTGGTGTTAGTCAATGCCGCCACTGCCGGTGAGGCGGAGTTTATTGCCGGTGCGATGCAGGAGGCGAGTCTTGCTACCGTGATCGGTGAAACCACCGCCGGCAAGGCGAAGTATCAGGAATATATTAAGATTGAGTTGGATAACTCCGCCATGAAGTTGACCGTCGGAGAGTATTCGTTGCTCAAAGGCGGTTCGTTTGAGGGTAAGGGCATCGTTCCGACCAAGGAGGTCAGTCTGACCGCTGAACAACAGGCGGTCGCTCCTCTGCTCGACGACAAGACCGATCCACAGATCAAGGCGGCACTGTCGCAGATCAACGCGTCGGATAGCGGTGCGTTGAACACGTCCACCACGACTTTGCCGACGGGCTCGTCCACCACGGCGGCGGATGGCTCGATGACGGCGGCTTCCGACGGCACTACCACGACGACCGGTGCGAATTAAACGTAATAAAAAAGCCTCTGCCCATCGGGCAGAGGCTTTTTCGTTTACTGAAACAGTTGCGGCGCGAAGACGAGCACCAACAGCACCACGATGCCGAGGGCAATGCGGTACCAGCCGAAGGGCTTGAAGTCGTGCTTTTTGATGAACGCCATGAGCAATCGGATGACCAGCACCGATACGACGAAGGAAACCACCGTCGCGACGGCAAGCAGGATCCATTCCTGCGAGGTGAAGGTCGGGTGAGTCACCGCAGTAGAGCAGTGCACGCACAGACCGTTTGTCACTTCTTCGCTTTCGAGGATCAAGCCGCAATTCGCGCAGAAATCGTCCAGCAGGAAGTATTTGACCACTTTCAGCGCACTGGCGCCGAGCATCACGGGGATCGCCATGAAGAAGGAGAATTCCGCCGCGATGGCACGCGAGGTGCCGAGCAACGAGGCGCCGAGGATAGTCGAGCCGGAGCGCGAGGTGCCGGGGATGAGCGCGAGCATTTGGAATGCGCCGATGCCGAACGCGCGCTTGTAGCTGATGTCCTTGAGATCCGACACCGCTTCGCGCTTGTTTTTGCGGCTTTCCATCCAGATGAACGCAACGCCGTAGACGATCAGTGCGGCGGCGATGACCACGGGGGTGGACAGCACGCCGTCTATGAGATCGTCCAGCGCGAGGCCGGCGATCGCCGCCGGAATGCTGGCGATGAGCACCTTGCTCCACAGAATCCAGGTGCCTTTTTTCTCTTCGGCGGATTTCTTCGGTGAGAAAGGGTTGAGCTTGTGGAAATACAGCACCACCACCGCCAGGATCGAGCCGAGCTGGATGATGACCTTGAACACGTCGAAGAACGCCTGGGAGGCGTCCATCTTCCACACAGCGTCGAGCAACAGGATATGCCCCGTGCTGCTGACCGGCAACCATTCGGTGATGCCTTGCACGATGCCTTGCACGATGGCTTTGAGGATCTCAACGAGGAACATAGGCGTTACCTCCTATTATGGTGATTACAGGTCGATCTCGTTGAGGAGATCCCGAAGCAGGATCACTTCGTCTGCCGAGATGGTGACACCCTTGCCCATTTTTGCGTGGTCGGGAGCCCAATCACGGATATCATACTTCGGCTCGCGATCGTTCCAGCTGACCAGGTTGAGTTCCTTCGTCCAACCGGAGGGAGACTGGGACAACACGCCGCATTCTTTTACGATTTCATACTTCAATTCTGCCATGGGATCATACACTCCTAATAAATATATTTACGGCAAAGCCGTTTATGCAAAGCTATGCTTTGCATTGTTTCAAAATTCACTGTCCCAACCAATCCCCGAGTCGTTCGAGCAGACCGCGTCGCTTGGCAACAGGGGTGCGAGGGCGTATATAGGGGGAATTACCGCCGCCCTTTGTCTCCCGCTTGGGCGCTACCGCCGTACGGGCAGGCGGCTTACGGAAAAAAGTGGCCCGAGCCGCCGGCAAGGTCCTTGATCTTGGAGAACCAACTGCCGAGCGTGGCGGAGAGCTTGGCATCGTTATCGGCTTTAGCTTGGCGCAGAGCACTTTTTTGTTCCTCGATGCTTCCCTGCATCTCGCCGAGCTGTGCGAGGAGGTTTGCGACCAGCGCATAGGCGTTGTCGAGAGCGTCCTCGGCGTGACGGTTTGCCTTTTCGGTGAAGGGACGCACGATGCCGTCGACGTGTTCTTTCATGCTGTCGCTGCGGCCGAGCACCGCCTCGTAGCGCGCAACGGTCGCCTCAAGAGCGGCGAGCCGCTCGTTGCGACGGGTAAGCTCCGCTTCGCGCGTACACAGGCGTTCTTCTGCCGCCATCATTTCGGCGCGCGCAGATTGGATCTTTTCTTCACTTTGAGCAAGCTGTTGTGTAAATTGGGCGTTTTGCGCGAGCGCCTCGTCGAGCTCGGTGCGCATCTGCGCGAGCTGCTCGGTCGCCTCTTTCGCCTGTTCGGCAAACGGACGGATCTCGTCGAGTTCGGCGGTCATCGCCTCGTGGGCGGCCTCGAGTTCAGCGGCGCGCGCGGTGGCCGTTTCGGCCGCCTCGCGGTCGGCTTTTGCCTGTTGTTCGAGCGCTACGCGCTCCTCGTTCCAGGCGGCCGTGAGCGCGTCTATGTAGTTGAGGACATCCGCCTTATTGAAGCCACCGAGGGCGGAGCGGAACATACCCTTTTCTTCCATTCTACACACTTCCTTACTTCCGCAAAGGCGGAATTTGATACGATGCCGTGCATAATCAAAGTTAGTATACCACAAAGAGTCGCGCTTTGTAAAGAATTATCTTTTATACTTATTATATAAAGGAAACACCTCGGCGTACGACCGGGGTGTTTCCGTATCGGTTGAGTGAGCCTGTAAGCCGAGTTCTGTCGTGAGCAACCATCTATCTAGGCCGTGCGTTGCCGCATGGCTCAAGCCGCCCGTCAAAGCACATCGGGCCAATGTATCGCTTTTATCGGCGTTGCTCCGGATAGGGTTTGCAGGGCCGCGCTGTCTCCAGCGTGCCGGTGAGCTCTTACCTCGCCTTTCCACCCTTACCGCATAAAGCGGCGGTATATCTCTGTTGCACTTTCCCTGGGGTCACCCCCGGCGGCCGTTAGCCGTTATCCTGCCCTGTGGAGCTCGGACTTTCCTCGTGCGCGTGCGCACGCGGCTGCTCAGCTCACTCGTTTGACAGTGTACCGCAAAACGCGCGTTTTGTCAACTCAAAATCCGCCGCGGATTTTCGCCAAAACACTTGGATTTTCTCGTATAATGTTGTATACTTTTCTTATAGTCTGTAAGAAAGGGTGATTTGGCATGCGGCGATTGTTGCTCGGCCGTTCCGGCAGCGGCAAAACGCAGGCGGTGTTCGACCGTCTGGAAGCGTTGGTGGCGCAGGGACATGAGAAGGTCTTTTTGCTCGTGCCGGAGCAATATTCTTTTGAAAATGAGCGTGATCTGCAAATGCGTCTCGGCACGCAGGCGGCGTCGCGCGTACAGCTCATCAGCTTCACCCGTTTGGCAGACAAGGTGTTCCGCGAGCTCGGCGGCATGGCCGGTGAGCAGCTTGATGACGGCATGCGTGCACTGTTGATGAGCCGCGCGCTCGAACAGGTGTCTCTGTTGGCACAGGACGCCGGCGAGCCGCTTATGGGCGCGGATCCGCGCCAGGTGACCGATTGCGCCTATGTGGAGGAGCTGCTGATTCTGTGGCGCGAATTTCGTCAGTGTGCCGTGCCGATCGATGAACTCGAGCGCGTGTGGCAGGAGATGGAGCAGGACGGCACGCTCGCCGGTCACAGTTTACAGGAAAAGGCGAAGGATTTCCATCGGATATTCACCGCCTATACCGGCCTTGCCGAAAATACCGCGCTTGACGACGCAGACAAGCTCACACGGCTCGTCGCCCTGTTGCCGCAAAGCGCGATGCCGCAGGGAGCGGCGGTGCTGGTGGATGGCTTCAAGGGCTTTACTGCGCAGGAATTGGCAATTTTGGAACAGCTTCTCACCCGCGTTGACGAGCTGGTGGTGACCTTGGGCACCGATACCCCCGGCAAGCGCTGGTCAACGGCGCTTGACCACAGCCGTGAGCAGACGCTGTTTGAGCCGGTGACCAAGACCGTCGAACACCTGCGCGAGATAGCGCAGCGGCACGGACTTTCGTGGGATATGCAGTTGTTGCAAGAGGATCATCGCCATACCGACGGCGCGTTACGTGCGCTGGAGGCAGGGTTTTACGCGCCGTCCCCGACGGTGTATGAGGGAAGGGCAGACAGCGTCACCGTCACGCCCTGCCGCGACGTGTATGAGGAATGCGATTACGTCGCGCGGCGCATCCGCCGCTTGCTGCGTGAGGAGAATTACCGTTGCCGCGACATCACCATCGTTGCGCGCGATCTGTCGGCATACAGCGGTCTGTTGGAGGACGCGCTCGATCAAGAGGGTGTGCCGTACTCCATGGACGCGCGCCGCGATCTGCTCGACGAGCCGCTGATCGTGTATATCCGCGCGGCGCTGCGCATCGCCGTGGGCGGCTTGCAGACGCAGGAGATCCTGCGCCTGCTCAAAACCGATCTTGGCCGTCTGTCGCCGATCGAGGTGGCGCGGCTGGAGAACTACGTGTATATGTGGCGTATTGACGGCGCGGCGTGGCAACAGGAATGGACCGAGAACCCCGGCGGCCTCGGCGTGCCCGTGACGGCGAGTACCGCGCGTGAGCTGGCGCAACTCAATGCGTGGCGGCAGGCAATCGTCGAGCCGTTGATGCGCCTGCGCGAGGCGTTGCGCAGTGGTGCGAATGGGTATCAGTTTGCCCTCGCGGTGTATCGCTATCTGACCGACGACGTTGACATGGCACAGCGCATCGCACAACAGGTGGATACGCTGGAATCCCTCGGCGAGCCGATCATCGCTCGTCGGGCGGCGCGGCTGTGGGACGAGGTTATCGCCCTGCTCGATCGCTTCGAGGCGGCGCTGGGCAATCAGCGAATGGCGGCGGCGCGGTTAGAGGAGCTGTTCTCCATGCTCGCGCAGATGATCGACGTCGGGCAGATTCCGCAAGGTCTGGACGCGGTGACGGTGGGCAGTGCCGACCGCATTCGCTATCATAAGCCGCGCGCGGTGTTCGTGCTCGGTGCCAACGAGGGAGTGTTCCCGGCGTATCCCGAGAACACCACCCTCTTTACCGAGGAGGAGCGCGAAACATTGGCACAGCACGGTCTGGAATTGACCGACGATCTGCTCGTACGGTGCATTGAGGAACGCTATTTTGCCTATATGGCGGTGGCGGCACCGAGCGATCGGTTGTTCGTCACCTATCATACCGAGGGCGAAGCCGTACCGTCGCCGCTGGTGGCGATGGTACGCACCATCCTGCCGCAACACTGCCGCGGCACGGCGGTGGCGGCGAACGGCGACGATCTGGAATCCGCCGAAGCGATGTTTGCGCGTCTGGCGCAGAACTATACGCGTTCGACGCCTGTCACCGAGAGTCTGCGCGAAGCGCTGGCAGGCGAGGCAACGGTCAGCGGTCGGTTGGCGGCGGTCGGTCGCGGTGCGGGTCGCGCGGCGTTCCGTTTGGAAGACGCGCAGGTCGCGCAGGCGCTGTTCGGCACCGACATGCGCCTGTCTGCCAGCCAAGCGGATAAGTTCCACGAGTGCCGCTTCCAGTATTTCTGCCGCTATGGCTTGTATTTGCAGCCGCGCCGCGTTGCGCAGGTGGACGCCGCCTCGTTCGGCGTGATCGTCCACTACGTAATGGAGACGCTGTTGCCTCTGTACGTTAAAAAAGACGGTCTGCTCGACCGCGTCAAAGCGCAGGACGCCGCGCGTGAGGGCATGACGAGCGACCGGCAGGCGCAGGCGGAGAACGAATTGCAAGCGCAGTTGCTCGCGACCATCGCCGAAGACGTTCACAACGCCGTGATGACCTACGCCGAAGAAGAAATGGGCGGCACACAGAACAAATCGGGCCGTTTCCTGTATCAGTTACAGCTCGCCGAGCGTTCTGCCTGCAATATGCTGTGGCACACCGTGATGGAACTGCGCCAGAGCGCATTCGTCCCCGTTCGATTTGAGCTGGGGATCTGTCCCGGCGACGAGGGAGAGACGTCCGACGAGGAGATCCCGTCCCTGTGTGTGTCTTTCTCGCGCGGTCGCGTGCGCCTGAGAGGCAAGGTGGACCGATTGGATCTGTTCGTGCGCTTTGACGGCAAGGCATTCGTGCGCGTCGTGGACTATAAGACCAATAGTAAGAAATTTAACCTTGACTCGCTCGGTGCGGGTCTGAATATGCAGATGCTGTTGTATCTCTATACCATCTGCGAGCATCCGGAGCGTATCAAGTCGGGCACGGGCGAATTATTGCCTGCCGGCGTGCTGTATCATCCGCTGTCCGATCTGCTGGTGGACCGCGGCGAATCCGACGAAAAGATACAGACGGCGCGTTTGAGCAGTATGCGCATGGACGGTGTGGTGCTGGACGATGCATCGGTGGTGCAGGCGATGGAGCGAGACGGGAACAAAGTGTTTATTCCGGCGAAGATCGGCAAGGACGGCAAGGCGAGCGGTTCCGTGCTGTCTGCGGAGCAGTTTATATTGCTGCGCGGTGTGGTCGAGCAGTTGCTCGCGAACATGGCGAACTCTCTGCTCGACGGCGACATCGCCGCCCTGCCGATTGTCGACGGCGACCGCCTGCACTGCACCTATTGTGACTATCGCGCCGTTTGCGGTCGCGATGAGGACGACGCGGTGAGGCTGTTGTCCGATTACAGCATACAGCAGGCGTTAGAGGATCTGCAAAACGCCGCCGACGAGGAGGTGAGCGACGGTGAGTAAGAGAGTGTGGACCAAACCTCAACGGCAAAGCATTGAGGCGCGCGGCGGCTCGGTGTTGGTGTCTGCCGCCGCCGGCTCGGGTAAGACGGCGGTGCTCGTGGAGCGCATCATCCGTCTTATCACCGACGAGAAAAACCCCATCGGCGTCGATCGCCTGTTGGTCGTGACCTTCACGCGCGCCGCGGCGGCGGAGATGCGTCAGCGCCTGTCGACGGCTCTGTCCGAGAAGATGGCGCAGGACCCCGAAAACGAACTTTATCAGCGTCAGCAGCTGTTACTGCCGCAGGCGTCGATCACGACGGTGCACGGCTTTTGTGCACAGTTATTGCGTCGTCAGGCGAGCCACGCCGGTCTGCCGCCGCGTTTTAAGGTCGCAGACGATTCCGAAGCGGCGGTGCTGTCTGCACAGGCACTTGACGAGGTGCTCGAGGAAAGCTACACCAACCGCGCGCCCGAGTTCCTTGCGCTCGCGACGCAGCTTGGCGGCACGCGCAACGACAGCGGTCTGCGCAGTGCGGTGTTGCAGGCGTACACCTTTATGCAGGCGCAACCGTTCCCCGAGCAGTGGCTCGAGCGGCAGAAGGATGCCTACACCGCGGTAGCGCCTTTGGAAAAGGCTGATTGGATGCGGCCGTTGTTAAATGAGTTGGATATTACGCTCCAAGGCTGCTATGCGCAGCTGACTCGCGCGCGGGATATCGTCGCGCCGTATGCGGATCTGCAACCCTACGTCGATCATCTGACGGTCGAATGTGCGCAGTTGGACGCGTTGCGCGCGCAGACGAGCGAGGGTGACTACGCGCGTCGTTATGCGGCGTTGCAGGCGTGGACGTTTGATAATTTGCCGCCGGTCAAGGCGGATAGCGCCGCCTCCAAGGAAGCGAAGGATCAAGCCCAGGATATCCGCAACAAGATGAAGAAGCGTTTTCGAGCGCAGGTCGAACTGTTTTTCTCGCCCGACGAGATCCGCGAGGACCTCGCGGCGCTCGCACCGCTCGTGGAAGCGCTCAGCGATCTGGTTTCGCGCTATACCGAGCGGTATGCGCAGTTGAAACGCCAAAAAAAGCTGGTGGATTATAACGATCTTGAACACATGAGCCTGCGGCTGTTGCTTGATGCCGAAACGGGCGAGCGCACGCCGCTTGCGGCAGAGCTGTCACAGCAGTACGAAGAGATCATGGTGGACGAATATCAGGACACCAACGCCGTGCAGGACGAATTGTTCTTGGCACTGTCGCGCGAGAGGAACAATCTCTTTATGGTGGGCGACGTCAAGCAGAGCATCTACGGTTTCCGTCAGGCGAGGCCGGAGATCTTCACCAATCGCCGCGACAAGTATAACGCCTATGATGAAAACGCGTCCGAGTACCCTGCCACCATCACGTTGGAAAACAATTTCCGCAGTCGTGAGACGGTAACGGATACGGTCAATTTCCTGTTCCGTCAGCTGATGCAACGCAGTCTCGGCGGCGTGGACTACGACGCGCGCGAGGCGTTGGTCTGTTCGGCTGAATACGATGCCGCTGACGGCGTCGAGACCGAGTGGATACTCTTGGATAAAGCGATCGCCGCCGGGGAATGCCCGAGCAATGAGGTCGCGGAGGCGCGCGCGATCGCGCACAACATCCGCGAACAGATGGCGACCATGACCGTCAAATCGGGCGAGGGCACGCGCCCGTTGGAATACGGCGATATTTGTATTCTGCTTCGTGCGCGCCGCCCCTTGCCGGTGTATATTAAAGAACTTGCCCGTCTGGGTATTCCTGCCGGCGCAGAGGGCAGCGGTTCGTTGCTGACTACCCCCGAGATCCGTACGGCGCTCGCGTTGTTGCGCGTGATCGACAACCCTCTGCGCGAGATCGAACTGACTGCGCTGATGCTGTCGCCGCTTTACGGCTTTACTCCCGATGATTGCGCGCGTCTGCGCCTGCTCACACGCGGAGAAAAGCAAAAGGAACCGCTGTACACGGTTGTTGAACAGGTCGCCGTCGGCAAGCGTCAGACGGAGGGAAATCTGACGGCGCTGTGTCGGCGTTTGATGGGCGATCTGCGTCGTTACCGCACGCTGGCGGTGTCGATGCCGGCGGATCGGTTGATCGAACGCCTGTATCGCGACACTGCGCTGTGTGAGGTGTATGCGGCGCGCGACGGCGGTCGGCAGAGAGTAGCAAATTTGCACGAGCTGGATCGTGTTGCGCGCGGCTTTGAACAGGACGGATTCCGCGGGCTGTCGGCGTTCGTGCGACATATTGATCGCCTTGAGGAGCAGGGCAAGGACCTTGCCGCCGGCAACTCGATCGGCGGCAACAGCGTGCGGCTGATGACCGTGCACGGTTCCAAGGGTCTGGAATTCCCCGTGGTATATCTGGCGCGCACGGGCGGTCAGTTCAACACCGAGGATACGAAAAAGAAACTGTTGTTGCACAACACGGCCGGCATCGGCCTGTGCCGACAGGATAACGAAGCGCAGACAAAAGGACGCACGATGCCGTTTTACGGCGTGCTGTCTGCGCGTCAACAGGACGAGCGCGCGGAGGATCTGCGCGTGTGGTACGTGGCGATGACTCGTGCCAAGGAAAAGCTGTGCATCGTCTCCACCCAGCGTGATCTGCGTAAGCGGCTTGGCGGTTTGGAGGATACCCTAACGGGAGCACGCGCGCTGTCGGTGGACAGCATTCTGCACGCGGCAAGCCCGTCGGATTGGTTCTTGAGCGCGGCGCTCCGACACCCGTCGTTTGCCTATCTGCGCAAGGATCCGTCATCCACCGTGTCGATGGCGGCGGATACGGCGTGGACGGTGAAGATCTACGATCCGTCTGCGTTGGACGAGGAGAGCGTCACGGTCGAGCAGGCCGCCGCGCAGGCGGATGCGACCCTCGTGCAGACTCTGCGCGAACGCATGGCGTACACCTATCCGTATGCGGTGCTCAGTCGTATTCCGGCGAAGGTGGCGGCGTCGCAGTTATCCCACGAGAACTTGAGCCGACAGTATATCGCCAAGGCACGTCCGGCGTTCTTGCAGAAGGAGGGCTTGACCGCCGCGCAAAAGGGTACGGCGTTGCACACCTTTATGCAGTTCGCGGATTACGCGCGTGCGGCAACGGACGTCGCCGCCGAGGTGCGGCGGCTGACCGCCGCCGGCTTCCTGACGGCGCATCAGGCCGAGGTACTGCCCATCGACAAGATCAATCGCTTCTTTGCAAGCGGTTTGTATGCGCGTATGCAAGCGTCCTTGGATTGCCGTCGCGAATTTCATTTCACGGTGACGGTACCGGCGGATACGGTCGCCGGTGAAGCGCTTGGCATCCCCGATGAGAACGTGGTCGTGCAGGGCATCGCCGACTGCGTTTTTCGCGAGGGGGAGGGACTCGTGCTGCTCGACTATAAGACCGATCGCGTCAGCGACGCGCAGGAGCTTATCGAGCGGTATCGCTCGCAGTTGCAGTTCTATCGCTGGGCGCTTGAGCCGATTTTCGGCCTACCGGTGACGCAGGCAGTGCTGTACAGCTTCTATCTGGATGAGGTTATTGAAGTGGCATTATAATAAAAACAGGACACCCGACGGGTGTCCTGTTTTTATTATAGCGTTTGCATGAGCCATTCAGTGACAAAGACGGCGATACAGCTCAACGCCGCCACCGTCACGAGATTGCGGCGCCAAAGCGCGGCGACGATCGCCACTGCCAGTGCCACAGTACCGCTGACAACGGTGTTGGTGGCATACAGAATAGCAGGGAAGGTCATGGCGGTCAGGCAGACGCACGGCACATAGGTGAGAAAGGAGCGAATAAAACGGTTTTTGATCTCCTTGCGGAAAAAGACCAAGGGGATCATACGGATAAGGTAGGTCGTGCCTGCCATTACCGCAATGTAGATATAGGCACTCATCGGCTCGCCTCCTCTTTGTCTTGAATGGGGAAAGCGAGAGCACAAACCGCCGCCGCGACCACCGTGCAGATGACGATGGCAAGACCGCTGTCGACGGTTTTGAGCCACGGTACCCAGGTGAATAGACAGCTCAGCACCGCGGAGAGCAAAACGGCGACGCGCTTGGGCGTTTCGGCGACTGCCTGCGGCACCACGATGGCGATAAACATGCCGTACAGTGCGACACCGAGGGCGTTGCTGACCATGGAGGGAAGAATGTCGCCGGCGAGCGCTCCGAGCAGGGTGCCGCTTGCCCAACCGACGATGGGGAGTACCCCGAGACCGTACATATAGCGCGTTGTCAGTGGTACGGGACGTTGCATGGCGAGCGCGAAGATCTCGTCGGTGTTGTAAAAAGCGACGATCAGGCGCTGAACAACGCCGAACGAGCGGCCGAGTTTTTGGCTAAGCGCGAGGCTCATGAGCGCATAGCGGCTGTTGATGACCAATTGTGTTAACAGCATCACCCAGAGGGATGACGCCGCGGCGATAACGCCGACGCCGGCGAACTGTCCGGCGCTGGTCATGTTGGTCAGCGACATCACCGTTGCCTGTATCGCGCTTATTGTGCGCACCGCCGTCACGCCGAAGCCGAAACTGACGGCAAAATAGCCGACGCCGACCGGTAAACTGTCGCGCAAGCCGAGAGTAAATTCGTTGCGTTGCATGATTTAAGGTCCTTCCCGGAGATTATTCCAGATCGTTGGCAATGTGCAGAATGAGGGCTTCGGTCTTTTCCCAACCGAGGCACGGATCGGTGATCGACTGTCCGAATTGGTGATCGGCGGCGGTGGCGGCACCGTCGACGAGATAGCTTTCGATCATCAGACCCTTGACCAGACGCCGTACGTCGTGGTTGTGGTTACAGCTGTATACCACGTCCTTGGCGATACGCACCTGTTCGTTGTAGCGTTTGCCGGAGTTGTTGTGGTTGGTATCCACAATGACAGTCGGGTTGAGCAGGCCCGATTGACAATACAAATCGTGTAACTGTATTAGATCTTCGTAGTGGTAGTTGGATACCGAACGGTCCGTGTGGTCGATATAACCGCGCATGATGGTGTGTGCATAGGGGTTGCCGTCGCTGACGACCTCCCAGCCACGATACAGGAAGGTGTGGCGGTGCTGTGCCGCGGAAACGGCGTTGAGCATGATGGAGAGGTCTCCGCCCGTGGGGTTCTTCATACCGACGGGCGTTTCCAGACCGCTGGCTACCAGACGGTGCTGTTGGTTTTCCACCGAGCGTGCGCCGATCGCCACGTAAGCGAGCAGATCGGATAGATAACGATAGTTTTCGGGATACAGCATCTCGTCGGCACAGGTAAAGCCGTAGTCGTGCAACGCGCTCAAATGCAGATCGCGGATGGCGATGATGCCCTCGAGCATATCGGGGCTGTGATTGGGATCGGGCTGGTGCAACATTCCCTTGTACCCTGCGCCCGTGGTGCGCGGCTTGTTGGTATAGATGCGCGGAATGATCAGCAGCTTATCCGCGACCTGTTCTTGTATGCGGCGCAAGCGCGAGATATATTCGAGCACCGGCTCCTTGCTCTCCGCCGAGCAGGGACCGATGATCAGCAGAAATTTATCGGATTCGCCGCGAAACACACGGCGTATCTCTTCGGCGCGCTCATCGCGCACCGTTGCCAGTTCCGGCGTGACAGGGAATTGTTCTTTGATCTCTTTCGGAATGGGTAATTTGCGTTTAAAATTCATGCTCATAGTGTTGCCTCTTTTCAGGGTTTATCAAACAGGGTGCGGCGTTCGGTGGACAGGCGCATCATTTGGCGCATGGCCGCAGTATCGCCGTCGCGTATGGTGTCGTACAGACGGTCAAAGGACTTGCGAAAGCGGTCCATTTCTTCCAACAGGACGGTTTGGTTCTCCAAAAACAGTTCGCTCCACATGGCGTCGTTGATGCGTGCGATACGGGTCAGGTCGCGGAACGAGTCACCCGTGTAGCGCACGAGTTCGGGGTCGTCCTTTGCGCACATTAAGGATACCGCAATGCAGTGCGTGAGCTGGGATAAAAAGCCGATCATCTCATCGTGACGTTCGGGGGAGAGCTTGGACACATAGCGAAATCCCAACGTCCAACCGAGCTCCTCGCACAGTTCGATCGCTTCGGGCGTGTTGCGGTCTGTCGGTACTACGATATAGTTGGCGCCGTAAAAGATGCGGTCATCGGCGTTTCTCACACCGCCGACCTCACGACCGGCCATCGGGTGCGCGGCGATATACTCGACGCCGTCGGGAAGCAATGCCTCGATCTTCGGAATAATGCCACCCTTAACGCCGGTGACATCGGTAATGACCGTGCCGCGTGTCAGCAGACGTCCATGCTGTTCAAGCCATTCAACGAAGGTGTGCGGATACAGGGCGAATATCACCAGATCCGCCTCGGCAACGAGCGTCGGCTCAACGGTGGTCGTTGCATAGTCAACGATGCCTTTATCCGTTGCGTAGTCAACGTCGGCTTGGTCGAGCGTGATGGCGTTCACGGTAAATCCGCGCCGTTTGAGGGCCATGGCGTAACTACCGCCGAGCAGGCCCAGACCGACGATCAGTATGCGTGTATTTTTGTTAAAAGTCACGTTTTTGCGCCTCGATTCCTAATTTACGTATGTCGTCAAAGAAAGCAGGATAGCTTTTGGCAACCGCTTCGGCGCCGACGATCTCGCCGCCGACGAGCGAGCACAGAACGCTCAACGCCATGGCGATGCGGTGATCGTTGTGTGCGTCCAGCGGTGCGTTCGGTGTGCGAAGCGTGCCCTTGTGCACGATGACGCGATCGTCCTGCACCGTGACGGCGATGCCGAACTTTTGCAACTGAGTTTGCATCGCGACGGCGCGGTCGCTTTCTTTGATCTTCAGCCGCGCCGTGCCGACGAATTCGCCGCCGTTCTTGGCGGCGGCAACCGCAAAGAGGATGGGCGCGAGATCGGGGCAATCGGACAGATCGATCGGTCGCGTATCATTGCCGTCCAGTTGTGCGAACAGGTCGCGGTAGACGCGGTCACCTTGCGGCGAATACTCGTCAAGACCGTCCACTGTCACCTCGCCGTCAAAGAGGTTGAACGCCTCCAAAAATGCGGCGTTCGACCAATCGCCCTCCACCGTCAAGGTGCGCGCGCGGTAGGTCTGCCGACCGGGTATAAGCAGAGAATTGTCCATACCGTACAATATCACGCCGAAATCGGTCAGCGTTTTAAGGGTGAGGTCAATATACGGACGACTTTCGGTGTTGCCGACGATGCGGATAATGCTGTCCTGCTCGGCAAGCGGCAGCGCAAACAGCAGTCCGGTGATAAACTGGCTGGAGATATCCCCCGGGACGGTGAAATTGCCGCCGACAAGAGGGCCGCAGACCGTCAGCACGTTGCCTTCCTGTTCAAAGCGCAGGCCGTTCTGCGCACAGAGGTCGGAGTAGACGCCGAGGGGGCGTTGCATCAAGCGTTCCTCTCCCGTCAGGGTGATAGGAGCGGAGGACAGCAGACACAAGGGGATGAGAAATCGCAGTGTTGAGCCGCTTTCACGGCAGTACAACGTTTCCTTCGACTGTATTGCGGCAGGGGACAGCCCGCCGATGCGCACGGTGTTGCCGTCCGTCTTGACCTGTGCGCCGAGCGCTTGCAGGCAGGATAGAGTGGCTTTGATATCCTCCGACCACGCGAGGTTTCGGATCTCACTCTCGGGGGACAGTGCGCCGGCAATAAGCAGACGGTGCGCCATGCTCTTGGAGGGAGGTGCGGTGATGCGACCGCGCGCCGTGGAGGGGGTTATGGTAACGTTCATTTATTTCGCCTCGATTAATGTTTTAAGATAATCCATCGCTTCGGTGTAGCCGGCGAGTCCGTGACCGCAGATGGTCTTGACGCAGGCGGCGCGCACGAAGCTCACATGACGGAAATCCTCGCGCTTGCTCACGTCGGAGATATGTACCTCGACCGTGGGGATACCCACCGCCTTGACGGCGTCGAGAATGGCGACGCTGGTGTGGGTGTAGGCGGCAGGGTTTATGACGATGCCGTCTGCCTTGCCGTAGCAACGCTGAATTTCATCCACCAGATCGCCCTCGTGGTTGGACTGGTAGCAGGTGACGGCGGCGCCGATCGCCGCGCCGTGTGCTTTGACCAATTCGCATAACGCGTCGTAGCCGCTGTTGCCGTAGATTTCCGGCTCGCGGATGCCGAGCATATTGAGATTCGGTCCGTTGATGACCGCAATATTCATTGTAAAAACCCTTCTTCCATGTTGCGAATGTTTTCGTCCATATCGGATACGCAGTTGACGGTAAAATCCGCCGCCGCGCAATAGAGCTCATAGCGTTCTTCATAGCGTTGGCACAATAATTGAGCGTTGCTGGACAACGGACGATCGTCGGTCGTCACCAGCGCGTCGAGCGGTCGATCGAGAAAACACAGCTTGCCGTTGGCACGCAGGGCGGTGAGATTATCGGGGCGCAGGATCGCGCCGCCGCCGGTGGCGATCACCGTATGCTGTACGCTTTCGAGCGAGCGTACGACCGCGGCTTCGATCTCACGAAAGCCGCGCTCGCCTTGTTCGGCGAAGATGTCGGGGATTTGCTTTCCCGTGCGCTTGACGATCTGCTCGTCGGTGTCGATAAAGTCCATGCCGAGGCGTGCGGCAACACGCTTGCCGAGTGTGGTCGTGCCGCAACCGGGCATGCCGATGAGTACAAGATTTTGCTTGTCGTTGCGGATTTTCCGATACACGCGTTCGATCTCATCCTTGTCCACGGCGGTGCCGAGGAAATGTTCGACAGCCGCGGCCGCTTGCGCGACGAGCATATACAGGCCGCCGATCGCCGCGACGCCGCGTGCTTGCGCCTGCAATACCAGCCGCGAGCGCAGGGGGTTATAGATCGCGTCTGCCACGCCGTCCACCTCGGGAAAATCGGTAAGGTCGACGGGCTGTGCGTCGGGATTCGGGAACATGCCGCAAGGCGTGGCGTTGAGAATGATCTGCGCGTCGGCGTGCTGTGTGCGCGCCTGTTCGTAGGTGATACAGCCGTCGCGCGCGGTACGGGATACGCGGCAGACCGCACGTGCACCCAAGGCGGAAGCCACCGCTTCGGCAGTTTTGGACGTACCGCCGCTGCCGAGCACGAGCACCTTCTTATCCGCGAGCGTTATGCCGCCGCGTTCCAGCAAGGCGGTCATACCGAAAAAGTCGGTGTTATAGCCGACCAGTTTCCCATCGCGGTGGACGATGGTGTTGACAGCACCGATGCGCGCGGCGATGGGGTCGATCTCGTCGAGATAGGGGATGACGTCCTGTTTATAGGGGATGGTGACGTTGATCGCGCGAAACGCGCGCGCATGCATAAACGCGGCGAGCTCGTCGCGCGGGATCTCCCTGATCTCGTATTCGTATGATGCGAGATCGGCGTGTATTTCTTTAGAAAAGCTGTGGGACAGCTTTTCTCCGATGCAACCGTATTCCATTATTTCGCCAACCAATCCGTTCCGTATTTTATGCTGAGCATATCGCACAGCGTCAACGCGACCATGCTGTCTGCCACGACGCGCGCACGGTGCACGATGCAGGGATCGTGGCGGCCGCCGGCGACGAGGTCGGTCATCTCGCCTGTTTGCAGGTTGAGGGTATGTTGTGTTTTGTGAATGGTGGGGGTGGGTTTGACGGCGCACCGCATTATAAGCGGCATACCATTGGAGATGCCGCCGTTGATGCCGCCGTTGTGGTTGGTGGCGGTGACGACCGCGTCGCCGTCTTTGGTGAAGCAGTCGTTTGCCTGACTGCCGCGCATGCCGCTCATGGCAAAGCCGTCGCCGAACTCCACGCCCTTAACGGCCGGAATGGAGAACAGCGCGTGCGCGAGCACGCTTTCGAGCGTGTCGAACCACGGCTCGCCCACGCCGACGGGTATACCGGTGACGGCGGTTTCCAGCACGCCGCCGACGCTGTCGCCGTCTTCGGCGGCGGTAAGGATCGCCGCCTGCATGTTGGCGGCGGCATCGTCGTCGAGCACGGCGAACACTGCGTCGTTGAGCTTTGCCGTGTCGCGTACAAGATCGTCGAACGCGCGGTCGCTCACGTCTGCGATACGCGCAATGTGCGTGGCAATGGTAATGCCTTTTTGACGCAATGCGGGGATCACGATCGCCGCCGCGGCCACGAGGGCAGCGGTGAGGCGACCGCTGAAATGACCGCCGCCGCGCGGATCGGCAAAGCCGTTGTATTTGCCAAGTGCGGTATAATCCGCGTGTCCCGGACGAGGAGTGGCGGCAAAGGGACTGTAATCGCCCGATTTGACGTCGCCGTTTGCAATGCGAATGAGCAGGGGCGTGCCGGTGGTCTTGCCGTGATACACGCCGCTTTCGATGACAAACGGATCTGCCTCCTGTCGGGGCGTGGACAGTTGATTCATCGGGCGGCGCAGGGTCAATTGATGGCGAATAAAATCTTCGTCCACCGTCAACCCGGGCGCGAGCCCGTCGATAAGGGCGCCGACCGAAGCACCGTGGCTTTCTCCAAACAGTGAAACGGTTACTTGATAACCAAAGGTATTTTTCATTCGCGTATTCCCCTTTCGATCTGCTGTGCCAGTTCGCTCAGCGGCAGTTTTTTGAATGTGAAGGTGCCGATTTCGGGCACGTACACGACGGAGATATCCTGTCCGTCGGCTTTTTTATCGTGGGCGAGCGCTTCGATGATGCGCGTCGGCTCACCGCTGACGGCGGTGGGGAGACCCAACCCTTTCAGCACGGGCAACAACCGCGCGCGTACCGCGTCGCTGCACATGGGAAGCATCCCGATGGCGACGCATTCGCCGTGATAATAGTGCGCCATATCCTCGGCGCTTTCGACGGCGTGCGCGAGGGTGTGTCCGAAGTTGAGTACGCGGCGAAGACCGCCTTCGCGTTCGTCCTGCTCGACCACCGCGCGCTTGATGAGCAAGGCTCGCTCGATGATCGTTTCGAGATTTTGAGTTGCCGCGCCGCTTTCGAACATAGCAAATAACGCAGGGTCGTGGGTGAGTGCCATTTTGACCGCTTCCGCCATGCCGTTAGCCAGCTGGCGCGGCGGCAGGGTGTCGAGCGTGTTCGGGTCGATGAGCACCGCGCGCGGCGGCCAGAAAGCACCGACGATGTTTTTGTATCCGCCAAAGTCGATGGCGGTCTTGCCGCCGATGGAAGAGTCCACCTGGCTGAGCAGGGTGGTCGGGACGTTATAGAAGTCGATGCCGCGCATAAAGCACGCCGCGGCAAAGCCGGCAAGGTCGCCCACCACGCCGCCACCGACTGCGACCACGCAGTCGGTGCGAGTAAAGCCGTTTTCGGTCAGCACGCCGAGCAGCTCGAGGAAACGGTCACTGCATTTGGACGCTTCGCCTTGCGGTATGGTAATAACGGTCGGCGCGGTGCATTGTGCCGCGATCGTTTGCGCGTACTGCGTCGGCACACCGCTGTCGGTGACGATCAGCACGCGGCGGTGTAAGTTCATCAGCTCGCCGGCGCGGTGCAGAGCACCGCGTTCGAGCAAAATATCATAGCCGCCCGTGGCGGTCTTAACGGGAATGCGCATATATATTCCACCTTATAAACGGATTTCTTTTTCAAAGCTGGCGATAACACGCGCCTCGTCGCAACAGGTGCGCAGTTCGTTGAGCATGGCTTTGCCCTGCTCACTGCCGATGTTCCCCTCACCCTCGGCGTAGAAATAATAGCTCCAGATGAGGTCGCGTGCCGGGCGGCTTTTGAGTGCTTGCAGGTTGAAGCCGTGAGAGCCGATGACCGAGATCGCTCTACCGAGCGAGCCGGCCTCGTTCTTGACTGTGAACAGCAGAATAAAACGGTTGTCCTGCAGACTTTGGCTCTTTTGCGTGCGCGAGAACACCGCAAAGCGCGTGGTGTTGCTGTTGCTGGCGTTGATGCGCGCCTCCAACTTTTTAAGACCGAATTTTTGGGCGGCCTCGTCGCTGCCGATGGCGGCAATGTCGTGCCGACCCCATTCAGCGACCTGCTTGACGGCGACGGCGGTGTTGACCGCCTCGATGGTGTCGAAGCCGTGTCGGCGGATGTATTCCGCGCACTGACCGAGTGCTTGCGGATGGCTGATGACGGTCTTGATCTGATCCATCGTGGTGCCTTTGACCGCGAGCAGGTTTTGCTCGATGGCGATATCGTACATACCGTTGATATGCAACGGGCCGAAAAAGGCGAGATCCATCACCGCGCCCACGTCGCCGTTATAGCTGTTTTCTAACGGCAACACCGCGCAGTCGCAGGTGCCGTCGAGCACGGCGTTATATGCCGCTTTAAAGTCGGCGCAAGGGACAGTGGTCGCCATCGGGAAGATGCGTCCGGCGGCGATGTCGGCGAAAGCGCCCTCTACGCCGCTGAACGCCACGCGCATGCCGTCCATCAGTCGGGACTGAAACGCGCGCGACAACGCCATGGTGTTTTCCATAAACTGTGCGTAATAACTGCGGTAGTCCTCGTCCTCAATATAGCTTTGATTGCGTTCGAGAATCACCTTTTCACGCTCGGGGTCGGTGATGGGCAGACCGTGCGCCTTTTTATGGGCGGCGACCAGCCGCGCCGCGTCCATGCGCCGCGCGAACAAGCGCGCCATGTCGCGGTCGGTCTCGTCGATGATCTGTCGTGCTTTTTCGAGGTCATTCATAATAATCACTTGCTTTCCTGATAATCGTTATACAGGGCACGGAAGGCCGGCAGGGCGCGCTCAATGGTATCGTAGGCGACGCAGTAGGCGAGGCGCACGTAGCCGGGGAAGCCGAAGCTGTCGCTCGGCACGAGTAACAGCTCGTATTTCTTTGCGCGTTCACAGAAGGCGGCGGCGTCGTCCTCGAGTGCCTTCATAAACAGGTAGAACGCTCCGTCGGGACGCGCGACGGTATAGCCGATGTCGGTGAGCTTGCCGTAGAACAGATCGCGGTTTTTGCGATAGGCGTCGATGTTAGCGGTTTCGTTCAGACACTCACCGATGGTATATTGCAGCAGACTCGGTGCGCATACAAATCCCAGCGCGCGACCTGCGCCGCAGACCGCGGCGAACACGTCGGCGGCGTTGTCCATGCGCGGCGATACGAAGATATAACCGATGCGCTCGCCGGGGAGGGACAGGGATTTACTGTATGAATAGCAGACGATGGTGTTTTTATAATACAGCGGCAGATACGGCACTTCCATATCGTAGACCAGCTCGCGATACGGCTCGTCTGCGATGAGGAAGATCTGCGTGCCGAACTGAGCCTGCTTTTTGTCCAACAGGGCGGTCAACTCTTTGACGGTATCCTCGCCGAGCACCACGCCGGAAGGGTTGTTGGGGGAGTTGACGATGATCGCTTTGGTATTGGGTGTGATCGCCGCTTCGAGTGCGGCAAAGTCGATCTGGAAATCGCCTTCGCGGCATTTGACGGTCGTGAGGGTCGCGCCGGCCTTCTCGGCGAACACGCGGTATTCGGGGAAGAAGGGTGCGAGCACTACCACCTCGTCGCCGTCGTTTACGATGGCGTGCAGGCTGATGGTCAGTGACGCCGCCGCGCCGCAGGTCATGTAGATGGTCGCGGCGGATGCCTCCATGCCGAAACGGCGTTTGATGCTTTCGGCGATCTTGCCGCGCACGCCGAGGTCACCCGGGGCGGAGGTGTAGCCGTGCAGCGCGACGGGATCGCATTCAGCGGTCAGGCGGCGGATCGCCTCGTTGACCGCTTCGGGTGCGGGAATGCTGGGGTTGCCGATACTGAAATCGAACACCTTATCGGCGCCGATCTCGGCACGCCGCTTCTTGGCGTATTCAAAGATCTCGCGAATGACCGAGCTTTTCTTTCCGAGTTGTTCCATTTTGGAGTTGATCATAATAAACGTTCCTTTCGACAAGAAAAATCAATAAAAAAAGCCCGCATTCCTGTTTCCCCCTCGGGGTACGCGGAACAGCGGACCATACGGTACAACTGGTGACAGTCGTTAGTTGACTGCACGGGTGCACTGCCGGTCCGCGCTGGTAAAGTAATAAAAATACGAGAAATCGACCTTTGCGAACATTCGGCTCACCTCTTTTGTTAAATCTTGTGTTACATTATATATAATTCCTTTATAATTGTCAAGCCTTTTTCGCTGTAAAGCGATAAAGTTTTTGATAAAAATCAAACCGCACGGTTGTCCGTGCGGTTAACAAGTTATCCTTCGTTTTGATATTTATGCAGGATCTCGCGAAAGCGTGCAGCGTGTACACACTCCTCCTCGGCGAACTGCGCGAACACGCGCGCGGTGTCGTCATCGTCGTTGATCTGTTTGGAATACAGTTCAAAATCGCGGGTGAGTTCCATCGAGTTCTCCCAGGCGCGCATCACCTTATCGCGCGTGGTGATCTGTATCGGCTGTTCGCCGCCGTGTTGACAAGACATAATCATTCCTCCTTTTGTCATAGTATGCGTGACAAAAAGCAGGAATATGCAAAAAACGACCGTATCCCGTGGGATACGGTCGTTCGGTTGATCGGAATTATTCCGCGGTTTCCTCGGCCGGAGCTTCCTCAACAGCGGGAGCTTCCTCAACAACGGGAGCTTCCTCGGGGAGCAGGGCGCGGATGGACAGGCTGATGCGCTTACGCTCATAGTCGACGGCGGTGATCTTCGCCTCGACCTCCTGACCGATCTGCAGCTCGTCCTGCGGCTTCTCGACGCGATGGTTGGCGATCTGCGAAATGTGGATCAGACCGTCCACGCCGGGGATGATCTGGGCGAATGCGCCGAACGCGGTCATGCCCACGACCTTCGCGGTAACAACGCTGTCGATCGGATACTGCGCCTTGAAGATCTCCCACGGATTGTCCTCCGCCTTACGGTAGCCAAGCGAGATTTTCTTCTTC
The DNA here is from genome assembly GCA_017398485.1 of Clostridia bacterium. GTDB lineage: Bacteria > Bacillota > Clostridia > Oscillospirales > Acutalibacteraceae > UBA5905. The sequence goes on from JAFQFY010000033.1 coordinate 24,540, forward strand.
TCGGCATCGAGAGCCTTAATAAATACGGTGACGACGTCGCCGACATTCATGACCTCGGAGGGGTGCTTGATGCGGCTCCAGGACATCTCGGAGATGTGGACCATGCCGTCCACGCCGCCGAGATCGACGAACGCGCCGTAAGAAGTGAGGGATTTGACCGCGCCGGTGTATTCCTGACCGACTTCGGCCTGCGCCCAGAACTTCTCTTCGATCTCTTTGCGAGCCGCCTGCGCGACCTGGCGGATCGAGCCGACTGCGTGACGGCGATGGGTGTTGACCTCGATGATCTTGAGCTGGACAGCCTGACCCTTCAGGGGGCTGAGGTCTTCCATGCGGTTGACGGAAGCCTGCGAGGCGGGCACGAACACGCGCACGCCGTTGGTGACGACGAGAACGCCGCCCTTGATAACCTCGACGACGGTGCCGTCGAGAACGGTGCCTTCAGCCTCGGCGTTGACGATGGTCTCCCATCCCTTGAGCGCGTCGACGCGCTTCTTGGACAGGAGGATGGTGCCTTCCTGGTCGTTGGTGCGCATGATGAGCAACTCGAGCTCATCACCGATCTTCACCAGATCGGCAGGGACGGCGTTGGGATCGCCGGACAACTCGCTGGCAGGGATATAACCGGTCTGCTTGCGGCCAATGACTTCTACCTGAACTTCGTTGGGCGCAATCGCGACGACCAATCCACGGACTTTATCATCAGTGGCGTTCTGCAGAGTCGCATCCACGGCGGCGGCGAACTCTTCAGAGCTCATCTCCTCATTGTTGTTGATTTTGGTTTCCAGGGCTTCGCTGTTGACGATTTCGGACATAGTGCAATGTACCTCCTTTATTATATCGGCCGGTGTGGAAGCGCCGGCGGTCAGACCGACGGTCTGGCCCACGGTGAAGCCGTCGCGGTTGAGCTCGTCTGCCGTCTCGACCCAGTGGGTCGGACAGTAGTCGGAACACACGGCGCACAGCTTCGCGGTGTTGGAGCTTTCCTTCCCTCCGACAACCACCATCTGATCGCATTCTTGGGCGAGTCGGATGGCTTCGCGCTGCCTCTCGGCAGTCGCATTACATATTGTATCAAAGATTTGGAGATTTGTACAGTGTTTTTTTGCGATTTTTGCGCATTTTTCCCACACTTCTGCATGAAAAGTGGTCTGCGCTACCATTATACACGGTGCAGTTGTCAAAAATTGGTGATTTTTTATACATTTTTCTAATTCGTCTGCATTGCTGAACACAAAAATGGGCGGTTCGCCGTCGGTTTGCACGCCGTGACCGCGGATGCCGAGCACCTCCGGATGGGTCGCATCGCCGGCGATGAGCACCGCACTGCCTGCCGCGGAATGCTCGGCGACGATGCGATGGATCTTGGCAACGAACGGGCAGGTCGCGTCATTGCATTCAACGCCGAGGCGTTCGATAGCCTCGTAGGTTGCGCGCGGTATACCGTGGGAACGGATGACCAGTGTGGCGCCTTCGGGGGTATCGGACGGATCCTCGACGATGCGCACGCCGCGCGCGGCGAGTTCGTCGACCACCTGCGGATTGTGAATGATCGGGCCGAGGGTACAGACGGATTTGCCCTCGTCGAGCAGTTCGCGTACGCGGTTGACGGCTTTATTCACGCCGAAGCAAAAGCCGGCGGTTTTGGCAAGTTTAACAGGCATACGATCTCTCCGTTATTTCGGCAGATTTTCGAGCACGACCTCTTTCATACGCGCGATCGATTGCTCCAAATTGAGGGCGCTGGTGTCCACCTCGACGGCGTCGTCTGCCTTACGCAGAGGGGCGGCGGCGCGGTGGGCGTCGTCGTAGTCGCGTTTTTTCATGTCTGCGAGCACGGCGTCGAGGGTGACGCTCTCGCCCTTTTCGACGAGTTCTTTGTAGCGACGCTCGGCGCGCGACTCGGGCGAGGCGGTGAGGAAGATCTTCACGTCGGCATTGGGCAGAATGACGGTACCGATATCGCGTCCGTCCATGACCACCGAGTGTGCGGCGGCGATGTCGCGTTGCAGATTGAGCAGGAAGGCGCGAACGCCGGGTATCGCGGATATCTTTGACGCCGCCATCGAGATCTGCGGCGTGCGGATGCGGTTGCTGACGTCCTCGTCATTAACGAAAACGTGCTGTTCGCCCTCCACGTGAGCGAGCGATACGCGCAGACCGTCGAGCGCGACGATCACTGCGGCATCGTCGTCGATGGAGATGCCGTTATGGTACATATAATAGCCGATCGCGCGATACAGCGCACCGGTGTCGACGTAGATGAGGCCGAGATCCTTTGCCAGCGCGCGAGCGATGGTGCTTTTGCCTGCGCCGGCAGGACCGTCGATGGCGATTTGATAGGACATGATAAACATCCTCCTTAGATATGTTGACCGGCGGCCATGCCGGTGGAGAAGGCGATCTGCAAATTGAAGCCGCCCGTATAGGCGTCGACGTCCAGCACCTCGCCGGCAAAGGACAGACCGCTGACCAGACGCGATTGCATGGTGCGCGCGTTGATCTCCTTAACGCTGACGCCGCCGGCGGTGACGATCGCCTCCGACAGGGGGCGGAAACCGTCCACGCGCACCGGCATGGCTTTGATGCGGTCGCGCAGGCGCAGTCGTTCCTCCTTGGTGATCGCGTTGCATTTTTTGGCGGCGTTGATCTCGGCCATGCGCAGAATGACGGGGATGAGCAGGCGCGGCAGCAGTTTGCCCAGCGCGTTGCCGATGTCCATGTTGCTGCGCTCGGCAAAGTCACGCAATATACGCGCGTCGAGCTGTTCGGGGGAGAGTCCCGGCTTCCAGTCGATGTACAGCGTGTAGCGTCCGACGGCCATTTGCCGCATGTGCGCGCTTGCGCTGAGCACCATCGGACCGCTGACGCCGAAATGGGTGAACAGCATCTCGCCGAGGTCTTGATAGATGATCTTGTTGGTGTGATTATCCTTGACCGTCAGGGCGCAGTTTTTCAGCGACAGGCCCTGCATATCGGGACAGAACGCGTCGGGACTTTCCAGCGCGACGAGGGAGGGACGCGGCGGCTCGACGGTGTGCCCTGCCTGCGCGGCAAGGGTATAGCCGTCGCCGGTCGAGCCGGTGCCGGGATAGGAACAGCCGCCGGTCGCGACGATGACCGCATCGGCAGCGAGCATGCGGCCGTCCTCCAATTCGACGCCCGTGCAGGCGCCGTTTTCGATGTTTAGTTTGACCGCGCGTCCTTCAATAAACCGCGCGCCACCCTGTTTGGCGTACCCGACGATCGCGTCGACGATATCGACGGCTTTGTCGGATACGGGGAAGACGCGTTTGCCGCGTTCGGTTTTGAGCGGTACGCCGTTGTCCTCCAACAGCGCCATCATATCCTGCGGCGTGAAGGCGGTGACGGCGCTGTACAGAAAGCGTCCGTTCTCCGGCACGCTGGCGATAAACTCCTCGACGGAGCAGTTGTTGGTGACGTTGCACCGACCCTTACCGGTGATCATCACCTTGCGTGCCGGTCGAGGGTTGCGCTCGATGACGGTGACGGTGTGTCCCTGCCGTGCCGCCGCGCCGGCGGCCATGCAACCGGCCGCACCGCCGCCGATGACTAATACGTTCATTGAGCGTTCTCCGTTTCGTCCATTTTCTCATACACCTTATAGGTATTCCATAAGTGTTCAAGTTCCTCTAATTTTCCGCGGCTTTGATCCATGGTGCGCAGAGAGATCGCCACGATGAGTGCATTGACGATGCTCATCGGCGCGACCAGCGAGTCCACGATGGAGGTGGTGCCGCTGTGCGCGAGCAACAGCGATGAGGCGTACGGCGCGATCGGGGACAGAGGACTGTCGGTGATCGCCACCACGCCGGCGCCCTTGGATTGGGCGTAGTGCAGAGTGGTCGCCGCCTTGCTGGAATAGCGAGGGAAGCTGATGCCGATGATCGCGTCCTGCGGCCCGATATCCAGCATCTCTTCGAATATTTCGTTCTGGCTGGACGAGGAGATGATCTGCACCCGTCCGCCGAGCAGCATTTTCAGATAATGGGTGAGGAAGCCGGCGAGCGCTTTACAACTGCCGGCGCCGAAAACGTAGATTTGACGCGCGTTCACGAGGGTATCCACTGCGTCGAAGAAGGCGGTCTCGTCCATCTCCTCCATCGTGCGGCGAATGTTGCCGATATCGCCTTTGGCGACGTTTTGCAGGAGATTTTGCTCGTTCATGCGCGCACGTGTGACTTCCAGACGCTCGACGATGGTCAGCTTACTGCGGATGTGCTCCTGCACGGCGCGTTGCAGCTGCGGATAGCCTTCGAAGCCAAGCTCGGTGGCAAAGCGCACCACCGTGGACTCGCTCACCTGCGCTTCTTCGCCGAGGCGCAGTGCGGTCATGAACGCCGCCTCGTCACAGTGCTCGATGATATACTGCGCGATGCGCCGCTGCCCTTTGGAAAACTCTTTTTCGTGTGCGTTGATGAGTGCAATGAGATTGCCTTTCATAGCACAGCCTTCTTTCGTTTGGTTTATACCGTTATTCTACTCCGAAGCAGGCAAAAATGCAAGATTAAATTTTTTCTTGCAAAATCACAATTTAAACAGCCGTTGCACGCGCGGTTGCCATAGGGCGAGATACTTGCCGATGAGGCCCGACAGGCATCGGTCGTACAGCCAAAACACCCCGTTGCCGAGCGGCAGGAACACCCACGGCAGAGACACGCCACCGATGACGAAGGTATCTTTTTCCAGTCGAAATACCGCGAGCATCAGCCAATAGGCGGCGATGACGGCGGCATTGAAGACGGCAAACTTGATGCCCCATTCGAGCGCGCGGTGCAGACGACGACCTTCCAGCGCGGCTTTGAGCACGGGGTAGTAGCCGAAAAAGGCAATATACAGTCCCTTGCCTTCTAACGTGGGCACGAGCAGCAGTGCCAGCACGCTGACCGCGGCGTATACCAGCACGCCGTATTTCTTGCCGACCTCAATGACCACGGGGATGCCGACGATGCCGGCGAGCGCGGCGAGGCTGATTTCGGTGATCGGTACGGCGGTCATCAGCAGGATGACCGTGGACAGTGCCGCCGCGACGCCGCAAAAGGCGATGCGACTGCCGGATCTTGCGTTCATAGCTTTCACCTCGAAAAAACCGCCGTGATTCTCTCACGGCGGTCCATGTTTTTTTAACAACAACGGATGCAGTCGCCGCCCATACATTCGCAACAGCAATCGGCGCAATACAGGGTCGTGCACACGTCACACGCATCCACGCCGCGGCCATCAGCCGAACGGTAGCCGCCGGTTTGACGGAAATGGTTCATTTGACCGAGCGCCTGACGGTATTCCATGTTCGACGGATCCATGCGGCAGGCAGTCTGGAAGTGGGTATACGCCTCTTCGAGCCAGCCTTTTTTATACAGCACACTGCCTTTGAGGAAGAACCATTCCGCGTCGCGCGCGTGGCTCGGGATGCCGTCGAGCAGCATCTCGGCGTCGCTGATGCGGTTTTGGTTGATCATCTGGCGGATGTCGTTGTGTGCGGAATGGCCGCCGTAGCCGGCAGAGCCGCCGGTTGCGCCGCCGCGTGCGCCGCCCTTGCGCATGCGCACGATGGCGTCGTAGGCGTCGTTGATCTCCTGCATCTTTTCCTCTGCCAGATCCGACAGCGGATTGTTGGCGTAGTTATCGGGATGGTATTTGCGCGCGAGGTTGCGATAGGCGGTCTTTACCTCGTCGTCGGTGGCGTTGGGGGAAACGCCCAACACCTCATACGGATCACGTTTCATGCTTCTTGTCCTCTCCGGAAACCACCCGTCGTTGCGACGCGGGCATTCCTTGCTCCAAAATGTTACGGATGATGCCGTCGAAACGGCGAACGTCTAACAGATTATACGCGGCGACACATTCCGCCAGGCATGCGTTAAGCGTCATAGAGGCGTATGCGCGGCAGTCGCGCACCGCATCGGTGTCGGTGTCGATCAGGTTTTTGCTCAGCGCGTAGGGGTTGTAGCGGCGGCGTTTTATATCGTCGGCAAGGTCATCGACCGCGTCGATGAGGTACACCCATCGCCCCAGGCAGTAGCCGAAGCGTTCGAGGATGACACGTTGCTTGTCGTCCTGCGCGACGAGGGTCGCCATGTACGCGAGCAGCTTGGCGAACGGCTCGGCGGCGCGGTCGATCGAGTCGGTGCGAGCCGCTTCGACCTGCGCTTGTGCCGACGCCATTGCGGCGATCGCCGCATCCGCTTCGGGACGGCGTTTCGCTGCCCGACGGCGCGAGAGCGCCATGAGGGGATAGAGCATCGCCGCACCGAGTTTTTTGAAAAATCCCTCGTCCGCGAGGGTGTCTTTGAGTTTATAATAGGCGAGTAGGGTGCCGAGATCCGCCGCTAAATCGGTAGCGACGGTGTTTTGGCATTTCAGGCACTTTTTCGTCGGGTTAAAGCTGCATCGACCCGGGCAGAAGCGCGGGTCAGCTTGCTCGAGCGCCATGTGCAATAAGGCGAGAAAGGTCATGTCGTAGCTGAGCGTCATGCGCGCGGTCAGCCCGTAACGCTTGCCGAGGCGCTTGCACAGCGTGCAGTAGACGCCGCGGTATTGCTCATATTCGCCCATGGTAATGGTGGGCTTGTGTAACCGCACGTAGCCAAACATAAAATCACCTTAGTATTATCCTATCAAAACCGTGATATAGAGGTGTGAAATAATTGTAAATATTCTTATTCCAGCACCTTTTTGAGATACTGTCCCGTATAGGATGCGTCGCACGCGGCAACCTCTTCGGGTGTGCCGCAGACGACGAGCGTGCCGCCCCTGTCGCCGCCCTCGGGACCGAGGTCGAGGATATAATCGCACACCTTGATAACTTCCAAATTGTGTTCGATGACGATGACGGTGTTGCCGCCGTCGACGAGGCGTTGCAGCACGTCGATGAGCCGCGACACGTCGGCGGTGTGCAGACCCGTGGTCGGCTCGTCGAGAATATACACCGTGCGTCCGGTGCCGCGGCGGGCCAGTTCGGTTGCCAGCTTGACGCGTTGCGCTTCGCCGCCCGACAGGGTGGTCGCCGGTTGTCCGATCTTAATATAGCCGAGACCGACATCCTGCAAGGTTTGCAGTTTTCTGGCGATCTTCGGGTGGGCGGAGAAGAAGGAGACGCCCTCCTCGACCGTCATATCCAGCACGTCTGCGATGGACTTACCCTTATATTTGACCTCCAGCGTTTCGCGGCTGTATCGCTTGCCGCCGCACACCTCGCACGGCACGAAGATGTCTGGCAGGAAGTTCATCTCGATCTTGAGAATGCCGTCGCCCTGACACGCTTCGCACCGACCGCCCTTGACGTTAAACGAGAAGCGACCGGCGTTGTAGCCGCGCACCTTGGAATCGGTGGTGGAGGCGTATAATTCACGGATATCGTTGAACACGCCGGTGTAGGTTGCGGGGTTGGAACGTGGACTGCGCCCGATGGGTGACTGGTCGATGTCAATGACCTTGTCGAGGTGTTCGAGACCCTCGATGCCGTCGTGCTTGCCGGCGCGCGTGTGGGCGCGGTTGAGGTCTTTGGCGAGCCGTTTATATAAGATCGCATTGACCAGCGACGATTTGCCCGATCCCGACACGCCGGTCACGCAGGTGAAAGCGCCGAGAGGGAAGGCCGCGTCGATGTTTTTGAGGTTATTTTCCTTGGCTCCCCTGACGGTCAACCACTTGCCGTTGCCTTCGCGCCGCTTTTGCGGCAGAGGGATGCGGCGCTTGCCGGAGAGATACTGTCCCGTCAGCGACGCTTCGCAATCGGCGATGCCGTCCACCGAGCCGGAATACACGATCTCGCCGCCGTGGATACCGGCGCCTGGGCCGACGTCCACGATCCAATCCGCCGCGCGCATGGTGTCCTCGTCGTGTTCCACCACGATGAGCGTGTTGCCGAGGTCGCGCAGATGGCGCAGGGTGTTAAGCAAGCGGTCGTTATCGCGCTGGTGCAAGCCGATGCTCGGCTCGTCGAGCACGTACAGCACGCCCATGAGATACGAGCCGATCTGGGTAGCCAGACGGATGCGCTGTGCCTCGCCGCCCGACAGGGTGGCGGCGCCGCGCCCGAGGGTGAGATAGCCAAGTCCCACGCTCGCGAGGAAATGCAAGCGCTCGCGGATCTCTTTGAGCACGCGATCACCGATCATATGCTCGCGCTCGGTCAGCTCGACGGTGTTGATGAACTCTTGCAATTCCTCTATCGTGAGATCGCACAGCTCCATAATGTTGCGACCGCCCACCGTGACGGCGAGCGACTCGGGCTTTAAGCGGCGCCCGTGACATTCGTGGCAGTCGACCTGGCTCATATACTGTTCGAGTTCTTCACGGACGACCTCGCTGGAGGTTTCGGCGTAGCGACGCTGGAGGTTGTTGACGATACCTTCAAAAGCGGTGTAATGCGTGCCGCTGCCGTATTCGCGCGTGTAGGTCATTTTGATCTTCTCGCCGTTAGTGCCGTAGAGTATGGCGTCAAGCGCCTCGCGGGGCAGGTCCTTGACGGGCGTGTCGAGAGAGAAGCCGTAGTGCGCGGCGAGCCCGTCATAGTACATTTTGGCGATGGTACTGCCGTCGCGGTAGTTCCAGCCGCTTGCCTGAATCGCGCCCTCGCGGATCGACAGCGCGTCGTCGGCGATGACGCGTTCGGGGTCGATGGTCATATACACGCCCAGACCCGTGCACTTCGGGCACGCGCCGTAGGGGTTGTTGAACGAGAACATGCGCGGTGACAATTCTTCCACGCTCACGCCGTGGTCGGGGCAGGCGTAGTTGCGCGAGAAAGTCAGTTCTTCGCCGTCGACGACGTCGACGACGAGCAGACCGCCCGACAGCGTGGTGGCGGTCTCCACCGAATCGGTCAGGCGCCCGACGATATCCTCGCGCACCACCAGACGGTCGACCACGACCTCGATGGTGTGCTTTTTATTTTTATCCAACTCGATGGGCTCGAGCAGGTCGTAGACGATGCCGTCCACACGCGCGCGGGCATAACCGGCCTTGCGCGCGGATTCAAGCTCCTTGGCGTATTGCCCCTTGCGTCCGCGCACGATGGGCGCGAGCAACTGGATCTTGGTGCCTTCGGGCAGGGCAAGGATGCGGTCGGTGATCTGGTCTACCGTCTGCTGACGGATCTCGCGGCCGCAGATCGGGCAGTGCGGCACGCCGATGCGCGCATACAGCAGGCGCATATAATCGAAGATTTCGGTCACCGTGCCGACGGTGGAGCGAGGGTTCTTTGAGGTGGTTTTCTGGTCGATGGAGATGGCAGGGGAAAGGCCCTCGATATAGTCGACGTCGGGCTTGTCCATCTGTCCGAGAAATTGGCGCGCGTAGGAGGACAGACTCTCCATATAGCGCCGTTGCCCTTCGGCGTAGATGGTGTCGAAGGCAAGCGAAGACTTGCCCGAGCCGGACAGACCCGTGAACACAATCATCTTGTCACGGGGCAGCTCGAGGTCGACGTTTTTGAGATTATGGGCGCGCGCACCCTTGATGATCAGCTTTGTTTCGGCCATACTCAGTTTCCTTCTTGCAGTTCTTTGATGCGGTCGCGCAACAGTGCCGCGTGCTCGAACTCGAGCAGGCGTGAGGCGTTGCGCATTTCTTTGGTCAGTTGTGCGATGAGCTGTTCACGCTCGGCCTTGGTCAGACGCACGCCCTTTTTGTTGCGTGCCGTCTTACCGCCGCCTGCGGAGATCTCCAATATCTCGTGCACGTCCTTGCGGATGGTTTTGGGTTGGATGCCGTGCGCTTCGTTGTACGCTTGCTGAATGGCGCGGCGGCGCTCGGTCTCGGTGATCGCCACCTCCATGGAGGGGGTGACGCTGTCGGCGTAGAGAATGACTTGTCCCTCGGCGTTGCGTGCGGCGCGACCGATGGTCTGTATGAGCGAGGTCTCACTGCGCAGGAAGCCTTCTTTGTCTGCATCAAGGATGGCGACGAGCGATACTTCGGGGATGTCGAGGCCTTCGCGCAAGAGGTTGATACCGACCAGCACATCGAATTCGCCCAGACGCAGATCGCGGATGATCTGCATGCGCTCGATGGTGTCGATGTCGTGGTGCATATACCGCACGCGCACGCCGTTCTCGTCGAGATAGGCGGTGAGGTCCTCTGCCATCTTCTTGGTCAGCGTCGTGACCAGCACGCGCTCGTCGCGGTCGGCACGCAGGCGGATCTCCTCCATCAGATCGTCGATCTGTCCCTCGGTCGGGCGCACGGATAGTTGCGGATCAAGCAGACCCGTCGGGCGAATGACCTGCTCGACGATCTGTGCCGAGCGCTCCTTTTCCAGCGCGCCGGGTGTGGCGGATACGAACACCGCCTGATGAATATGCTCGTAGAATTCATCAAAATTCAGCGGGCGGTTGTCGTACGCGCTCGGCAGACGGAAACCGTAGTCCACCAGACTCTTTTTACGCGCGTAGTCGCCGCCGTACATACCGCGCACCTGCGGCAGGGTGACGTGGCTCTCGTCTACGAACAGCAGAAAATCGTCGGGGAAATAGTCGAGCAGAGTGCAGGGCGTGCTCCCCGGATCGCGACCGCTGAGCACGCGCGAATAGTTCTCGATGCCCTTGCAAAAGCCGATCTCTTGCAGCATCTCAATGTCGTAGGCGGTGCGTTGGACGATGCGCTGGGCTTCAAGGAGCTTATTTTCGCGCTGAAAATACGCCACGCGCTCCTCTAATTCTTGTCGAATGCGCTCGATCGCCGCCTGCATCTTGTCCGTCGGCACGATATAGTGGCTCGCGGGGAAGATGGCGACGTGACTGACGACGTTTTTGAGTTCACCGGTCAACGGATTGATCTCGCAGATGCGGTCGATCTCGTCGCCGAAGAATTCGATGCGAAACACCGTGTCGTTTTCATAGGCAGGGAAGATCTCCACAACGTCGCCGCGCACGCGGAATTTGTTGCGTGTGAAACTAATGTCGTTGCGCTCGTATTGCAGATCAACGAGCTTGTTCAGCAGCTCGTCGCGGCTCTTTTGCATGCCGGTACGCAGGGAGATGACCATGCTGCGATAGTCGATCGGGTCGCCGAGGGTGTAGATGCAGGATACGCTAGCCACGATGATGACGTCGCGGCGCTCGGACAGTGCCGAGGTCGCGGAGTGGCGCAGACGGTCGATCTCGTCGTTGATGGCGGAGTCTTTTTCGATATAGGTGTCGGTCGAGGGGATATACGCCTCGGGCTGATAGTAGTCGTAATAACTGACAAAATATTCAACCGCATTCTCGGGGAAGAATTCTCTGAACTCACTGCAAAGTTGTGCGGCAAGGGTTTTGTTATGAGCGAGAACGAGGGTCGGACGGTTGACTTTCTCAATGATATTCGCCATCGTGAAGGTCTTACCCGAGCCGGTGACGCCCATGAGCGTCTGCTCGCGGTCGCCGCGTTGGATGCCCTCAACGAGTTTGGCGATCGCCTCCGGCTGGTCGCCCGTGGGCTGATATTTCGAGTGTAACACAAACTTGTCCACAGGGCGACCTCCTTTCGCGTGTCACCGTGTCACAGCGATTTCAAGAAACTGACCAGCTTCTTCGCCATGATCGCGTGACCGGCGTCGTTGGGGTGCAGACCGTCGGGCACGTAGGTCTGCTTGATGATCTCGACGTTGGGTTGAATGCCCGAGGCGGCGAAGAAATCCAGCACCGGGAACGAGTAATACTCCGCCACCTCGCGGATCGCGTCGACGTAGTCTTTAAGAGGACGGTAGTCATTGCTGCGAGTGACCTGTCCGTTGTCCTCATTCGTGCGGTGCAAGGGTGTGATGACCACCACGGGCACGCCGACGAAGGTTTCGGTCAGGTAGGTGTACAGCGTATGCAATGCGCCGTAAAAGGTCATCGGCGTGCGGTCGGCAAAGCACCCGAACGGCGCATCGCCGTGGGCGTAGTCGTTGGTGCCGCCGAACACGACGATAAGATCGGCTTCGCGCTGCATCTGTTCGGCGCGCATAATAAAATCGCGGTCGTGGCGCTCGTCGGGGTTAAATGCGTGCTGGCGCGCGATGCGCGTGCCACTGACACCGTAGTTGACCGCCGTCGCGCCGAGCTCCTTTGCCGCGATATCGGCATAGCGCTTGCTCGGTTCGCTGACACCGTAGCCCTCGGTGATGCTGTCGCCTAAGAATAAGATAGTTTTATTATGAAGATCCATGCTGTAATCTATCCCCTTTTATTTAATCCAGTTGGGCGACGTTGTCCTTGCCTAAAACTCGTTCGAGAGTGCGTATGAGCGCGTTGTTCGGCGTGACCCATAATTCGCGCGGTGCGCGCACTAACTTCCCGCTGTCCGCAAAACGGATATACACGGGTAACTCGCCGCCGTGTTGCGTCAACAGGCGCATCGCGTTCTCGTATGCGTCGCCGTGATCGGTGGGCAGGCGCAGATACAGACCGGCGCGCGCCGATGGTGCGGTTGCAGGATTGTAAGCGCTTTCACCTCGCTTGGGTGCTGCCGTCGGCGGCGTTTCGGGTACTGCCTCGACGCGCTCACCGAGCAGCTTCGGCTCTTTCTCTTCCTGCACGTCCAGACGGCCCTGCACAAGCAGGACTTGTCCTGCCTGTAACAGTGCCTCATGCTGGGCGAGCAGCTTTGGGAACGCTACCATTTCGATGGAGCCGTACAGGTCCTCGAGTTGCAGATATGCCATGCGTGCGCCCGATTTGGTCGTTTGCACGCGCACGCTGCCCACCATGCACAGCAGGCGCACCGTTGCGCCGTCGGGATAGGCGCCGGTGTCTTCTTCCACCGCGGTGAGCACGCGATCCAGTCGATCGGTGCGCATGGTTTTGTAGTGCTCCTTATACGGCGTGAGGGGATGTCCCGACAGATACAGTCCGGTGGCGTCCTTTTCCATCTGCAACAATTCCGAGAACGGCAATTCTGCGACGTCTGGGACGGCGATCGGCATATCGCCTGCCGCTTCGGCGGCGTCGAAGAAGCCAACCTGTCCGTCGACGGCATAGCGGTTTTGGTTATCCAGCTGATCGAGCAGCTGCGGTGTCATTTGCAGCATTTGACGGCGGTTGAGGCCCATGCCGTCGAACGCGCCGCAGCGGATGAGGCTGTCGACACCGGGACGGTTAAACTCCCGTTGACCGCTCAGGCGTTTGCAGAAGTTGTAGAAATCGGTGTAGGGTCCGTTTTGCTCGCGTTCGCGTGTCAGTGCGTCGATGAAGCCGCGTCCGATGTTGCGCACGGCGAGCAGACCGAAGCGGATGTGGTCGCCCGACACCGCGAAGTCGGCACCGCTTTCGTTGACCGACGGCGGCAGCACGCGGATGCCCATCTTCTCGCTGTCACGGATATAGGTCACCACCTTACTGCTGCCGAATACGCTCGTCAGCAGGGCGGCCATATACTCCTTGGGATACAGGCATTTGAGATAGGCGGTCTGATACGCTACGAGCGCGTAGGCGGCGGCGTGGGATTTGTTAAAGGCGTAGGACGCGAAGGAGGACATTTCGTCGAAGATCGCGTTGGCGGTCGCGGCAGGCACACCGCGGCGCACGCAGCCTTCGACGACCACGTTTCCGTGCTCGTCGGTCAGACCGTTGATGAAGATCTCGCGTTCCTGCTCCATGACCTTGTGCTTTTTCTTCGCCATGGCGCGGCGCACGACGTCGGCACGTCCGAACGAATAGCCGGCGAGCGCGCGGAACACCTGCATGACCTGCTCCTGATACACGATACAGCCGTAGGTCACGCGCAGGATCGGTTCGAGCAGGGGATGGGCGTAGCGCACGCGGTCGGGGTGACGGCTGTTCTCAATGTAGCGCGGAATGGAGTCCATCGGACCCGGGCGATACAGCGAAATGACCGCGATGAGATCCTCGAAACGGGTCGGGCGCAGTTGCATAAGCACGCGCTTGAGACCGCCGGATTCCATCTGGAACACGCCGTTGGACTGACCGGCAGACAGCATCGCGTATACGCGCTTTTCGTCGAGCGGAATGGTACGGATATCGAAGTTGGGCGTGTGGCGGCGGATCATGCGCTCGGCATCTGCGATGACCGTGAGGTTGCGCAGGCCGAGGAAGTCCATTTTGAGCACGCCGAGTTCTTCCAGGTTATGCATCGGGTATTGCGTGGCGAGGGTATCGCGCGTCGTGCACAGCGGCACGTAGTCGCTCACGGGACGCGGCGCGATGACCACGCCGGCGGCGTGGGTGGAGGCGTTGCGCGGCATGCCCTCCACGCGGCGCGCCATATCCACGAGTTGCTTGACCTGCGGATCACTGTCGACGAGTTCTTTGAGCTTCGGGGTGGAGGCAAGCGCCTTGTCGAGTGTCATGTTGAGCGCCTGCGGCACGAGCTTGGCGACCTTGTCGCCGACGGCGTAGGGCAGTCCCATCGCGCGTGCGACGTCGCGCACGGCGGCGCGCGCCGCCATGGTGCCGAAGGTGATGATCTGCGCGACGCGGTCGGCGCCGTATTTTCCAATGACGTAGTCGATGACCTGCTGACGCTTTTCGGTGCAGAAGTCGACGTCAAAGTCGGGCATGCTCACGCGCTCGGGATTTAAGAAACGCTCGAACAGAAGGTCGTATTGCAACGGGTCGATCATGGTGATGCCCATACAGTACGCGCACAGACTGCCGGCGCCCGAGCCACGCCCCGGTCCGACGGGGATGTCGTGGGTCTTCGCGTAGTTGACGTAATCCGCGACGATGAGGAAATAATCCGCATAGCCCATGCGTCGAATGACGCCGAGTTCGTATTCCAAGCGATCGGTGACGCTCTTGTCGGGAGTATCGCCGTAGAGACGGCGCATGCCCTCGCGGCAGAGTTTTTCCAAATATGCGTTGCTGTCGCCGCCGGGCGCGTCAAACGCCGGCAGTTTGATCTCACCGAAGGTGAAGTCTACCTGACAGCGGCGCGCGATGTCGACGGTGTTTTGCAACGCCTCGGGCGTATCCGAAAACAAGGCCGCCATCTCATCACCCGATTTGAGATAAAACTCCTCGGTTTCGAAAGCGAGGTTGCTCGGTTCTTGCAGGGTGGTGGCAGTCTGGATACAACACAGCACGCGTTGCATGAGTGCGTCGTCCTTGGTCAAATAGTGCGCGTCGTTGGTACACACCAGCGGCAGGCCCGTTTCCTCGGCAAGACGGCGAATGCCGGCGTTGACCGCGGCTTGCTCCTGCAGACCGTGGTTTTGCAATTCGAGATAGAAGTGGTCCTTGCCGAACACCGCGCCGTACCACTCGGCTTGTCGCTTGGCGGCGGCGTAGTCGTTATCCAACAGGCTTTGGGGGATCTCGCCTGCCAGACACGCCGACAGGGCGATGAGTCCCTCGTGGTGTTGCTCGAGCAGCTCGTGGTCGACGCGCGGTCGAATATAGTACCCCTCGGTCCACGCGGCGGATACCAGTTTGAGCAGGTTCTCGTAGCCTTTGTTGTTTTCGCACAGCAACACGAGGTGATGGTAGCGGCTGTCCGTGCCGTGCACCTTGTCGTGGCGCGAGCGCGGCGCAACGTACACTTCGCATCCGATGATCGGATGGACGCCCTGCGCCTTGGCTTCTTTATAAAAATCGATCGCGCCGTACATGGCACCGTGGTCGGTGACGGCGACGGCCTCTTGTCCGAGCTCCTTCGCACGCGCGACCAGTGCCGGTATACGGCAAGCGCCGTCCAGCAGGCTGTATTCACTGTGAACGTGTAAATGAACAAATGGTTGCACAGACGGCACCTCCTTGCGGTTAGTTTTTGTCTTTGAGTTCGTCTGCGATGGCAATCAGCCGTTGCAGACGGTGGTTGACGCCACTGCGGCTCAGCGGTGGGTCGAGCGCCGCACCGAGTTCGCGCAGGGACATATCGGGGTTATCCAGACGCAACTGTGCCAGTTCGCGCAGTTGCGGCGTCAGCGTTGACAGTGCGCCGGCTTTTTGTATGCGGCGCACGGCGTCCATCTGCGCGCCTGCCGCCGCGACGGTCTTGTCGATGTTGGCCTGCTCGCAGTTGAGGCGGCGGTTGGTTTCGTTGCGGATGCTCTTGACCATTTTGGCGCTCATTACTTCCAGTGCGCCGTGCGACGCGCCGAGATAGGTCAGGCAGTCCTCAATGCGCTCGCTCTCTTTGAGATAGACGATATGCGAGCCGTTACGGTTGACCAATTTTGCCGGAAACCCCTCCTCGCGCAACAGTGCGAGCAGATCGCGGCTGAGGTTATAGTAAGGGACGCTGAATTCGAGGTGATAGTCGCGTTCGGGGTTGGTCACCGCGCCGCAGACGAGGAACGCGCCGCGCAGCACGGCGCGTGCGCATGCGTCGCAGTCAAGGTTGGCGCGGTTGAGCCGCACGGTGAAATCCGTCAGGCTGTGCCCGTATTGTTCCAAGATCGCCCTGCGCACTTGTTCGTCGGGGAAGGAGCAGGCGTGCAGAGTCGTGCGACGCCGCAGGGTCTCGCGGCGCGGCGGCTGGGTGCCGCACACCTTGGATACCAGATAGGAATACAGATCGGCGACAGCCGCCTGCTCGGTTTGCAGGGAGATCTCCTTGCCGCCGAATGCGTGACCAAACTGCAACATGCCGTACGCCATTGCGGCGCGACAGCAGGGCTTGTTCGGCAGGCTATCCGTTATTTCTTTTTTCACGTCAGAGGAAAAAGACACGGCTGACCCTCCTTTTTTTGCATCTGTTATGTTAAAATTCGCCGACAAACCGTACTTCCGGCTCAAGGCGTACCTTCGCCGATTTCCACACGGCGGCCTGCACGTCCTCACACAGTTGACACAGGTCTTTAGCGGTAGCGTTGCCGCGGTTGACGACGAAGCCGGCGTGTTTTTCGCTGACCTGTGCGTCGCCCACGCGATACCCCTTTAATCCGGCCTGCTCCACGAGCGCGCCGGCAAAATGCCCTTGCGGCCGTTTAAAAAAACTGCCTGCGCTGGGGAATTCCAGCGGTTGTTTTTCTTGGCGTTTGCCGATGAGCTCCTTCATGCGTGCGGCAATCGCGCCTTGTTCGCCGCGGTTAAGTTTGAAATATACACCGGTGACGATCACGCGCTCGTCGTCGGCGCGATCCATGAGCGCGCTGTGGCGATAGCCGAGCGCCAGTTCGTCGGCGTTCAGTGTCACGGGCGTACCGTCGGCGGTGACGCCGTCGATCCTTTCGACGACCTGTGCCATCTCGCCGCCGTAGGCGCCGGCGTTCATATAGACGGCGCCGCCCACCGTGCCGGGAATGCCGTAGGCAAATTCCAGACCCGTGAGGCTGTTGTCGCGCGCGAACAGGCACAGCCGTTGCAGGGTCATGCCGGCATTGCAATACACGGTGGTATCGTCGACGAGCGACACGCGCGCGGCGCGGCTGTCAAAGTGCAGTACGGCGCCGCGAATACCGCGGTCGCCGACGAGCAGATTGGAGCCGTTGCCCAGCCAAAACCACGGGATATTCTCACGGCGACAGCAGGCGACGATTGCGGTGAGCGCGGCCGCGTCGGGAACGGTGACGAGCAGATCCGCCGGTCCACCGACGCGAAAGGTGGTCATTTGCGCCATCGGCACGTTCGTCGCGACGGTACAGCCGCAGGCTTGTGCCGTTTTGATAAGTGACTCGAAATTCATGCGAACTCCGCCTTCCGTGCGTTATAATGCGGCGTCAAGATACGCCGCGCCGATGATACCGGCGTCGTTGCCGAGCTCGGCGGCGCACAGCACCGTCTTACTCTCGGTGTTTTGTGCGTATTGTTCACGCGCCACGATCTCGCGTACGGGCGCGAGCAGGGTCTCGCCCTCGTGGCTGATACCGCCGCCGACGCACAGCACTTGCGGCTGGAAGATATTGACCATGTTGGTCAGACCGCAGGCGAGATAGCGGATATAGGTATCCACCACCTGCTTGGCGGTCTCGTCGCCCTCGCGCATGGCATCGAAGGCGGTGCGCCCGTTGACGCGCGTGCCGCCATCCGATAACGCCCACATTTTGCTGTCTTTGTTTGTCTGCATGGCGGCTTTGGTCTGGCGGATGAGCGCGGTTGCGGAGGAATACGCCTCCCAGCAGCCGCGCCGACCGCAGGAACAAGGCTCGCCGTCAGCGACAATAACGGTGTGACCGAGCTCGCCGCCGGCGAAGTTGTGACCGGAGACGATGGTGCCGTCGACGATGGCGCCGCCGCCGACACCCGTGCCGAGCGTGATGCATACCGCGTGGCGCGTGCCCTTGGCGGCGCCGGCGAGCACCTCACCGTAGGCGGCGGCGTTGGCATCGTTTTCGATGCGAACGGTCTTGCCGAGCAGTTTTTCCAGTTTTTCTTGCAGCGGCTCGTTGACAAAGCCGAGGTTTTCGGCACGCTCAATGACCCCTTTATCCAAGTTGCAGGATCCGGGACATCCGACACCGACACCGTCGATATCGTCCATGGTCAATCCGGCGTTTTTCACTGCCTCGCGGCTGACGCGCGCCATGTCGGCGATGATCTCGTCAGCAGGACGCGGCATGTTGGTCTTGCAATTCGCGGTGGCAACGAGTTTATACTCTTTATCTACGACGCCGGCGACGATGTTGGTGCCGCCGAGGTCAATACCGATGCGATACATAATGAAATCCTCCTAAGGTATATGCACGTGACGTGCCGTTATCTCAATATTTGCTCCAATCGTCCACGAGGCCTTCCGGCAGGCCGGTCTCGTCGGTCATGCCCAGCTTGTGCAGCAGTTCGTTGGCGGCGTTGTAGCCCATTTTCTTCTGGCGGTTGGACATGGCGGCGACTTCGATGATGATGGCAAGGTTACGTCCCGGTTTAACGGGGATGGTGATGGTCGGGATGTCGATGCCGAGGATATCCATCGTTTGGTTGCTGGTGCCCATGCGGTCGTACACCTTGTCGTTGTCCCACGGCTCCATCTGAATGGCGACGTCGATCTTTTCGGTGTTCTTGATCGAGCCGATACCGAAGATGCGGCGCACGTTGACGATGCCGATGCCGCGCAGCTCGATAAAGTGGCGGATGTTCAGCGGCGCGGAGCCGACCAGCGTCTTGGCAGACACGCGGCGGATCTCGACCGCATCGTCGGCAATGAGGCGGTGGCCGCGTTTGAGCAGTTCCATGGCGGTTTCGCTCTTACCGATACCGCTGTCGCCGAGCAACAGCACGCCTTCGCCGTAGACCTCGACGAGCACGCCGTGACGGGTGACGCGCGGCGCGAGTTCAACGTTGAGATACGCGATGAGCGCCGCCATCAGGCCGGAGGTGGCCTCTTTGCTGCGTAGCAGCGGCACGCCGTGCTTCTCACAGCTCTGCATCAGCTCATCGAAGATCGGCAGATTGCGCGTGATAATGATCGCCGGCGGATTGGTGGCGACGAGCTCGTCGATATGGATGGCGCGCAGGTCTTCCGGCAGGTTATCCAAGAAGCCGTGCTCGGTCTTGCCCAACACCTGGATGCGGTCGCTGTCGAAGAAATCAAGATAGCCGCTCAACGCGAGGCCGGGACGGTTGACGTCGCTGGAAACGATCATGCGCTCCTCGGGTGGGGACGGCATATACAGCGTTTCCAACGAGGTTTCCTTGATGATGGCGGAAAGCGGCACGGTGTAGCTTTGTTTTGTCATGATTACGACCTCCGTTTTTGTCGGAATATTATAAAAACTTATAATTAATTATATTCTATCATATATTTTACGGATATGGAAGTAGAAATTATACTTTTTCGCATGAAAAAAAGCGGTGCCGCCGCAAAAGAGGGTGGCACCGCTTGATTTACGGTGACGCGAATCATCCGCACGATTTAAAAAGACGGATCACACGTGTCGTTTTATGTATATTTCGTTTCCACCTGAATAACGGTAAACAGCCGCTCGTCGATCGCCTGTAAGCGTTTCTCGATGCGCGACGGCAGTTGAGATTTGTCGGGATAGTCGAACGGCACGACCACGTCGAAGATGAGGTTGGTGTGGCTCGGGCCGAACACCACGCGGAAATCGTGCAACGACAGCCGCTCGTCGATCGCGGTCAGCTCGCCGACTGCCAGTTCTTTGAGCCGTAGGGTCTCGGGATCGTTCGTGTCGATCGGGTCCATGTGGATGCAGGTGATGACGTTAAATTTGCGCATCAGCTCGCGCTCGACGAGATCGATGATGTCGTGGCTCTCAATCATGTCGCGGTCGGCAGGCACCTCGGCGTGCAGCGAGGCGATGACCCGACCGGGTCCGTAGTCGTGCACCATCATATCGTGGATACCCACCACGCCGTCAAAGGACAGTACGGTTTCTTCGATATCCTTAACGAGTTGTTCGTCGGGCGCCTGTCCGAGCAGAGGAGATACGGTCTGGCGAATGACCGAGAAGCCGGACCACACGACGAACAGCGCTACCAGCAGGCCGATATAGCCGTCCAGCTCCCAGCTTGTGAAGCGGCTCACCAGCGCCGATACGAGCACCAGTGTCGTGCAGATGACGTCGTTGCGGCTGTCGATGCCTGCCGCAATGATGGCGTCGGAGTCGATGGTCTTGCCGATATAGCGGTTGAACACCGCCATCCATAATTTAATGAGGATTGCCGCGACCAGAATGACGAGGGATATCGCGGAATGGTCCGACGGCGTGGGGTTAAAGATCTTCTCGACCGAGGAGACGGCGACCTCGAAGCCGGCGAGGATGATAAGTACCGCCACGCCCATAGTGGAGAGGTATTCCATGCGTCCGTGGCCGAAGGGGTGGTCGCGGTCGGCAGGCGCGTTGGACAGCTTGAAGCCTACCAGCGTGACGATGACCGATCCGGCGTCCGAAAGGTTGTTAAAGGCGTCTGCGATAACGGCCAAACTGCCGGACAGGATACCGGCGAGCAATTTGATGCCGAACAACACAAGGTTGCACACCAGACCGGTGATACCGGCGAGTTGGCCGTAGGCATAGCGTACCGATGGCTGTTTTACGTTGTCTGCGTCTGCGACGAAGCGGCGCACGAGCCATTTTGTCAGCATAGAGTTTACACCCTCCTGTTATAGATGGAGTTGAGATATTGCGCAACGCCGTCCTGCTCGTTGGAGGGGACGACCGTGTCGGCGGCATCTGCCGCTTGCGGCGCGGCGTTGGCAACGCAGCAGGCGAGATCCGCCACGCGGAACATGGACAGATCGTTGGCGTTGTCCCCGAAGGCGACCACGCGGTCAGCACGCACGCGGTCGCGCAGGCGTTCGAGTGCGCGACCTTTGTCTGCGTCCTCGCGGCAGATCTCCACGAACCAGTTGTCCTCGTGATAGGTGTCTTTATACAGCACCGTGCGGATTCCCGTGACGGTGGACAGCCGTTCGGCAAGCAGTCTCTGCTGTGCCTCGGTGCCTTGACAGCTGAAG
Organism: Clostridia bacterium; assembly: GCA_017398485.1. GTDB lineage: Bacteria > Bacillota > Clostridia > Oscillospirales > Acutalibacteraceae > UBA5905. The sequence continues at coordinate 45,843 of JAFQFY010000033.1, forward strand.
AAGATCGCCGGGCTGTTGCGCAGCTGTGCAACAGCGTGATAGTAACGACCGTAGCTGCGCCCTTGGGCGTCGACGCGGTTAACGAACGCCGCTTCCAGTGTATTCAGTTTGGTGTAGTAAATATGCACCTCGTCGCCGCGACGTCGGTATACTTGGGGCGCGCGTCCGAGGGCACGGAATGTGTCCAGCACGGCGGCAACCGTTGCACAGGGCATCTCACAGCACTGGATGATACGGCGGCGGTACAGGTCGTACAGCAGCACGCCGCCGAGCAGGATCACAGGCAGACGAAAATGCAGGCGATCGAGCCCGATGAGTTCGACACCGATGGTGCCGCGTGCGGTGGCGGCGGAAATCTGCATACCGCGCGCAATGAGACGGTTGATCGTCTCGACGGTATAGTCGGACAGACTGCCGTCATCCCGAAGCAGCGTGCCGTCGAGGTCGGTGACGTACAGCGTGCGGCGACCGCGCTCGATGGCGCGAAACACAAACTGGAAATACGCCGAGCCGTAGTGGTGGAAGATGCGCTCGGCGAGCATTTGCGTCAACTCGTCGGGCGTGGCCCACTTCACCTCGGCGACCTCTTCTTTTTGCAGGTGCAGGGTGGCGGGGTCGATGTCCCGATATAACAGCCAAATGTCGGTAAAGGAATTGCGCCGCCGCATACGGCCGCCGTAGACCAATTCGCCGGCAATGGTGCGGATGCCGAGTTCCTCGAACAATTCGCGTCGCGCGGCGGATTCGCTGTCCTCGCCGGCGACGGCACTGCCGCCGGTGGCGGCCCACATACCGGCCATCACGCGCAGATGATCCGCACGCCGTTGGAGTAAGATTCGGCCTTTGGAGTCGACGATCCAAATGTGCTCGACGAGGTGGTATTGGTCGGCGAGCAACGGCTCACCGCGTGTGATGACCTGTCCGGTCGGATGCCCGTCGGCGTCGAGCAGTTCCCACTTTTCCATATCGTCACTCCTTCCTAAAAGTAATATACCCGATTATTTTACTATATTTTACATAAAAAGTCCAGTTTTTTTGCTGAAAAACGGGCATCTCACGTGCGTGAGATGCCCGTTTTGGTTGTGGTTACACGGTGGCGAATACCATCGGGATACGCAGGCCGACCTTGCCGTTATTTGTAAAGGTCAGGGTGTGCTCGCCCATGTCGAGATCGTCGAACAGGACGAAACAGCTGCCGTTGGAGTTCACGAGCGCCTTCTTTTGTACGATTTTGACGCCGTCGAGGTAGCAGGAGATGGTGGTGTTGCCGCCGTACCAGTAGATGCCGACGCTGTCGCCGGTGAATTTAAAGGTGAAGGACTCGCCTTTCTTCATGTCGGCGGATTTATCGGTGTGGGAAACGAAGCTCTGCGTGCCGATGGAGAAGGAGGCGTTCTGCGCCTTGATGTCCTCGGCGTAGAAGATCTTGGTGTTGATGTTCAGACCGTCGGACAGGATCGGCGGAACCACGTGGTTGACCGTCTTGGTCGGGTTACCGGCTTTGCCGAGGATCTCGGTGACACGGCTGATCACCTCGTCGGCGAGCACGGCGTAGCCGGCATCAACGGGGTGCACCTGGTCGTCCATGAACAGCGATTTGAGAGGCTGACCGGCGTTGGCCATGGCCGCGCCGGCGTAGATGGTCTCGATGCCGTATTGCTTGGCGACCTTATTGAACGCGTCGATCCAAGTGTTGCTCTTACCCGTGCCGATGGCGACGGTAGTGGTGTACACGAACACGATATCCATGTTGGGATTGGCGTTGTAGCACTTACGAACGATGGTCTCCATGTTCGCCTGGCTCTGCTTGGCGGTGCAACCGTCGATCTTATCGTTGACGACGAACTCGACAAACACGAGATCGGGCTTGTATTTGAGCATATCCTCGTCCATGCGGTGCTTGGCGTAGTAGGTGCCGGTGCCGCCGCTGGCGGCGTTGATCTCGGTGATGGCGGCGTTGGGATAGGTCTGCTTAAACCACGCCGTCGTCTTTTCGCGCCAGCTGTTGCCGTCCGTTGAGCCGTAGCCGGCGGTGATGGAACCGCCGATGTAGGCGACGTTGAGCTTGTTCTGCTTGGTCAGCAGATACTTGGAGTTCGCCAAGGGCGCCACAGCGTCCTTGTAGTTGTTGATCTCTACGCCGGTCGCCTTGGTGGTCTTGGTGGTCTTGGTGGTCGAGGTTTTGGAATTAGAGGGACGGGTGATGCCGGACGTGGTGCTGCGTTCGGTGTCGGAATCGATCGGCTTGGCGGTCGTGGTGGTGCTGTCGGAAGTGTCCGGCTCCTCGGACGCGTCGGGTTCTTCGGACGCGTCGGGTTCTTTGGATGCATCAGGTTCCTCGGACACGTCCGGTGTTTCGGACGAGACGGACTCGGAGCTCTCGGACGAGGTCGGCTCGGAGCTTTGCGTGCCGCCGTTGTCGCCGCAGGCGGCGAGCAAGCCGACGAGCAGCAGAACGGATAGCAGAACAGCGAATAATCGTTTCATGATAAGTCCTCCTATATAGGTTGTATTTAGCGAGGATTATTTTATCATATATCGCAGTAAAAAGGAATAGACAAAACGCACAACAACACGTCGACAGGGTTGTGAAATATGCCGATAAATTTGCCTGTGAGCGTATGCTTTTCCGCGAATGAGATATACTATGAAAAAAAGAAAGAAAGTGGGCTTGAAACATGGCAGTTTCGGACAAGGAATATCAGCAGATGACCAAGAAAGCGTCACCCGATTCACCGGTCATTAAGGACTGCGTCAAGGCGTTTTTATTCGGTGGGTGCATCTGTGCGCTGGGCGAGGTGATCTTTCAGTTTGTGCAACGAGCAGGTCTCAGTGAACAGAACGCGCGCCTGACGGTATCGGTGAGTCTGATCTTGCTGGCGGTGGTGCTTACCGGTTTTCAGGTGTTCGACAACGTTGCCAAGCATGCCGGCGCCGGCACGCTCGTGCCGATCACGGGCTTTGCCAATTCTGTGGTTGCACCGGCCATCGAGTTTAAGTCAGAGGGTTACGTTCTCGGTCTCGGCGCGAAGATGTTCATCATTGCAGGGCCTGTGCTGGTCTATGGCATCACCGCCGCAACGCTGTACGGCGTGTGGTGCTGGATCGTACAGATGTTTTAACGAAAAAGGCTTGACCGATTCACCAAATCGGTCAAGCCTTTTTTTGCGTATACAGTGTGATTTATACTTCGCCCTCGTGCTTTTTTGCTTTTTTCTTTTCGGGGGTGAGCGCAACCTCGCCGCCGAGGTACATGGCCACCAGACCGAGCAACACCATCGAAACGGCCAGATAGATAATGACGGGGAAGATATCTTTGTAGATGACGGTGCAGATGGCGGTGGCAACGTCACCGCCGATGATCAGCGCGGCGACGTATCCAAAGAATGTCAGACCGCCGGCGAACAGGGAAACCATAATGCCGTAGCCGAAGATCGTTTTCAGCACGTTGGAAATCTTTTTACAAATTTCTTTCATGACAGTCCCTCCTTACAGACCGAGGATCGGCAGCCAGCCCATGAGGACGGCGACCTGCATAATGAACTGAGCGGCGACCCACCAGAGGTTGTTCTTAAAGGTCTTACTGAAATCCGACTCGGCGATGGTCATACCGGCGTACATACCAAGACCGAGTGGCGGCGTGATGCCGCACATGACGCCGCAGATACAGGGCAGCATCGCTGCGGCGAGCAGGGGGTCGACGCCGACGCCGTTGAGCAGCATGATGAACACCGGCCCGAAGATGACGACCTGCGAGGAGCCGGGCACGACCATGCCCATCACACAGGTGATCGCGCAGATGGCCAGCACCATGCCGAGTTTGTTGAAGCTCCAGGTTGCCATCAAGTCGCCGAGCGACGCAGCAACGCCGAGGTCCTCAAACAGCGCGCCGATCATATAGCCGAACACGCACACGCCGATGGCAGGGGAGATGGATTTAACGCCGCCGGCGAACATCTTGGCGATCTTGTTGGGTGTGACGGCGGATTTGTCCTTTACCGCCAGGCAGGCGTACAGCGAGGAGATGCCGGCGACGAACAGCAGGACGGATTTGGACAGGTATTTGGCGCCGTCTGCACCGAGACGGTCGACGAAGAAGTTGTCGGCCAACGCTGCATCCAGTATAAACGGGAGCAGGATGATGACCGGCAGCAGTAGACTCTGCCAGCCTGCTTTGAGGGTTTCTTTGAGGTTGGGCAGCTCGTCCTTGGTCATCGGCTGTACTTTATAGTAGCGGCAGAACGCCCACACCATGAATACGCGCTGCAAGATAAACCACAGGCTGATGCCCCACAGCACGATCCAGAATTTACCTTGCGACACGTCGGCAATGCCGGCGCCGGCGGCAAAGGTGGAGAATGCCGCCATCGCCGCGACGATGTTGGAGGAGGGCGGGATCATGTTGCCCATGTAGCTGGCGTTCGATTCAATATTGGCGGCAAGCTCTGCCGGAAAGCCGGTGCGCTTCATCGCCGGGATGGTCAGCGCGCCGGTCGCCATGACGTTGCCGGGGCCGGAGCCGGACAGGGCACCCATAAACGCGCTGGCGATGACCGCGGTATAACCGGCGCCGCCGCGGATGCGTCCGATGAGCGACAGAATGATCGCGATACAGCTGTCCACGATCTTGGTCTTGGTCAGCAGAATGGACATCGCCACAAACGCGACCATGGAATACAGCAACGAGGTGGACAGACCCTCGTCAATATAGTCCCATACGTTGCCCCAGGTGTTCGTGACGGCCAACAGCACCACGAAGGCGAGCAGTACCGCCTCGTAGACGGGACGCTTTAACAGCAGGAACCAGATGCAGATAACTGCCAGCATGATTCCCAAATACAGCACCGATTGCATGACAAACGTTCCTCCTATGCATAAATGGTTATAGATGCTATTCCTAACGAGAAATATCATAGCACGATCATACAGATTTGTCAACATTTTTTATTTTCGACATTTTTGTTGAAAAATCGCACGCGATATGGTAGGATGGCGGAGGAGTGTTTTAAAAGGAGTGGATGGGATGAGTGAATTGATGCAATCGACCGCGTGGCGCATGGATATGCCGGCGCGTTACGGCGTGTTCCACTGGGTGTTCACCGCGATACTGCTCGCACTGACGATCTTTGCCGCATGGCGTCTGCGCCACACGAATGAGAAGCAAAATCGTGTGGTGCTCGGTGTGGTTGGCGCGTTTTTACTTGTCACCGAGGTGTATAAGATCGCGTTTCACATGACGGTCAACCCGTACGACTGGGAGTTTTTCGGCTGTTTTCCGTTCCAGCTCTGCTCGGTGCCGATGTATCTGTGCATCGTGTGCGCGCTGTGCAAGAACGAGCGTGTCAATGCCTGGTTGTATGAGTGCATGTTTGCGGTGAATATGTTCGGCGGCATCATGGCGTTTCTCGAGCCGAGCGGTATCCAGCACACCTACATTACGCTGACCGTCCACGCGTACGTCTGGCACATGATGCTCGTATTCGTCGGCTTCTATCTGTACGCGAGCCGCCGCGTGTGTACGCAGAGCCGTTTTTGCTACAAGGGCATCGCGGTGTTCCTCGGCACCTGTGTGATTGCGCAGGTATTTAACCTCGTCTTTGCCGGTGAAGTCAACTGCTTCTACATATCGCCCTATGTGCAAAGTCCCTTGGCGGTCTTCAAGGATATCTACGCCGCTTGCGGCTGGGTGGTCAACATGGTGTTGTTTATCTTTGGCCTGACGATCGCGGCGACGCTGGTGTATTACATCGGCTACGCGGCGCGCCGTCTCACCGCTCCAAAGACCGCACGAACGGAGAAACAAACGGTATAACGAATATAAAAAAGCAGGCTCGGTCATCTGACCGAGCCTGCTTTTTAAGTCGTTTATTCAGCCGTGGAAACGATCGGATCTTGCGTTGCGTTTTCAACGGATTTTTTCATCAAGAGGATCGACAGTTTAAACATGCCGTCCTCGGCGTCGATGCGCATATCGCCGTCGTATTTCTTGACGATGGCGCGGATGGAGGGAATACCGACGCCGGCGGTGGCAAAGCGACGCTTGTGAGACAGATAGCCGTTGTCACCGCCTGCTTTGAGTGCGCCGCCGAAGCTGTTATCAAAGGTCATGTAGATGCGATCTTCTTCTTCGAGGGCGCGTGCGGATATGAAACGCTGTTCCGCAGGCAGCTGCACGGTTGCCTCCATCGCGTTTTCCAGCGCGTTGCCGATGAGTACGCACAGATCGGCGTCGCTGATGCCGGGCTCGTGACTGAGATGGAAGTTAAAGCGCAGCGGCACCTCAAAATCTTTGGCACGGTTGATGAAGTGGTCGAGGATGATGTTCGCGGTGTAGTTTTCACACACGGTGATCTGTCGGTTACGCGGCAGATGATCGATGAGATCGTTCAAATACTTATCCAGCCGTGCGTACTCGCCGCCATTGCTCATCGCCTTCATGGCGTTGAGGTGATGGCGCAGGTCGTGTCGTGCTGCGCGCGTTTCCTCGATGCTGTCGGCGAGCTTTTGATACTGCTCCGCCTGCAAGCTCAACAGCAGATCGTTGCGCTCCTTGGCGTCTTGCAGGTGGATGCGCTGCTCGAATTTATCCGCAAGATAGAATATCAGCCAACAGGTCGCGACCGAGCCGATCCACAACGCGATGCGTGCGAGCAGCTCGTCCAGCGTCACGCCGTCAAGCTCGTAAGTATTGTCGATAAGCAGTGCCTCCGACAGAGCGACCGATGAGGGTATGACCCACATGTAACGCCATAGCGTCGGCTCGGTGATCTTGCCTGCCCGTCGACCGATCTCTTTCCACAGCCACAAAAACAGGGGATACATCACCGCTGTCAACGCCGCTCGAATGAGGGAGCTGACCATATACGTCGGGGAATCCCCTTTGATAAACTGCGCAATATACGCTGACAGGATCATCAGACCTGCGATGAACGGGAAGATCAGGGAGAACACGAACAGGGTTTTCGCACGGTGGGTCTTGGTCAGCAATATCGCCAGCACCAGCATCAGTACCACGAGAGACAGACGGTAGGATAGCATGGTATTGGCGGTGTAGTAAGGCGAGGCGTGCAACGCCACGAAGCCGAGCGAGCCGACGAGCATGACGGCGTAGTTGATGATGAGCGTTGCAGGGAAGGGCAGGCGCAGATGCCCTTTGAGCGGCTGATATAGGAAATAGAGAAAGGGCACGGTATCCAGTAAACAGGTGAGAAAATACCAAAACTCATGCATTATCCGTATCCCCCCTCGCTACTCTCCAGAACCAGTCGTTGACGGTTTGGAGCAGGCGCTTTTTATCGCGTGACGGCAAGGGTACGCTGCCGCCGTCTGCAAAAAATAAGCTGTCTGTGTCGGTCTTTTGTATGCGGCTCATATTGACGATATAGCATCGCCCGATCTTGAGGAAAGCTGCCTCGCCACGCAGGACGTCTTCGATCTCTCCGATCTTTTTATAGGTGAATAAGGTCTGCTTGACGGTGTGTACGTCGCAGCCGCGGTTAGCGGTCTCTATGTAGGTAATATCGCTGAGTGGAATCTGATAGTCGATGCGCTCGCTGACGAAGGAAAGACACTTTTTGCTCTTTTCAAAGTGGGCGCGGCAACGCCAGATGGCGCCGAGAAAATCCTCGTAAGAATAGGGCTTGACAAGATAGCCGTCGGCTTTGAGCTTGTAGCTTTCGACGGCGTGATCGAGAGAGGTGGTGCAGAACACGACGCTGCCCGTGTAGCCGCGCTCGGCGAGCGCCTTGGCAGCGACGGTGCCGATGGTGCCGGGCATATAGACGTCGAGGAACACCACGTCAGGGTTCAACCCCTTGTCGTAGGCGGCGACGAGTGCCTCGGCGCTGTCGAACTCGGTGATGTCGAGTTCGAGGCTGTCCTCTTTTTCCAGCCGCCGAATATAATCGCGCAGGATCGCGCGTTCTTGCGCGAGATCGTCACAGATCACGATCTTCATTGGTGTCATCCGCTTTCCTTTTAGAATTGATTAAACTCTTACCTAAATTATACGCCTATGTATTTTTGAATTCAAGGGCAAAATGCGTTTCGCGCAAAAAATCTGCGTTTCGCGCAAGGTTTGCAATTTTTTGGAATTTTACCGGTATAGTATACTTGTAAACGAAATCGAAAGGCGGTGGCGTATGTTTGTCGCAGTCGTGTCACCCGACAGAAGCTATGCACGGCGGTTGGGTGACGATATACTGGACGCCTGTCTCAGACGCGGCTGTTACAGCACGTTTATAGACTATACGGCGGACGACGAATTCTTGGGCGCGTTGCGCGAGCGAGAGTTCGGCACGGTTATTTTGGAGATACAAGGTGAGAATGAGTGGCGTATCGCGCAGACGGTGGTTGCCGTCAGGCCGCAGGCGAAGCTGATCCTGCTCGGGTCAAACGAAGCGGCGGTCAAGGGATACGCGCTTAACGCAGACCTCTGTTCCTCCGTTCACCCGAAAGAGGACGAATTGAATCGGATCGTTCAAATCATATTTCCCATCGGAAAGGAAGACGCAGTATGAAAATGCATTTATCGGTTATAAAAAAGGCTTTGGCGATGCTCGTGGCACTGACCGTGTTCGTCGCGGCTTTGCCCGTCGGCATGATCGCGTTTGCCGCGGCGGCGGATTACACCACCTCTGCCGACAACTCTACGGCGAACGGCTACGTTGATATGCTCGGTACGACGGCAGACGGCAACCGCTATTCCGGTCGTGTGTGGGCGGATAAATCGGTGTATACCGACTCCTCCGTTACCCTCGACGGCATCACCGTGCAGAATGACGACGACTTTATGGTGGTCTATTCGGCACTCGGTTCGTCGACCTCCCTGACGACCGAAACGGTGACCGGTTCCAATCTGGACGTCGTATTCGTGTTGGATACTTCGGGCTCGATGCGCGGCACGCGCATCTCCAACGTGGTGTCGGCCGCGAACACCCTGCTTGAAGGTCTTTCGGGCGTCGGCAATCGCATCGCGGTGGTGGACTACAACCACTCTGCCGGCATGATCGCGCCGCTCGCCTCTTACTCGAAGCTCTCTCTGTCGGTATCCGGCAGCGGCGTGGTGACGGCGCGTGACAACGGTACTACCGTCGGCAGCAACGATAACCACGGCTCCGGCACTTATACCCAGTCGGGTGTCGATTACGGCTTCGAGGTACTGGAAAACGCTACCGAAAAGAGTGGTCGCGCGCCGATCCTCATCGTGCTGTCCGACGGTCTTGCCAACTATGCGACGAGCGGCAACTGGTACGATCCCGGCGAGAACAAGAACTCCTCGAACGTGCGCGGATTCGGCACGAACGGCATCATTTTGTCGACGCTGCTCAACGGCGCGTTTAAGAAATCCTCCGTTGAGCGTGCTTACGGCCGTTCGGCGTACGTTTACGGCATCAGCGTTGAGGTGTCGGATGCCAGCAGTGACGTCATCATGGACCCCGTCAACAACTTTAATGCCAATTCCGTTTCCTCTAACGGTCGCACGGCGTATTCCTGGTTCCAAAACTGGTCAAATTCCGATGCAACCTACACGAACGGAAGCTGGTCCTTCCAACAGGTGCCCACAAGCACTGCGTATAACCCGAACGGTGTTACCAAACAGGACGTCATTGATAATATTGCGTACATCGATACGCATTACAGTGCAAACGATACCACTGCTTTGCAGAATACTTTCCAACAGATCCTTACGGAACTGAAAACACCTGCCTTTATTCCTACGGTGGATAAGGTACAGACCGGCACGGGCATGGTGGACGTACCGCTGACCTACGTGGATTTTATCGGCGAGTATATGGAGGTCAAGGATTTTAAGGCAGTCACGTTGTTCGGTAAGACTTACGTCGTAGGTGACGGTACCGCCGCCGCTCCGACCTACGCGGTCGGCGAAACGGTCACGCGCAGCGTCGTGACGACCTATCCCGTCGGCGTCGGTGCCGCTTCGGTCACTCACCCGACCCTCGGTACCGTGTTTGACGTTGACGACAACGTCTGGTTGACTATCACCGAGGAGGTCACCGGCGCGTACAACGCCGTCGGTGAGTTCGTTCCTAACGGTGTGCCGCTACAGACCGTGCGCGTGTATATCAATTCCGTCGCCTTGCCGGTCATTCTCGACGAGGTCGAGGTGGATAAGGACGGCAACGTTACCTTCTCGGAGACAACGCCGCACCCGATCCGCGTGTATTATACCGTCGGTATGGCGGATGCGGTGTGCAAGGCAGACGGCAACGTCGACTGGACCAAGCTGGACGACGCTTACGTGGCGGCGAATACCGATGCACAAGGGTATGTCAATTTCTATGCTAACCGTTACGGTGAGATGAACGCACCCGTCGGCGGTGTGGTGACCAACGGCGATGCGCACGTGTCCTTCACTCCCTCGGCGGAAAACCGCTATTACTACCACCAGAACTCCAACGCCGTCTTCTTCGACGTCAAGGACGCGCAGGGCAATCCCTTGGTCGCTGAGCCGGACGAATACGGTGTGGAATACAACCAGGCGATGGACGGTTATCAGTACGATTATCTGGACGCCGCAGACATCTTTGAGTGGCAGGGCGGCACCCTCGTGCAGAAGATAGTGGACGACGCCCATCCGCTTTATGCGTATATCGAGTATTATCATAAGGATCAAACTACCGGCAAGGGCGAGCTGGTCTATATGCTGGCGTTTGCCACGTGGGGCGAACTCAAAAACGACCTGACTGCCGTTCGTTTGACCGGTGAGACTCAAAACGGACAGGCGTTGCACGAGTATATCGCGACGAACGACACGGTATTTACCGTAGACGATCTGCGCGCGTATATTGAGAACAACAATATCACCGATCTGACCGCCATCCGTGCGCGTCTGGCGGTCGGCACCCAGCGTATCTATCGCCTGCATCACATGATTAAGGCGAAAAGTGACAACGTCACGGGCACGGCGGTCAACGCCTACGCGCCCGACTATAACAAGGACGCGGCACACGTCGGCTCGATCGTCATGTGGTTGGGCAACAACGGCGTGCTTCGCGCTCAGCCGGAGGAACTGGGCATCGTCATCACCAAGACGGTAGTCGGCAACGACGCCTCCACCGACGAGTTCACCTTTACCGTCACTTCGGCGTCTGCTGCGGATAACGGGCTGGAGGTCGCACTGTCCTACTATGACGCCGACGGCAACGAGGCCGCGGGCGACACCGCTGAGTTTATCGGCGGTAAGATCACCGTGCAGCTCGGCGCAGGCGAAAAGGTGGTCATCCGCGGTCTGACCAAGGACGTGGATTACACCGTTGCGGAAACGGACAACGCATTGTACAATCTGACCTCGGTCAACGGCACGGCCGGTGCGACCTCGGTCGTTCTCAAACCGGCGTTCGGTGAGCTCGCTACGGCGTCCTTCACCAACACGGCCAAGCGCTTCGGCAACCTCGTTATCAACAAAGAGGTCCTGCATGACTTCGGTACCGAATACGTTGTTCCCGGCATGGAATTCGTCATTCGCACCCATCTCGCACTGAACGGCGAGAACGTGGCGAACGCGACCTTCAACGCGACTTACAGCGACGAGCGCGGCGACGCGACCGTGACGACCGATGCCGACGGCAACTTCCTCGTCACCCTCGCGCACGGCGAGAGCGTTGAGATCTTCGGCCTGGAAGCCGGCACGGTCGCCAACGGCACCGAGCTGTACTTCGACGGTACCGCCTACTATACCTACGGTCAGGCGGCGGATAAGTGGTACGACGGCTTTGTTGCGCCGACCTATTACGATGACGACGGCAGTGAGAACGGTCAGGTGGACATCATCGCCGACACCACGGTCGCCGGCATCGTGTACAACACTTATGCGCCCACCTACGATGCGGTCGAGGCAGACATTCGTCTGTCGGGTCAAAAGACCGTCGTTAATGCGCCTGCGTCGCTGGGCGACACTTTCACCTTTGAGTTACAGCAGTGGAATGCTGCCACGCAGGCATGGGATATCGTCGTTGATACCGCTACGGCGAAGAACGGCGAAGCCATCGTCTTTGACGGCGCGCAGTTTGCGTATACTGCGATCGGCACCTATTCCTACCAGATCGTTGAGATTCCCGGCAATAACGCCGGTATCACCTACGACCCGACCAAGCACACCTTCACCGTGACCGTCACCGATACGGATATGGACGGCGCGCTGGAGATCGCGTCGGTGGTGTCGGATCATTCCAATGCGCCGTTTGACAAGAGCGGCAACGCATTTGTCAACGATCATATCCATTACACCAACTATTACGGCTCGACCGATGCGCTCGCGCAGCTCGATATTCAGAAAGAGCTCGTCAACGCTTCCGGCAGCCCGCTCGTCGACCTTGAGGGCTATAAGTTCGAACTCTACGAGGGGAATGCCAAGGTCGCGGAGAATTACACCGACGCCGTCGGTGAGGCACAACTGACCTGGTGGATCACGCAGGAGGGTACCCACACTTATACTCTCAAAGAGGTCAACGGCGGCGTCAACGGCATGGATTATGCCGACGATATCGTCATTGAGGTCGTCGTTACGGACGACGGCAACGGCAACAAGATCGTCACCGCGATCAACAACGTCAGCGCCGCAGCGGCGGTGACCGACGAGCTGGTCGTTACCAACGTGTACACGGCACAGGCGGCGGTCGTTGAGCCCAACATTTCCAAGACCCTGATCGGTCGTGACATGGTAGACGGCGAGTTTACCTTCGAGCTCAAGCAGGTCCTGCGCGGTTCGGAAGGCTACGTCAAGGCGATCGTCGGCGGCGTGGATACGCTGCTTACGGCGGATGGTCTGACCGTCAAGAACACCGCGGCGGCAAACGGCGTAAAGAACGATATCCTGTTCCCGAGCTTGAAATTTGAAAAAGTAGGCACGTATTTCTTCACCATCGACGAATTGGGCGATGATGCGAACGGGCTGACCTATGACAAGAATATCTACCACGTGCGCGTCACCGTCACCGACAATAACGGCATCCTTGCGGTCGTCACCGAGATCTACGATCAGCTCGGCGACGAAAATGCAGTGCACTTTACCAACACCTATGCGGCTAAGCCTGTTACCTACACGGTGCAGGCGCACAAGGATCTGGAGGGTCGCGTGCTTGCCGAGGGCGAATTCACCTTCAATCTCGTAGGCAATAACGTTACCCATACCGTGGCGAACGGCGCCGACGGCTCCGTCGTGTTCCCCGCTTTCACCTTTGACGCGGTCGGGACATACGAGTTTGTTCTCACCGAGGTCAACGGCGGTACCTTTGTCAATTACGGTGAGCAGGGGTATAACGGCATCAGCTACGATGGCGACAAGTTTACCTATATCATCACCGTCAAAGACGACGGCCGCGGTCAGTTGTACGTTGAGCCGGTGGAGATCTTCGATGCCGGCGGTTACGCCGTCAACAGCACGCCGACCTTCGTCAACAGTTACGAGGCATTTGTGTATCATACGATCAAAGGCGTGAAGTATCTCAACGGCGGTGAGTTGCAGTATAACAAATATGGCTTTGCACTGTACGACGCGGACGCCGACGGTAACAAACTGGCTCAGACGCCGATCGAAACGACCTACAATGAGGCGGATGGCACGTTTGAATTCTGTGTAGAATACAAAGTCGACGGTTCTCGTGGCGTCAACGACGTCGGCGTACACCATTACGTCGTGGAAGAGGTCGGTGCCGGTGAGTTCGTCGAGGAAGACAACGGCGAATACGGCGTACGCTACGACGACAGACAGTATCACGTCGTCGTCAACATTGAGGACAACGGTGACGGCACGCTGAAAGCCACGCAGAGCAATATTCTTAAAGACTCCGGTGTGTTGTACGAGACGTTGGAATTCGTTAACCGCCGCTATGACATCGCTAACAAAGAAGTGCATGGCAGTGCAGACGCGGATGTTAACATTGACGGCAACACCGTTGCGGTCGGCGAGGAACTCACCTATTCCATCTACTTCTACAACGGCAATAACGCCGAGACGACGGTGACGGTCGTTGACACGATTCCGAGCGGCACCGCCTACGTTGCCCATTCGGCGGACCACGGCGGCGTGTATGCCGACGGCAAGATCACTTGGATGCTGACCGTGCCGGCACACACGGAACTTAACGTCAACTTTAAGGTCACGGTCGTGGCAGGCGGCGTGTCGATCGATAACACGGCGGCGGTACTCGTCGGCAACAACACCTACGAGACTAACACCGTCACCAATGATGTGACCGCTCCCGAACCCGAGCCCGAGCCCGAGCCGAAGCCCGAGCCCGAGCCGAAGCCTGAGCCCGAGCCCGAGCCGAAACCCGAGCCCGAGCCGAAACCCGAACCCGAGCCCGACAAGCCGGAAACCGAGAGTCCCAAGACGGGTGACAGCGGCAATCTCGGCTTGTGGATCGCGCTGGCGTTCGTCAGCGGCGGCGTGATCTTCGGTGCAAAGAAGAAAAAGAAGACCGATAACGCCTAATGTAAAAAAACGCCCTCGCCGACACGGTGAGGGCGTTTTTGCATAGTCTTCCGCCGACTGGATATGCTAATTTTATCAAAAAAGGGGGAGAGTCTATGCCGGAGAGACGAGGAGCGTATACCGTCACGCTGTCCAACAAGCCGACCGTGCTCAGCCACGCTGCGGTCGGCGGTACGAAGGAGGGGCAGGGACCGCTCGGCAAGCAGTTTGACGCGATATTTGAGGACACGCATTTAGGGGAAAAGACCTGGGAGAAGGCGGAGAGCGCCTTGCAGAAGGAGGCGCTCACACGCGCGTTGGATAAGGCCGGATTGGCGCCCAGCCAACTGCAATATCTGTTTGCCGGCGATCTGCTCAATCAGAATATCGCCTCCACTTTCGGGCTGCGCGAGATGAACGTACCGCTGATCGGACAGTTCGGCGCCTGCTCGACGATGGGGCAGACCATGGCGATGGCGGCGATCTTCGTGGACAGCGGCGCGGCGGATCTGTGCGGCGCGGTGACCTCGTCGCATTTCTGCACCGCCGAGCGCCAGTTCCGCTATCCGCTGGAATACGGCGGCCAACGTCCTCCGACGAGCCAGTGGACCGCCACTGCGTCGGGCGCCGTGGTGGTAGGGCGTGCCGGCAAGGGCGTGCGCATCACCGAAGTGTGTATCGGGCGCGTGCAGGACATGGGCGTGACCGACATGAACAATATGGGCAGTGCCATGGCGCCGGCGGCGGCGGATACGCTGTCGCGCTTTTTTGCGGATACCGCCACGCGTCCCGAGGACTACGACCTGATCGCCACGGGCGATCTCGGCCTCGTCGGCGCACGGCTGTGCCGCGAACTCATCGCGCAAAAGGGGTATACTCTCGGTGACAACTACACCGACTGCGGCTTGTTGCTGTTTGATCGCGATGCGCAGGACGTGCACGCAGGCGGTTCGGGCTGCGGCTGTTCGGCGTCGGTGCTGTGCGCGCATTTGTTGCCGATGCTTGAACGCGGCGAACTGCGTCGCCTGCTGTTTTGCCCGACGGGTGCGCTGATGTCCCCAACGTCCTCGCAACAGGGAGAGAGCATCCCCGGTATCTGCCACGCCCTGCTTTTGGAGGCATGTCTGTAAAATGCCCGTTTGCCTTTTGTAATATTGTGCAAATAATCTGTTGATTATTTCGACCGAATGCGGTAAAATAAGGATAATCGTACGGCGGCACCGGCACGTGCCGCCGTTATTTTCTGCTGTGGAGGGTATACCTTGGATACGACGGTTTTGAAAGATACGGTGGTCACCACCGGCGGCACGTTGCAGGAGGAGATCCTGCGGCGACGCACCTTTGCGATCATTTCTCACCCCGACGCCGGTAAAACCACGCTCACCGAAAAATTCTTGCTGTACGGCGGCGCGATCCAGCAGGCCGGTATGGTCAAGGGCAAAAAGAACAATAAACACGCGGTGTCCGACTGGATGGAGATCGAAAAACAACGCGGTATCTCGGTCACCTCGTCGGTCATGCAGTTTAACTACAAAAATTTCTGCATCAATATCCTCGACACGCCCGGTCACCAGGATTTTTCGGAGGACACCTATCGCACGCTGATGGCGGCGGATTCGGCGGTGATGGTCATTGACGCGTCCAAGGGCGTGGAAAAGCAGACCATCAAGCTGTTCAAGGTTTGTCTTTTGCGCCATATACCGATCTTCACCTTTGTCAACAAGATGGACCGTGAGGCGCGCAATCCGTTTGACTTGATGGAGGAGATCGAGTCGGTGCTCGGCATCCGCACCTATCCGATGAACTGGCCGATCGGCTCGGGCAAGGAGTTTAAGGGCGTTTATGACAGAGGCGGCAGCCGAATCATCACCTTCACCGCCAACGATGAGCAGTCCAACGCGCAGCACGAGGTGCAGGCAACGGCGGTGGACTTGCAGGACGAGAGCCTGCGTTCGATGCTCGGCGACAACCTTTACGAGACTCTGTCCGACGATGTCGAACTGCTCGACGGCGCCGGCTTTGACTTCGATATGGACGCTGTGCGCGCAGGCGAGCTGACGCCGGTGTTCTTTGGCTCGGCGTTGACCAATTTCGGTGTTGAGCCGTTCCTCGAGGAGTTTTTGCGTATGACCACCTCTCCGATGGCGCGCAAGGCAGACAGCGGCGAGATCGACCCGTTCGGCAAGAATTTCTCCGCCTTCGTGTTCAAGATCCAGGCGAACATGAATAAGGCACACCGCGACCGCGTCGCCTTTATGCGCATCTGTTCGGGCAAGTTCGAAAAGGGCATGGAGGTCTATCACGTCCAGGGCGACAAAAAGATGCGTTTGAGTCAGCCGCAACAGCTCATGGCGGAGTCGCGCGAGATCGTGGACGAAGCGTACGCGGGCGATATCATCGGCGTGTTCGATCCGGGCATCTTTTCTATCGGTGACACCATCTGTTCGGGCAATGACAAGTTCCGCTTCGAGGGCATTCCCACCTTTGCGCCCGAGCATTTTGCGTTGGTCACGCAGGTGGACACCATGAAGCGAAAGCAGTTCGTCAAGGGCATCACCCAGATCGCCCAAGAGGGTGCCATCCAGATCTTCCAGGAACTCGGCGGCGGTATGGAAGAGGTCATCGTCGGCGTCGTCGGCGTGTTGCAGTTCGAGGTACTGACCTATCGTCTGAAAAACGAATACAACGTCGACATCCGCATGCAGAACCTCCCGTACCAGTATATCCGCTGGATCGAGAACGAGGATATTAATGTAAAGGCGCTCAACCTGACATCCGATACGCGCCGTATTCAAGACCTCCACGAGCGTAAGCTGCTGTTGTTCACGAACAGCTGGAACATCACCTGGGCGACCGAACACAACCCCGATTTGGAGCTGTCGGAATTCGGCAAAAACGAGGCATAAGGAGAGAAAAACGACATGAAGATTGCGTTTGCGGCAGATATGTCCTTTTCAAAATTCGAAAACTTCCCCGGTAAGGATGCGGCGTATGCCGCAATGAAGGAACCGGCGGCGGTGTTAGCTGCGGCGGATTTCAGTGTGGTTAATTTGGAGAACATCTTGGGCGATGAAAGCGCTTACACGCCCATTGTCAAGAGTGGTCCCAACCTTATCTCTGCCGATGATTTTATCGCCTTTGTCGATGCGCTCGCACCGAGCGCGGTGGGCATGGCAAACAATCACACCTTCGACTACGGCAAGGGTGCATTTGACAACACCCTGCGCCTGCTCACCGAGCGCGGCTATCCTTGCTTCGGTGCCGGTGAGACTCTCGCGGATGCCTACCGCCCCGTTGTGTTCGAAAAGGACGGCACACGCGTGGCGATCATCGCGGTATGTGAAAACGAGTTCGGCACAGCCGACGAGGACGCGCCCGGCACGGCAGGTTATAACCTGACCTATACCACCGAGGCGATCCGACAGGCTCGTGCCGACGGCTGCCTGCCGATCGTGTATTTCCACGGCGGCAACGAGCGCTATGCCGTTGCGTCGCCCGGCAAGGTGGCGCTGTATCGCCACTTTATTGATCTCGGCGCGGCGGCGGTCATCGCGATGCACACCCACTGTCCGCAGGGCTATGAGTTCTATAACGGCTCGCCCATCGTATACAGCATGGGCAATTTCTTCTTCCCGGCCAAATGGGATATGCCAAAGGCGTGGAACTACGGCTACATAACCGAGCTGAATATTCGCGCCGACGGCATCGCTCTCTCAATCGTGCCGTACATCTTCGATTTTGACGGCGTGCGTCTGCTCGATGGCGAGGATAAGGCGCATTTCCTGCGCTACATGGACTTCCTCAACGCCATTATCGCGGACAAGCGGCTGGTGCGCGACTATTTTGATGCGTGGAGCGTCATGTCGGGCGTCGGGTGCTATATGGAGGGACTCGAACGCGTGGAGGATGCCGAAACGGTGACGCAGGAACAGCTTATCCGCACCAAAAATCTCTTCTCCTGCGAAGCGCATAATGAGCTGATGACCAACACCTTTAAGATCCTGTATGAGGGTCGTCTGCAAGCGGCCAAGCGGTATATTCCGCAGATCGAAGCGTTGCAGGATATGCGCATCCCCGAATAACAGCGCAAAAAAGACCGACGGACAACAGTCCGTCGGTCTTTTGTTTTGTGTCGGGACAAAAACGCCTTGCGTACACTGGATAAGGGCATCAAGACAGCGCCGCAAAATCGTATTGACCGTTCGGGTTATACAGAATGAAGCTGTCGGCACCGCCGGCGATACATCCGTCGATGGCGGCTTTGATCTGTGCCGCGGTGTAATCGTAAGCCTGCAACCACGGGGCGAGCTTTGGCTGTTTATCGGCGCTCATGACCTTGATGCGAAGGCTCATCTGGTTGACCATCGCCTGCACGGTGGCGCCGAGTGTGTCCGGGGTGTTTTGCAGGGTCTCGTTGCCGACGGTGACGGTTGCCTTCATATCGCCCGTCAGCAGAAGCGGTGCGGCGATCGAGGGGGCAAAGGTCAAGGGGTTGTTGCCGTAGACGAGCGTGTTACTGCCCAGGGCACTGTCTGCCGTGCAGGACAGCAGTACGGGACAATCCGCACCGAGCAAGGCCGTTGCCTTGTTCACGAAGGCGGTGAGGATCTCGTCGCGTTGCATTGACGTGTTGGCGGAATTGCCGAAGCTCGCGGAGGATGTCTGCGACGGGAATTGCACGCCGTCGAGCATGATCGCGGCGGCACCGGCATCGCGCAGTTCTTTGGCAAGCTCGATGATATAGGTGTGTGCCTCGTCGGCGTAGGGGTTGAGCCACGCCTTGCCTCCCTTGGCAGGGTTGGCGTCGTACCACACCCACGTGCCGTCGCTTTGATGGGAGATGCGTGCGTCGGGCAGGGCCTTGGCGGCGGCGTTGTCCATAAACGCGTACAGCCGCGGGATCGGTAACAGACCTGCCTCACGGATGGCGGAAAACAAAGTTTTTACCTCGTTCATCGTGAGGGCGTCACCCGTAAAGCTGCCCACCTGTACAGCGCGGGCGGTTTCCGAACGGAAGAGCAAATTGCCGCCACTGTCCTTTAATTCGAACACCACGCTGTTAAAGCCGGCATCCGCTGCCGCGGCGAGCGTCGTATTGAGCGTGCTTGCATTTTTGAGTACGGAGAACGGCAGGTAGAACGCGCGTACCGTGTCCAGCGACGGCGTGACCTGCACGGGATCATTCGTCGTGGAGGTGGTGGGATCGCCGACGGGCGTCGACGTGTCGCTTTGCACCGAGTCGGTGCTTTCCGACGGCGCGCTTTGCATCGGGTGCTCGGAGAAATATTTGGCGCCGAAGAAGCCGAGCGCGACGATTGCCGCCGCGCCGAGCACGGATGCGATGATGCGCGGCACCAACCGCCGGGCGCGGAACACGCGGCGATTGCGGTGAAGTTTCATTCCCATACGGAAATACCTCCGAAAGTTGTCAGAGTTGCGTTAAATGAGTGAATAGTCGGACGAGAACGCCATGGTTGCGAGTGCAAGAATGCCCATGTAAATGAGCGTCGACGGCATACCGCGGAATGCGTCCGGCATATCGGGGTTGTCGAGGCGCTCGATGCCCTCGTCCACGATGAAGGTCACCAACGCAAAGCCGAGACAGGCGCCGACGGCAAGACCGATGACACCGCTGAGCTTGGCGGAGAATTGCAGATTGGATACCAGTGCGATGCCGAGCACGAGGCTGTTGAAGGCCGCGAGCGGCAGCGTGTGGCTGATGCGGCCGTAAAAGGTGGGGAAGAAATACCCCAGAATGATCACCGCAAGGATATACAGCACTGCGGTGATGCCCAACAGCATCAGCGGTCGCCAATAGTTCGTGATGGCGGTGCCCAACCACTTATCCAGCGGATAGGCAATGACCACCGTCAACACGGAGAACACCGTCAGCATGGCGCTGAATATCCATACGTGGCGCGGCTTGCGCACAACGCGCAGAACGCTTGAGGAGCCGAAGCCGGTGGTCAGCACGATGTTTTGCAGCAACGCGATGGTAGCGAAGAAGGAGAGCAGTTCCGTGAAACCGTCATAGAAAGCAACGAAGAAATCGGTCATTGATGCTCAGCCTCCTTCCCACGGAAATAGGCAGAGACGCGCTGACGCACCCACTGCAACAGCGCGGCCATAAAGCCGAGCATAAGGAAAGCGGTGAAGGGGGAAGCAACTTCCGGTAAAACGTAGCCTATACCCACGGGATGACCCCAAAGGGTACTGTTCACGGCGATCTCGCGCAGGGCGGAAATGGAGCAGATGACCGCACCGAAGCCGACGATGCTGCCGAGCGCCTCGAACAGCGTTTCCAGCGGATGCATGGTCTGTGCCATGGAGGCGTTGTGCGCGTGCAACATGTTTACCGCGATGATGGGGATAAACACGTATAACCGCGCGTACAATTCGGGCGAAATGTAGGTTTCCAGCAGATAAGCGGCGCCAACGAGCAGCAGTGCGGCGAGCAGCACGTACACCACCGGACGCAACCATTTGGGCAAGTAGTTGCCGATAAAGGGCATGATGAGGCTCAACGGCAATAGGATGGCGGCGGTGCAGGCGGTCAGAGCTACACCGCTTTGCAGCGTGACGCCGGCGGCGATGATGGGGCAAAGACCGATCGCTTGTACGAGCACGATGTTCTGCGTGACGGCGGTTTCGATAAAGGAGTCAGCCGCCTGCCAGAAATGGCGACGGAAGGTCTTGCGTTTACTCATGAGCCTTCACCTCCCGACGGATACGAAGCAGGCGCGTGATATTGCGCCAGCCGTAATAGCTCCAACGATCGATGATCGGGGAGAGAGCGTTGACGATCAAAATAGCAAAACAACTGCCGGCCTCCATGCGACCGACTTGTTGCAGCAGCATTGTCAGCGCACCGGCAAACACACCGTAGAGGATACGTCCGAGCCAAAAGCGCGGCGCGGTCACGGGATCGTTGAGCAGGAACACACCGGCGAACAGCACGTAGCCGGCGCACATCTGTGCGAGAATGCTGTGCAGGGTATCAAGACCGGTGCAAGGCGTACACCAAGCGCAGAGCACGCAGGTAATCAGATACGGCAGGATCGTCCATGCGCTTGCGGTGCGGCGAATAATGAAATACGCGGCACACGCCAGCAGGATGACGGTAGCGGTAGCACCGATCGGTCCGACGAAGTCGCCGAGCAACAGATGCAAACGGTTGACCGTGGGCGTTGCGCCGTCGCGGATCTGCGCGGCGAGTGAGGTGCCGACGGAGGCGTCCTGTGCAGTGAGTTCCATGTCGAGCGGCAACTGCATGCCGGCGCCGATCGCCGGATAGGTGAACATGCGTTGCGGTGTGCAATAGGAGAGCAGTGCGATACCGGCCGCGGCGGGATTAAACACGTTGCGACCGTAACCGCCGAAAGGTGCTTTGACCACGAGCACGGCGAACGCCGAGCCGACCATCGGCACCCAGTAGGCAACCATGGGAGACATTACCAGACCGATGAGCGCACCGGTGACGGCGGCACTGCCGTCTAACAGTGTGCGCAGAGATCGGCGTCGGATCAGACAGCAGATCGCTTCACACGTCACGGAGGACAGAATGCTCAGCAGACCGATATACACCGGACGCATGCCGTAATTAAACACCGAGAAAACGTACAGCACGCTTGCGGCGATGAGCACGTCCATGATCATGTGTCGACTCTTTTGTTCGGTGCGGATGTGGGGTGCCGGATTATTATTCATCTTCATTACCCCCCCAATTCAAGAATACGGGGCCGGAGGTCTCGCCGGCGCGCAACACGGCGGCGGCAACGTCCCGATCGGCCGGGCAAATATACGAGCAGGCACCACAGCCGTCGCACAGTTGGGCGGTCAAGCGGCGCAGGCGCTCGAAGTGCATGTTTTCGGCGCGTCGGACGATCTCGTAGGGCAGTAACTGTGCGTGGCACACCGTTGCACAACGACCGCAGCCGATGCAGGGTTGCGGTACGCGTGCGGCTTTCGGCTTCATTACCAACAGCGTGGTGGTGCCGGGCAACAGCGGCGTGTGCGTATCGGGGCAGGCGATGCCGGTCATGGCGTCGCCCAGCACGACGTCCACCTCAATGGTGACGTTGCAGGCGGCGAGAATATCCGCGACGTTCGCGCCGTACGGCACGCGCAGGTTACGCGAGTAGATGACACCGTCGCCGGCGACCGTGACCACCGCGGTCAGCGACTTGCGGCCCTCTTGCACTGCCTTGGCGAGCGCGAGACACGCCTGGATGCCGATGCGGAACACCTCGTCGCGCGGATCAGCGTACTGGGTGACGGGATATTCATCTGCAACGGTATAGACGTTAATGCGGTTAATGGCGCGTTTGAGTGCACGCCGTTTATCCTTGGGTAGCATGGTGGCGATGTGGTAGCGTGTGAAACGCATCGCTTTGGCGGCCAGTTGCAGACCGAGCAGCGCGGCTTCGGGTTCTTCGTCCAGGATCGCCCAGGCGGAACTGCCGAACACGTCGTTTTCGGTCGCATCCGCCACCAACACATAATTGGGCGAAGCGACGTCATTCTCCGGCAACTGCCAGCAGGCAAGCTTTTCCGCCAGCGGCACGCCGTCGAGTTCGTCGTAGATCGCCGCTTCGGTCGCAATACGAATAATATCGTCGGGTGTCAGTTTTTCTGTCGGGATAACGGGCAGTGTTTCTTCGTCGCCGTCACCCGGAATAAGCTCGGCACACAGCAATTTGCCGTATTGCGGATGCTGTAATACCACCGTGCCGCCGAAGGTGCCGGCGACGGGCGCCAGTACCGGCAGTTCGTTGTCCTCTTTGTACAGGACGCTGCCGGCGGCAACGGACGCATTCTCTTCAAAGGGCAGACTCGGCACGGGCGTGTCCATATCCAAACGGACGAGCGGCACGCGCACAGAGCTTTGCGCCCGAAAATCTTCAATTTTGTTCAGAGGGGCGTTTCCTTTTTGAAACGGCAGAACGACGCCGTTGAGAAACATACCCATGAGATCACACCTTTCTTCGGTCACGGCGGCAGGGAAACCCTTCCGCCAGAAATATCCTCTTGTTATACAGGGGGTACGGACCTTATGATGGACACACAGAACATTTTAGGTTTAGGGGGAAGGACAGGTGAAGGTTGAACCGATCTCCAACGGAAATATCCGCATCTGGTTATCGCAACAGGAAATGGACGCCGCCGACGCAGCCGATTTGCGGCGAGCGTTGCGGCAGGTCTTGACGATCGCTCAAGGGCGTCTTGCACGCATGGGCGGCCGCATCGTGGCAGATCTGATTCCGGTTGAGGACGGTTGCGTTTTGCTGTTGTCTGCGCGACGCCGAAAAGCGAACGCAGGACCGCTTGTGTGTTACATAGATACCCTGCGCGACGTGTTTCAGTTGGCAGAGCGGCTGACGGTGCATGTGCAGAGTGAATCTTATCCGCAGGCTTGTTTGTACGCCGTGGACGGTGGGTACGCGTTGGTTATTTATCCGTCGCCGCACCTGACGCGACAGCAGGCACGTGCGGTGCGAGAGCTTGGTTGTCCTCTCGATAAAGGAGAAACCGCTGCTACCGTCGTTGCCGAGCACGGCCGCGCGTTGGCGATCGGTGATGCGCTCAAACGGCTGAGTTTTACAGCGCGTGAACTTGATCGACCAGCGCCTTCGGATCGGGAGAGTTGAAGAGTGCACTGCCGATAACGGCGACGTCTGCGCCGGCCTCGGCAACGAGCTTGGCGGTATCGGCGTTGATGCCGCCGTCCACCTGGATCTCCACTGCCAGGCCGCGACGGTCGATCTCGGCGCGCAGCTGAGCGATCTTAGGCAACATATCCTGCATGAAAGACTGGCCGCCGAAGCCGGGTTCCACCGTCATCACCAGCACCATATCCACCATTTCGAGGTAGGGGAAGACCTCCTCGGCGGTGGTCTTTGGCTTGATGGTGATGGCAGGCTTTTTGCCCAACGCACGAATGCGAGCGAGCGTGTCTGCGATCGGCGCATCGCTTTCAAGATGGATATTAATGATATCGGCGCCGGCCTTGGCGAAATCGTCGAGCAGGCGGTCGGGGTATTTCATCATCAGATGCACGTCAAAGCACATATCCGAGTGGGGACGCATGCAGGCGAGCACGGGAGGGCCGAAGCTCATGTTCGGCACGAACACGCTGTCCATGACGTCGAGGTGCACCATGTCGGCACCGGTGTTCTTCACCATGTGCAGTTCATCGGCGGCGTGCGCAAAATCGCACGAGAGAATAGACGGGGAAACTTTCATAGTGTTTGTCCTCCTTGGTAATTAATCCGTGATGGTGTCAAGCCATCGGGTTATGTCGCTGATACGGTCGATGACCGGGATATCGGTCGGCATCGTCATTTGATGCAGGGGATGGTCTGCGCTCAGGTCGGCCCGCTTGCGCAGAGGGATGAAATTTGCGGCGCGTGCACCCGCGAGATCGGTGATGGGATGATCACCCACAAACACGCAGCATTCGCACGGCACACCCAAGCGCGCCGCCGCCAGGCGGAACACGCGCGCATCGGGCTTTTGACACCCCTCTTCACCGGCGAGCACGATCAGATCAACGAACGGTCGCAGACCGCTGTGATCCATCTTGCGTGCTTGGATATGCGCTTCGCCGTTGGTGATGATGCCGATGGCGTATCCCATCTCGCGCAATGCGGCGAGCGTGGGCTTAACGTCGTTGTGCGGAATGCCGGTGGCGGAAAAGGAGATCTCCAGCCGCCGAAGAGCGCGGTCAACGTCCACCGAGCGTTCGGGCGGATAGAGCGACAGGAAATGCTCCACCAGATCGCGATAGTATATCACGCGACCGTATCCGCTGCGCTGAAAGTAGAACATCTCGTCAAGACGGACGAGAAATTCTTCCTCGGTCAGCGAGGGATAGTAGTATCGAATAAAAGAGGACAAGCCGTCGCGAAACGCGTCGTCGCGGTTATCCAGCGTATCGTCATAGTCAAAGAATACGGCGCGTACGTCCCGTTTGTCGGGTGGCGCGAACATCGTCTGCACGGCGTCGGCGTCCCGACGGATCTGCGCTTTTAGTTCGTCGAGAGAATCAAACGTCCGTTCTTCACGCAGGAATTGCAGAGGATAGACGGTGGGCGCGGTGCCGTAGAGGTCGCCGTCAAAGCCGAGAATATAGGTCTCCGCCAAAGGCGCGGCGGCGCCGACAGTGGGTCGTACGCCGATATTGGTGACGGCAGGATAGGTGTTGCCGTCCCATTGGATGCAGGAAGCGTACACGCCAAAGCGCGGCAGCACCATGTCGTTGGGTAACGCTTGATTAACGGTGGGTAACCCCAAACGGCGTCCGAGGTGCTGTCCGTGGGTCACGGGCAGTTTAAGACAGTAGGGCCGCCCGAGCAACCGCCGCGCAAGCGGCATATCGCCGTCGGCGATCGCAATGCGGATGGCGGTGGAATTGATGGCGGTATCGCCGCAGTTGACTTCAGGCACCACCGTCACGGTAATGCCGCAGTCGGCGCAAAGGGAGGTCAACAGCGCGGCGTCACCGACGCCGCCGGCACCGAAGCGGTAGTTGAAGCCACAGCTGACGCGCTTGGCGTGGAGCTGTTCGTGCAGGATGTCACGCACGAATTCTTCGGGAGATAGGTGTCGGATAGCGGAAAAATCCGCCTTAATGAGCTCGTCCACTCCCATGGAGGTCAGTAGCGCCTGTTCTTCACCGTCACTGCATAAGCGTTTGAATCCGGCCTTTTTGACCGTTTGCGGCAAAAATGTGAACACGGCGTGTGTCAATTCATCGCCGCCGCCCTCGACTGCCGCCGCGATCACCGCGCGGTGGCCGATGTGCAGGCCGTCGAACAGACCGAGCGCTACCGAACGGGGCGCGTTCGGTATATTCAGTTGTCCGTCGAGCTGACGATGAATGATCATGTGTTCACTTCCTAAAATAAGCACTCCATTTTTAATTCGTTATCGGCAGGGATACCCAGCGCGATGCTTACACCGTCGGGATCACACACGCGAACGGGTCCGTTTACGGCGTCCTTGAGCCGCTCAAGCGCCAGCGCGCCGCCGTTGCGAAAGCGTACCGCCTGCGCAGCGGTCACGGTCAGCGTCGGGTAGGTTATGAAAGCGCTTTCAATCGGCAAAAGCCGCGCGGCAAGCGTACCGTTTTGTGCGAGGGATTTCGCTTCTTCGATGGTAATGCAGTCGGCAAGGTGATAGCCTGCCGCCATGGTGCGGCATAGCGCGGTCATCACCGCGCCGCAGCCGAGGATGCGCCCGAGATCGTCGCAGATCGAGCGGATATAGGTGCCCTTCGAGCAGTGGCAGTCCAATGTCAGCACGCCGCTTGCCTCGTCGTAGGCGAGGATATCCAGTGAATGCACCGTGATCGGACGCGCTTCGCGCTTGATCTCGATGCCTTGCCGCGCCAAGTCGTACAGCCGCACGCCGTCCTTCTTGAGTGCCGAGGTCATCGGCGGTATCTGCATGATGTCGCCGCGAAATTGCGGCAGTACAGCCTCGATTTCAGCGCGTGACGGAGCAGGCAAGTGAGTCTCCTTTACAGCACCCCAAACGTCCAGTGTATCGCTCACCGCGCCGAAACGCAGGGTGGCGGTATAGCGTTTGTCGTGGCGCGGCAGAAGATCGAGTGCTTTGGTGGCGCGTCCGACGAGCAGAGGGAGCACGCCGGTGGCGTTGGGGTCGAGTGTGCCGGCATGGCCGACCTTTTTGACCCCGAGTAAGCGGCGCGCGATCGCACAGCAAAGGAACGAGGTCATTTCGGTGTCTTTGTGGATGAGCAAAATACCGTCTTGCAGTGTCATCGAACGCCTCCTTCGTCGTGTGGGTTTCGATCAGCCCGTGACGATGCGCGGCACGACCTGCTCCACCGCCGAGAGAATGGTGGCGGTGGCGTCCTCAAGCGCGCCCTGCGTGGTACAGCCGGCGGCACGCTCGTGTCCGCCGCCGCCCAGCACGGCGCAAATCTTCGCGGCATCGGCGTGGGTGCCGGTGCGCACGCTGATCTTATAGTTGCCGTCGGCTTTTTGACGCAGAGTGATGCCGACCCACACCCCTTCGATCTGACGGGGGATGGGAGGTAAGCCTTCCAGGTCGTTTTCGCCTGCCTGACTTTCCTCCACCATGGCGTTGGTGATCGCCATGACCGCCACACGCCCCTGGTGGTAGAAACGCATCCGATCCAGAGCCATGCGTTCGAGCTCGATGCGCGCACGCGACTTGGTGTCGAAGTTGACGCGGTTGATCATCTCGTAGGGGATGCCGACCTCGATGCAGTCTGCGGCAATCCGATGCGCGAGCGCGCCGGCGTTGGAATACTTAAAACAGCCCGTGTCGGTCGCGATGCCGGTATAAATGCATTGCGCGATCGCAGGGGACAGTTCGACACCGAGCAGACCGATGATGCGATACACCACCATCGCCGCTGCACCGCAGGTGCTGTCCACGCAGGTGTACGCGGCGTAGCCGGTGTTGGTGCCGTGGTGGTCGATGCACAGATCAATCTTATCGCCGTATTGCTTGGCGAGTGCGTCGCCGAGCAGTTTTACGTCTGCCACGTCGACGGCGCACACGAAATCGGGCGAGAAATCCGGCTGCGGCACGTCTTGGTACAGATAATTGTATTTATCCGGGATCGGATCGCCGCAACACACGCGCACGGTCTTGCCCAGCGCTTGCAGGGCGCGGCACAGAGCGAAGTTGGAGCCGAGCGTGTCACCGTCGGGATATTGGTGCGCGAGCAGAAGAATGTTGTCGGCGGCCTGCAACATGGCGGCGGCGGTCGACTCGTTAATTGTCTTCGTCATGCGACACCTCCTTGCTGATGCGGTTGATGGTCGCGGCGATATTTGCGCTGTATTCGATGGAGTTATCCGCGACGAAGCGCAGCTCGGGTGTATGGCGCAGCTTGAGTGCCAGACCCAGCTCGCGGCGCATATAGCCGGCGGCGGATTTGAGTCCTTTGACCGCTTCCTTGGCGGCTTCGATGCCGCTCATGGAGCTGATATAGACGGTGGCGTAGGACAGGTCGCGCGTGACGTCCACGCGCACGATGCTCACCATCGTGCCGGTGACGCGCGGATCCTTAACGGTGCGCAGGATCGCGGTCAGCTCGCGCATGATATCCTCGCCGGTGCGGTCCATTCGATAGTTGGGCATGATTTACCCTCCTTTTTTGTAAACGCTTACAAGTGCCTTGCTTACGGCAGTCAATTGACTGCCTTCAGGCGCTCGCCGTGATTTAAACGAGTCTCGCTCGCATCAATCACGGTATTCCTCGATGATATAGGTCTCGTAGATGTCGCCTTCTTGGATATCGGTGAATTTCTCCAGACCGATACCGCATTCATAGCCTTGAGCGACTTCCTTTTGGTCGTCCTTGAAACGCTTGAGGGAGATCATCTTGTCGTCACCGATGATGATGCCGTCACGCACGATGCGCAGCAGGTCGTTGCGGCACACCTTACCGTCAAGCACGTAGCAGCCGGCGACGATGCCGACGCCGGTGATGCGATAGACCTGACGCACTTCGGCGCGGCCGTGCAGCACTTCGCGTGTCTTGGGCGCGAGCATACCCTTCATGGCAGTCTCGACTTCCTCGATGGCGTCGTAGATGACGCGGTACATACGCATATCCACGCCGGCGTTCTCTGCGGCGACCTGTGCGAGCGGATCGGGACGGACGTTGAAGCCGACGATGATGGCGTTGGAGGCGTCTGCGAGCATGACGTCGCTCTCGGACACGGCGCCGACGGCGCCGTGAATGACGCGTACGCGCACTTCCTCGTTGGTGAGCTTCTGCAAGGACTGGGTGACGGCCTCGACGGAACCTTGCACGTCGGCTTTGACGATGATTTTGAGTTCTTTCATCTCGCCCTCGTGCATCTGGTCGAACAGGTTATCCAGCGTGACCTTCTGGTACTGGCTGAACAGCTCCTCCTTCGCAGCGGTCTTGCGCTGCTCGACCAGCTCGCGCGCCAAGCGCTCGTCGCTGACGGCGTTGAAGATGTCGCCGGAGGCAGGCACTTCCGCCAGACCCATGATCTCCACGGGCACGGAAGGGCCGGCTTCGTTGAGTTTTTTACCGTTTTCGTCGGTCATGGCGCGTACGCGGCCGACCGCGGTACCGGCAACGATAACGTCGCCGGCGTGCAGGGTGCCGTTTTGCACCAGCACGGTGGCGATGGGACCGCGTCCCTTGTCCAGTCGCGCTTCGATGACCGTACCCTTGGCGGCGCGATCGGGGTTGGCTTTGAGTTCTTTGACTTCCGCGACCAGCAGAACGTTTTCCAGCAGGTCGTCGATGCCCATGCCCGTGTGCGCGGAGACCGGCACACAAATGACGTCGCCGCCCCATTCCTCCGGCACGAGCTCGTGCTCGGTGAGCTGTTGCATGACGCGCTCGGGGTTGGCGGTGGGCTTATCCATTTTGTTGATCGCCACGATGACCGAAACGCCGGCATCCTTGGCGTGGTTGATCGCTTCAATGGTCTGCGGCATGATACCGTCGTCCGCCGCCACGACCAGAATGGCGATATCCGTCACCTGCGCGCCGCGCGCACGCATGGAGGTGAACGCCGCGTGACCGGGGGTATCGAGGAAGGTGATGGACTGACCGTTGACCTGTGTGCGGTAAGCACCGATATGCTGGGTGATGCCGCCTGCCTCACCGGCAGTGACGCTGGTCTTACGGATGGCGTCGAGGATGGAGGTCTTACCGTGGTCGACGTGACCCATGACCACCACGACGGGATCGCGCGGCAGGAGGTTGTCGTCGGTGTCCTCACTATCGTCAATGATGCGTTCCTCGATGGTGACGACGACTTCCTTTTCAACCTTGGTGTGGAACTCCTCCGCCACCAGATAGGCGGTGTCGAAGTCGATCTCCTGGTTGACCGACGCCATGACGCCGAGCATCATCAGCTTCTTGATGACTTCGGCAGAGGGCGCTTTCAGGCGGATGGCCAGCTCGCCGACGGTGATGGTGTCGCCGACCTGAATGGTCGCCTGTTTTTTCTTGCGTTCCATTTCAATACGGTTCAGGCGCTCCGCTTCAGTCTCCTTGCGGCGTTGCTTATGGTATTGTTGCTTGGAGCGCTGGTTGATCTTTTGTTTTTTGAGTCCGCCGCCGTCACCGCGCACGCGGCTGGAGGTCTGCGCCATGACGTCGAATTTCTCGTCGTACTTGTTGGTTGCGACCATCTGCGGTTTACGGGTATCAACGGTGCGGCGCTCCTGCGGCGCTTTCGGTTGAGGAGCGGCTTTCGGCTTATCCGCCTTAGACGCGGCGGAGGGCGCTTTTGCGACAGGCTTGCCGGCGGCAG
Source organism: Clostridia bacterium (assembly GCA_017398485.1). GTDB lineage: Bacteria > Bacillota > Clostridia > Oscillospirales > Acutalibacteraceae > UBA5905. The sequence goes on from JAFQFY010000033.1 coordinate 76,581, forward strand.
GTGCCGCGTCGCTCTTGACGGCAGGCGCATCCGCTTTGGGTTCTTCCGCCTTGGGCGCTTCCTTTGGCTTGCGCTCGTTGGCGGTGGCGAAATACGCATCGAGGTTATCGGTGCTGTATTTCTGCGTGAAATATTCGAAGATCACATCCAGCTCGTGCTCCTCGAGCGCAGTGGCGCTCTTTTTGGCAGGCTGGAAATATTTTGCCAGCAGATCGACGATCTCCTTGCCGGAGACACCGAAATCCTTGGCAACGTCGGCTACGCGGTATTTAATCATCATAAGGCAACATCCTCCTTTGTATCGGTGCGGCAAGCTTTGTGCATTGCCGCGGCAAAGCCGCGGTCATCGGTGGCCGCGACGGCAACGGGCTTTTGCATCCCAAGGGCGTGAGCGATCTGCGCTTTGTCTGCGTCGATCACCACGATGGGGCAGGGGCTGTTCTGAGCGGCGTATCGCAATTCCTTTTCGGTCTTGGCGGAACGGTCGGCGGCGAGCAGCACGAGCCGGGCGCGAGAGGCGGTCAGCGCGGCTTTGACGGCATCAAAGCCGATAATGACGTGACCGGCGCGTCGTGCGATGCCCAGCAGATTGAGCAGCTTACTCTCCATCAGCAATCAGCTCCTGTTCCAGACGGTCGTATATTTCCTCCGGAATGGCACAGGCGAACGAGCGCTCCAGCCGATGCGCCTTGCGCGCGATGCGCAGGCAGTCGATCGACGGGCAGAGATACGCGCCGCGACCGGCGGCGCGCCCGTTCAGGTCGAGAGAAATGTTCCCCTCCGGACTGCGCACGACGCGGATGAGTTCTTTTTTCGGTTTCATCTCGCCGCAACCGCTGCATTTGCGCAGGGGGATTTTTTTGACGTGTGCCATAGTTTATTCACCTCGTTGGGATGGATTAGTTTTCGCTTGATTCTTCTTCGTCCTCGTCTTCGCCGTAGAAGCCGCTTTCGGGGCGGATGTCGATCTTCCAGCCGGTCAGTTTGACGGCCAGTCGGGCGTTCTGGCCCTTATTGCCGATGGCAAGGGAGAGCTGGGCGTCCGGCACGGTGACGTGGCAGGCCTTCGCGCCGTCGGGATCCATGTCGACGCCGAGCACCTTCGCCGGCGCGAGCGCCGCGGCGATGAAGGTAGCCGGATCTTCGCTGTATTCAACGATGTCGATCTTTTCACCGCCGAGCTCGTCGACGATGTTGGCCACGCGGGTGCCGCGCTGACCGATGCAGGCGCCGACCGCATCGACATTTTCGTCGTGGGAGAGCACCGCCATCTTGGTGCGCGAGCCGGCCTCGCGAGAGACGGCCTTGATCTCGACGATGCCGTTGAATATCTCCGGCACCTCGTTCTCGAACAGGCGGGTCACCAGACCGGGATGGGTACGGGAAACGAGCGCGCGCAGACCCTTTTCGGTCTCCTTGATCTCGACGACGTACACCTTGATATGGTCGCCGACGTTGATAACGTCGCTTTCCATCTGCTCACTCTTGGGCAGGACGGTCTCGCCCTTGCCGACCTGAATGGTCGCGGCACCCGTGCGCGGATCCACGCGGGTGACCAGCGCGGTGACCAGCTCCTGCGTGCGGCGCTGGAATTCCATCACCTGTTGGTTTTTCTCCGCCTCGCGGATACCCTGGCGGATAATATGCTTGGCAGACTGGGCGGCGATGCGGCCGAAATCCTTGGTTTTGAGCTTAATGTCGATGACCTTGCCGAGCTTGGCACGCTTGTCGTACTGCTTGGCCTGGTCAAGCGTCAATTCAAGATCGGGATCCTCGACCTCTTCGACGACCGTCTTGCGAATGGAGACGGAAAATTCGCTGGTTTCGGGGTTCATGGTGACGAAGATGTTCTCTTTGCCGCCGAAATCCTTTTTTACCGCGACTACGATCGCTGCCTCGATACGCTCGATGAGGTATTCGGGCTCGATGCCTTTTTCCTTGGCCAGAAGTTTGAGCGCTTCAAAAAATTCTACGATTTCCTTGTTTGTCATGATTATTCCCTCCACAGACCGTGTTCGGTCATTCTTTACGGTGTTATTCTTCCTCGTCCCATTCGTCGATGGCGTGCACGGTCGCGTAGTCTTTTTTACCGAATACGCGCTCGGTGCCGTCCTCGAGAGTGAGCGTCAGTTCGCCGTCGGCATAAGCCGTGAGGATACCGGCGATCTCTTTTTGTCCGTTTTCGTCAGGGCTGTACAGCTTGACGTTGACGGGGTAGCCGTCGTAATAAGCGAAGTGCTCGTCGCGCACGAGCTCGCGATCGGCACCCGGTGAGGTGACCTCCAAGCAATAGGACTGCTCGATGGGATCGGCCTCGTCGAGCAGGGGACTGAGTCGTCTCGACACATCCACGCAGTCATTAATGGATACCGGTGCGTCTTCGCGGTCGATGATGACGCGCAATATCCACGTGGCACCTTCTTTGATGAAGCGGATGTCCCACAGCAGAAGCCCGAATTCCTCGGTCAGCGGCTCGACGAGCGGCGCGACTTTGGCCGGGATACCGCCTGGGGATTGCCCCTGTTTTTTGGCCATACGTTATCCACCTTTCTTGACAACGACAAAGGAGCGGGTCGCCCCACTCCTTTGCCTACTTTACTATTCACTGTTGTCAGTATACCACGCTTCGTGCAAAAATGCAAGCATTTTTTGTTTAATATTAAAGAAATAAAGAAATTCTTTAAATCTGCAACGCGCGGAAGTGGTAAAACGCGCCTTTTTTTGCGACCAATTCGTCGTATGTACCGTATTCTACGCAGCGTCCGTCCTCAATGACGGCGATCTTGTCGGCGTTTTTGACGGTGGACAAGCGGTGGGCGACGATGAAGGTGGTTTTGCCGGCGGAAAGGTTTTCTACCGCCTGCTGGATATGCTTTTCCGATACGGTATCCAGTGCGCTGGTCGCCTCGTCGAAAAGGATGACCTGCGGATTACGAATGAGTGCGCGCGCGATGGCGATGCGTTGCCGCTGGCCGCCGGAGAGGCGGTTTCCGTGCTCACCGATGAGAGTATCCAGCCCGTTGGGCATCATATCGATGACGTCGCGCAGACACGCCAGATCAATGATCTTGTTGAGGTGCTCGTCAGTGACGTCGGTCAGTCCGTAGGTGATATTATCACGAATGGAGCCGGAGAACAGAATGTTGTTTTGCAGCACCACGGCGATATGTTTTCGGTAGTCGCGCAGGGATATGTTTTTGATGTCCTCGCCGTCGATGAGCACCTGCCCGCCGTCGCACAGATCAAAGCCGGTGACGAGGTTGAGAATGGTGGATTTTCCGGCGCCGGACTCGCCGACGAGTGCGATGGTCTCGCCGGCACGTACGTGCAGATCAAGGCCTTTGAGAATCGGTACGTCCGGCTCGTCACGATAGGCGAAGGAAACGTTCTCGAAACGATATTCACCGCGCAATTCGGGCATCGGTTTTTTGCCATCATCCTCCTCTATATCGTCGGAGTCGAGGATCTCCCCGATGGAGTGGACGGCCTCCAGACCGGCTGTGATGGTGGGGATGAGGTTGGTGACGGTGGAGATGTTGGTGACCAGCTTGCCGAAGTACGATTGGTACAGGGACATGGCACCGACGGTCATGCGGCCGAGGAATGTGAGCACGGCAGACAGCGCCAGACACAGCACCGAGAAGATCTGCATGACCAGCCAGTTGGATATAATAAAGCGGTTGACGGCCTGGTCGGTCTCAAAGCCGATCTTGGCGTTCTTCTCAAGCTGATGGTTCATTTTTTCGATCTGGATCTCTTCCAGCGCGTGTGCCTTGGTGACGGGAATAAGATCGATCATATCCACCACGCGTGCGGTGGTCTCCTCTGAACAGATGCGGAATTCGCGGTGCTTTTCGCGCATACTCTTTTTGGCGATCTTTGCCGCAAACGCCGCGGCAGGACCGCACAGGACGAAGAAGACTATCATGTACGGATCGTGTTTGTCTACCAATACCCAGACGATCGCGACGAGATTGATGACGATGTGTACACCGTGGGTTATGACTTGTGAGATGAGCGCACGTACCGCCTCCACGTCGCGCATGATCTTGGATTGGATGCGTCCGGATTCCGTTTCCTTGTTGTACTGGATGGTGAGCTGTTGGAGTTTGCTGACGATCGCGCCGCGCAGAGCGGCCTCGATGGATCGTGACGCTTTGTTGCGACTGGTCATGTACAGCCGTTGCAGGGGATAGTTGATCGCGAGCAGGACAGCGGATACGATGAGGTTAAAAATGATGACTTTGGCGCTGTCCGGTTGTTGTTGGGTGAGCGCATCGATAATCTCGGCGGTGGCAATGGGAACGTACAGCGTGGCGCTCAGCTGCAACGCGCAGAAGATGACGGTGGCGAGCAGGCGTTTGTACTGTCCCTTGCATATGCGCAGGAGGATGTGCAACGCGCCTTTTTCCTTGTCGGTGTCCTTGTAATGCTGCAGCAGATCCTTTTGCAAACGGCGAACATCGCCCTCGGCAAAGGGCGCGGCGCTCTTTTTCTCGGCTTTCACAGTAGCATCACCGCAGCTTTCCTTAATTTCGCCTGGAATATAGCACATCACCGTTTTGTTGTCAATATTAACGCGCGAAAAAAGGCACCCAAAGGGTGCCTTTTTTCGACGGTGATTCAGTTGAGCACGTAAATGCCGAGATTAAGATAGCCGGCGAATGTTACCCACAGCAGATAGGGGATGAGCAGTTTGCCGGCGAGCGGTCGGATGGCGGCGAAGCGTCGCATGGTGACGAAGATGAGCGCCCATAAAAACACCAGCCAGATGAAGGCAAGCAGATAGGCGCCCAAATTAAAGAATAAGACCGACCAAAAGAAGTTGACCGCCAGTTGTACGCCGTAAACGGTCAGTGCACTGCGTATTTCGGTGCGGTGTGCTCCTGAGGTGAGTACGAGATAACTTGCCAGTCCCATGAGCAAAAACAGGATCGTCCACACGACGGGGAATAACCATCCGGGCGGCGACAGCGGCGGCTGGTTGAGCGCTGCGAAATCCTCCATTGCTCCCATGGTGACCCAGGCGGAGAGACCGCCGACCGCCAAGGGGATCGCTAAGCATATAAGAAGTTTTTTCCATTGGATCTTCATTGATAACACCCCCGTGGTATCTTATGAAAAAATCGGCGTTTTTATGCTTGCGAAAGCTCCGCCCGAGAGGAGAGCGTTTGTTCGGCATTTTGACGGAAACGGCATTTGACACGCCGCTTTTTCCAATGGGCAAAATGCGTCGAAAGTGCGGCCGTTTTTTGTGAAAAATGACTTGACAATACCCACTTTTTCATGTATTATATAGACAACATAAACATCAATATTTTGGAATGGCATCGAAAAAATTTAGTCAATTTGACGGTGCTAAACCCTTGTGTTTGGTGAAAATACACGAAAAATGTGAAATTTTGCATTTTCGCACGATAAAAATGTTCGTCAATTTGATAAAAAAGACGGGCGTTTTTGTCGTGTTTCCATGTGCTTATTTTGCACAGTTTTGATGTTATGTTGTCAATGAGGATAAAACCGCGCGCGCGTTTTTATAAAACAGCCGTGTGTTTTATAATGTCCAGTGGAAAAGGAGAATAGCACCATGAAGAAACTATCATTGTTCTTGTGCTTGACGCTGATGCTCAGTTTCGTGTTCGGTACGACCGGGGCATTTGTCAGTGCAGAAAAGACAGTCGACGATGTCATCAGTTATGATGTGAACGTCGATGTCACAACCGAGCCTGTGGAGATCAAATTCACGGTCGAGCAGGACGGCGAATATGCGCTCGGTCTCGAGTACAAGCCGCTTGACGAGAAGACGGCCGCCTACGGCGTTGCCATTCGGATCGACGGCGAATATCCGAGCGAGGCGTTGGAGAGCTATTCTCTGCCGCGTTACTGGACGACAACGGAGCCTTATCGTGAGGACAGCCAGGGCAACCAGGCTCCCGCGGCACAGGTGCTGTACGACGATTATGTTACATACTATTTGCTCAGCACCGAGAACTACAACGTCAAGGAGTATAAGTTCTCGCTGGCGGCCGGTGAGCATACGCTGACCATCACTCCGACGCTTGGTCAGTTCAACATTAAGAGCTTGAAGCTCGACGGCAGTACGGACGTTGCATCCTACACGCAGCCGACCGGTGAAAATTATACCGGCGGCGAGTTGTACTTCGAGGGTGAGTCTGCCGATCTGAAGAGCAGCTACTGGCTGAACACTGCCTCGGATCTCGGCAGTTTCAAGGTGCATCCGGCCGACGCGGTCAAGGCGAAGATCAACTACATCGGCGGTGCGAACTGGAAGCAGCTCGGTGAGACGATCTATTGGACCGTGAACGTGCCGCAGTCCGGTTACTACAACCTCGGCTTCTCGTATCGTCAGAGCTACGTTCTCAACGGTAACGTGTATCGTTGGCTGCGCGTCAACGGTGAGACGCCGTTTGCCGAGGCGACCTCGGTGGCGTTCCCTTACGTGACCGATTGGGATGTGCGCCTGCTCGGTAAATACGACGGCGAGACTGTCGCACCTTACTCCATCTATTTGGAGAAGGGCGACAACCAGATCAGCCTGATGACCTCGATGGGTGAGTACTCCGTGGTCTGTAACGATCTGGAAGGCGTCGTCGCGCTGTTGCAGGATCTTTACCTCGACATCACGATGGTCACCGGCGAAACGGTGGATATCTACCGCGACTATCGCTTGTTCGACCAGATTCCGCAATTGCAGGAGCGTTTGGAAAAGGCAGAGGTCGCCCTCGCGGCCGCCGAGGAGAAGCTCATCGCGCTTGCCGGCGGTGAGGCGAGCGACTACTCCTCCACGGTCAACAACATGCGCACGGTCGTCAAGGATATGCTCGACAACCGTTTCGACGCGCACCGTTACAAATCCAACTTCTACAACAACTATTCCAGCGTCAGCGCCATGCTCAACGACATTCAGAACATGCCGTTGGATATTGACCGTCTGATTCTTACCTCCGGCAGCGCGACGACCGTTGCCTCCGAGGACGACAACTTCTTCTCCCGCATCGGTAAAAGTCTGGTGTTCGGCGTGCAGCGCTTCATCGCCTCCTTCACCGAGGACTACAACAACATTTCCGGCGACACGAGCGACAAATCCGAGAGCGTGACCGTCTGGGTCAACTGGGGCCGTGATCAGGCACAGGTGCTTAACCGAATGGTTCGCGAGGACTTCGTCGCCAAGAATCCCAGCGTGGGCGTCAGCATCAAGATCACCAACGCTACTATTATCCAGGGCGTCCTCTCCGGCAACGGACCGGATGTCATTCTGGAGCAGCCGCGTACCGAGCCGGTCAACCTGGCGATGCGCGGTGTGCTTTACGATCTGAATAATTTCAGCGACGTCGAAGAGGTCAAGAGCCGTTTCCACGATGGCGCGACTGACACGTACATTTACAAGGACGGCTTGTACGCCCTACCGGATACACAGAACTTCCAGATGATGTTCTACCGTACCGACGTGTTCGAGGAACTCGAACTGGATGTCCCGAAGACCTGGGATGAGTTCAAGACCGTTTCCCGTCTGCTTTCCCGTAACAACCTGTCCTCTTGGATGCCTTACACCCAGTTGGCGTCCCTCGGCGTTGTCAACATCGGTATCGGTAACCTGAACATGTTCCCGACCCTATTGATTCAGAATGATCTGTCGCTGTACAGCGAAGATCTGCGAGCTACCTCTTTCACTGAGCCTGAGGTCATTGAAGTGTTCAGCGATTGGACTGACTACTACACGAAGTTGAAGATGCCCTATCAGCTCGACTTCCTGACGCGTTTCCGTCTCGGCACGACGCCGATCGGTATCGCACCGTACACCATGTACAACACCCTGACTGCTTCCGCGAAGGAAATCGACGGTAAGTGGGAGATGGTGGCGATCCCCGGCATCATGCGCGAGGACGGCACCATCAACAACGCCTCCGCGGGCTCCGGCTCCGGCTGCGGTATTCTGAAGAATGCCAAGAGCTATGAGGCCGCGTGGACCTTCCTCAAATGGTGGACTCACGAAGATACCCAGTTGAGCTATTCGAACAATGTGGAAGCGATCCTCGGCCCTGTCAGCCGTATGGCGGTTGCCAACAAGAACGCGCTCGAGAAGATGTCTTGGGATTCCGAGACCTACGCTAAGCTCGATGAGGCTTGGAACAAGGTCGTGGAGATCCGTGAGGTCCCCGGCAGCTACTATGTGTCTCGTTCTTTGGACTTCGCGTTCTGGAACGTTGCCAGCATGAATAAGAACCCCAAGGATATGTTACAGACCTGGGGCGAAGAGGCTGATGCTGAGATTAAGAGAAAGTGGGAGCAGTATGAAAACAGATAAAAAAGTCGCACGGGCGCTTGATCGTCCGTCCGGAATCAATAGCCTGAGCGAAAAAGCCGCTTATACCGGGCTGCTGCTTCCCTTCATGGTTTTGTTCACGATCTTCACGATCATTCCGGTGTTTTCCTCGATCGTGTTGAGTTTCTTCGATTATGACCAGGTGTCGACGCCGATCTGGGTCGGCCTGGAAAACTACCTGCGCATGGTCATCGGCGACCGCCTTTTCCCAATTGTGTTTAAGAACACGCTGGTCATGGCGGTCATCCTCGGCCCTCTGAGCTACATTTTGGCGTTCGTTCTCGCTTGGTGTATCAGCGAGTTCCGTCCGGTGGTGCGTACCTTCCTGGCGTTCCTGTTCTACGCGCCCGGCCTGGTCGGTAACGCCTACTTCGTTTGGTCGATCATCTTCTCGGGTGACGCCAAGGGCTACGCCAACAGTATCTTGTTGAGCTTGGGTCTTATCAACGACCCGATCGTGTGGTTCAAGAATTTGGATTATAATATGGGAATTATTATTATAATCCAGTTGTGGATGAGTCTTGGTGTCTCCTTCCTATCCAATATCGCCGGTATCCAGAATGTGCCGCACGATATGTACGAAGCCGGCGCCATCGACGGTATCCGCAACCGTTGGCAGGAGCTGTGGTACATCACGCTGCCGTCCATGAAGAGCATCCTGCTTTTCGGCGCGGTCATGCAGATCCAGTCCTCCTTCTCCATCGGCGCGGTTATTACGGCGCTGGTCGGTTATCCGACGCTGAACAACTCGTTGGATACGATCGTTACTTATTTGCAAGACGTTGGTACTCAACGATATGAATTCGGTTACGCGGCGGCGATCTCGGTCGTTCTGTTCCTGATGATGCTTCTCTTCCGAGTGCTTGTCGGTAACCTGTTGAATCTGCTTGGAAAGTGAGGGGTGTAGCATGGGAAAAACAGTAAAATTACGCCGTGTTCATAAAACGGCACAGTATCGGCGCTACACCCGTTCCAAGGCCGGCAACTTCTTCTTCTTCTTCTTTCTGACACTGTTCGGCCTGTTCTCGGTCGTACCGCTGTTCTATTCGGTCATCACCTCTCTCAAACCTTTGGACGAGTTGCTGATCACACCGCCTCGTATGTGGGTGTCGCGTCCGACCCTCGCCAACTACACGGTGTTGCCGAGCTTGATGGCTTCTTTGAGTGTTCCGCTGTCGCGTTACATATTTAACAGCGTTTTCGTGGCGGCCGTAACCACCTTCTTCCACATCATCGTTTCGGCGATGGCGGCGTTCGTGTTCTCGAAGTCGAGCCTCAAATGCCGCGGTTGGCTGTTCGCCCTCGTTCAGCTCGCGCTGTTGTACAACGCGTACACGCTGGCGATTCCGCGTTACTTGATCTTTAGTTTCACGAATATCATTGATACCTATTTAGTATATATACTGCCTTCGATCCCGTCGGCGATGGGCTGCTTCCTGATCAAACAGTATATGGACGGCAGCGTGCCGAACGCGATTCTTGAAGCGGCGCGCATCGACGGCGCCGGCACCACTCGCATCTTCTGGCAGCTGGTCATGCCGCTGATCAAGCCGGCGTGGCTGACGCTGTTCCTGTTCGAGTTCCAGGCGATGTGGACGGTTATCCCCGGCGGTACGATCTTCAGCGAAGAGCTCAAGACTCTGCCGCAGGTCATGTCCTCCATTACCGCCGGCGGTATTGCCCGTTCCGGCGCGGCGATGGCGGCGACGGTTATCATGATGATTCCGCCGATCATCGTTTTCTGGATCACGCAGAGTAACGTTATGGAAACGATGAGCAGTTCCGGTATTAAAGAGTAAACGGTCAGAAAGATGGGTGAAACAATATGAAAAAATATTTACTCCGTGTTGTATCCCTCTGTGTTGTTGCCGTTATGCTCTTTGGCTTCACGGCCCAGGCGGCGAGTGCGCCGACCTTTACACACTGGGACACCGCCGGCAAGAATGTGCTGACTGTGCCGGCACGTGACATGTACCGACCGGTGAAATCCTTCACCGCATCGGATATTGGCTTGTCTTTACCGTTCTCCGGTATTACGGACGTCTTCTGCACTGCCGAGGGTAAGACGCTTGTCCTGTGCGGCGAGCAGAACAGCAAGCTGTTCCTTCTTAATAAGGATTATACCTTAGATAAAGAGATCGTCGTCATGAAGGACGGCAAGAAGGTCGACTATACCGGCGCGCGCGGCGTGTACGTGAAAGATGATGTTATCTATCTTTGCAGCACTGCCAACGGTGAGATCCTGCTGATGGATTTCGACGGCAACGTTACCGATGAGATCGGTCTTCCGGAAAGTGACGTTATCCCCGAGGACTTCCTGTTCCAGCCGATGGAGCTCGCGCACGATACCGATAACAATATGTATGTGCTGAGTCTCGGCTCTTACTACGGTGCCCTGATTTTCGATAACCAGATGCAGTTCACCGGCTTCTACGGTGCGAACACGGTCGAGCACACGGTGCTGGACTTCCTCGGCTATCTGTGGGAGATGCTCACCACTACGGATACCAAGCGTGAGAAATCCGTCCGTACGTTGCCTTACGCCTTCGTGTCGATGGCGACGGATAAGGAGGGCTTCATTTACACGACGACCCGTTCGGGCACCGGCCAGATCAAGATGCTCAGCCCGGGCGGCTCCAACATTCTGATGAGCCGCGATCTCAACGGCGATTCGGCGGATTCCGGCGGTCTCAACTTCCTCGAAACAGAAGTTATCGTGACGCACAAGAAGCGTTTGACGCAGGAGTTCTCCGTGGTCGACGTCAACGATCAGGGCTACATTTACGCGTTGGACACGACCTACGGTTTTATCTATATCTACGATAAAGATTGCAACCTGCTGAGTGCATTCGGCGGCGGTGTCGAACAGGGCACCGAGCTTGGTATGTTCACCAAGGCAGAGGCTATGTGCCTCAACGGCGATCAGATCGTCGTGGCCGACAGCGGCACAAGCCGTATCACCGTGTTCGAGATGAACGAATACGGCGCGCTCGTCCAGCAGGCGCAGAACATGTACTTCAAGGGCAATTATGAAGAAGCCAAGCCGCTGTGGGAAGAGGTTTTGCGACTCGACTCCAACAGCCGTCTGGCGTATCGCGGTCTTGCCAAGGCGTATTACGTCATCGGCGACTATGAGAAGGCGATGGAATATTCCGAAATTGCCTACGACTATGTGACGTATGATCAGGCGTATCGTCAGGTGCGTAACAAAGCCCTCGAGGATAACTTCGTGTGGGTCTTCGTGGCGGTTATTGCGCTGGCGGCAGTGGTTGTCGTCTTTATGCTCTACGTCAAGAAGCGCCAGACCTCCATGTTCAGCAACGTTAAGGTCCGTACCCTGATGAACGTGCCTCTGCATCCGTTCCAGGTATTCACGGACGTCAAGTATAAGGGTCACGGCTCCTTGCTGGCGGCGATCATCATCATTGCCCTGTTCGCTTTCACCGCCACTCTGCGCATTACCGCGAGCAGTTTCCTGTTCCGCGCGGTGGATGTGTACAACTACAACTCGCTCTTCACTTTGGCAACGACCGCCGGTCTGGTGGTTCTGTGGATCGTGGCGAACTGGTTGGCTTGTACGCTGATGGAAGGTAAGGGCCGCATGGACGAGATCGCGATCGTCACGGCGTATTCGCTGTTGCCGATGATCCTGTACAACGTCTTGTACACGGTGCTGTCCTACGCGCTCTCCTACGAGGACGCGGCGATCCTTAACGGCATCATGACGGTCATGACGATCTACACGGCGTTCTTGCTGATCGTCGCGATCATGACGGTACATGAGTATACCTTCGGCAAGCTGATCCTGTCCTCGCTGATCACGGTTTTCTTCATGATCCTGATCGTATTCGTTATCTTTATGATGGTTATTCTGATCCAACAGCTTTGGAACTTCATTAATTCCTTGTACACGGAGGTGGCATATCGATGATTACAAAAGCGAAAAAGATCGTAGCCTTTGCCGTCATCCTGTGCATGCTTCTGGGACTGCTGTCGGGTTGTGGAGAAGAATCTACGCAAAAGGCGTACGTCCTGCCGGAGGAGTTTGAAACGATCTCTACGCAGGTGCTCGCTGAAAACGACGATTTTAAATTGGAGTGGGATGACGAACTGAAATCCGTCATGATGATCTCCAAAAAAGACGGTAAGACGTGGGGCACGATGCCCGCCGATGCCTACGAAGAGAGAAAGATGAACAACTTCGTCAGTTCTCCGATCGTCATTGAGGCGGTCGAGCCGTCCTCGCTGATGCTCAGTGAGGTGCGCGCGTACGCCGGCTGTATTCAAAACGGTAACACGTCTGCCAAAAAGATCGAAAACGGTGTCGAGGTGACCTACTACTTCGACGAGTATCAGATCGCCGTTCCCGTGCAGTACACGCTGCGCGACGGTTCCATGGCGGTCAACGTGAACACGAAGGATATCGCCGAGGGCGATGGCTTCCTGCTCAAGAGCGTCAGCCTCGCACCCTTCATGTGCTCGCTCGCAAACATCGGCAGCACGCCGGAGGAAGAGGATGACATGGATATCGATATCGATATCGATATTGACCTTGGCATCGATATCGACATCGACGTTGAAGATGAAATAGACGTTGATGTCGAAGATGAGCCTGCTTTGGCGACGGTGGAACCCGAAGAGACGGAAGAGCCTGCGGAAAAGATCCCCACCACCGAGCTTTTGAAAAACGGCTATCTGTTCGTGCCTGCCGGCAACGGTGCGCTCATGACCTCCGAGGTCAAGGAGGGCGGCGATCCTCGTAAGTTCTCCGGCGAAGTCTACGGTGAAGACGCTGCGCGTTACCAGCCGTATGACTATTATCCCGAAGAAAGCGTTAAGATGCCTGTCTTCGGCGTCAAGGACGGCGAGAACGCGCTGCTGGGCATTATCGAGCAAGGCACCGAGCAGGGCGTGATCCAGGCTTCTGCCGGCTACGAGCGCGTCGGATATTCCAACGTGGCGGCTACCTTCTACGTGCGCGGCTTCGACGTGTACGCGGAGAAGATGAGTAACGTTTCGACGGTTAACACCCGTCTTTCCAAGACGATGGTTGATACCACCTTTACGGTCGGCTTCTATCCGCTGACCGGCGAGGACGCGGACTATGTCGGCATGGCGAATCGCTATCGCGAGTATCTCATCGGCAAGGGCATGACCAAATCCGTGAACGCGCAGAACGTGTATTCGCTCAGCGTGCTGGGCAATATTGTCACCGCCTCCATGGCGTTTGGCGTTCCCTACAATTCCACCAAGAGCATGACCACCTTTGACGAAGCAAACACCATCATCAAAGAGATGACGGACGAAACCGAGCTTACGCCGTCGGTGCAGTTGCTCGGCTACGGTCAGAGCGGTCTGGACATCGGTAAGGTGGCGGGCGGCTTCGGCTTTGCCGGCGTCAGCGGCTCAAAGGACGACTACAAGGAACTGACCGAATACGCGGCAGATAACAATATTCCGTTGTTTACCGATTTTGACCTGATCTACTTCAAGTCTAACGGTGCCGGCTACAACACTCTTATGAGTGCGGCGAAAACGGCTACCCTGCACCGTTCCGAGGTCTACTATAAGATGCTCGCCCAGCGTGCAAACGACGAGGACGAGGGCTACTACCACCTGCTGAATCGCTCGAAGCTCAAAGATGCACTGGATAAGCTGCTCGGCAAAGGCGACAAGCTCGGCGTCAGCGGTTACAGCTTCTCTACCTTGGGCGCGACGGCGTATTCGGATTATGCGGATGCGCAGTACGAAATGAAGAACGGTATGGCGAACGACGTGCAGGAGATGCTCGACTCGGTTAAGGAGAACGGTCAGCCGGTCTCCACCGACTACGCCAACGACTACGCGGCTGTGAAGTCCGACGCCGTCTTCGGCGTGGAGGTTGAGCCTCGTTACAGCAACGCTTTTGAGAGATACGTGCCGTTCTACCAGATCGTGTTCCGCGGCTATGTGCCGATGTACAGCGAGGCGATCAACCTTGCGACCGATTACGATACGGTCGTTCTGCACGCGTTGGCGAGCGGCGTCGGTCTCGGCTACAACGTGACTATGAACTATGATTCCGGTTTTGCCGCAACGTCGCACGACTACATTTACAGCTCGCTCTATTCCTCGAATAAAGCGACCATGATCGAAACGGTGGCGAAGTACAAGGATTACTACGCGGCCATCGACGGCGCGACGATCGCTGACTACGAGGTTTTGGACAACGGCGTGACCGTGACCACCTTTGATAACGGTGTGATCGCGTATACCAACAACAGTGACGCGGCGCAGACCTATCCCGGCGGCGAACTGGCCGCCAAAGGCTTCATCTATGTGCAAGGAGGGACGAACTAATGGCAAAAATGCAGTTTAAGATCAACAAGTCCTCCTTGATGCAGCGTCGTAACAACTACGGTTACTTGTTCGTATCCCATTGGCTGCTCGGTTTGGTTTTGTTCTTCGTTTTCCCGCTGTTCAGCTCTATCGCGTATGCGTTCAGTAATTTGCAGTTGACCAACGACGGTCTTCAGCTCGAATGGGTGGGCCTCGAGCACTTTCTGTACATTTTCAACGACGACGTTAAGTACATGGATAACCTGCGCGACTCGGTCACCAGCTTGCTGACGGCGTTGCCGATCATCATTTCGCTGAGTATGATCCTCGCGGTCATCCTCAACTCTGAGTTCAAGGGCAGAACGATCTTCCGTTCGATCTTCTTCCTGCCCGTTATTCTGGCAAACTCCGTGGCGATGCAGGTGTTGTCCAGACCCGATATGGACGTTCCGCTGTTCAGCATGTCCAGCGGCGAGACCATGGAGGGCGGCGGCAGTATGATCGACTTCACGGCGATCCTCGCGGACCTGCAGCTGCCGCAGGCGATCTCCGATCTGTTCGAAGGCTACCTGGCCAACCTTTTCAACCTCATTTGGAGCTGCGGCGTGCAGACGATCCTGTTCCTCGCCGGTTTGCAGAGCATTCCGAAGCAGCTTTACGAAGTGGGTCGTATTGAAGGCTGCAGCCGTTGGGAGACCTTCTGGTTCTTGGAGATCCCGAGCTTGCGCAACATCATTCAGCTGGTTTTGATCTACACCATGATCGACCAGTTTACGTCGTTGAGCAGCCCGGTCATGAGCCAGGCGACCGAATTGATGTTCAGCCAGCAGATGTACGACCGCAGCTCGGCTATGCTGTGGGTGTACTTCCTGATCGTGGGCGTGGTTATGGGTGTTGTTTTGCTTGCCTTTAACCGCCTGTGTGTGAAGCGATGGGAGTGATGATACGATGACAAAAACGAAACAGGTCAACAGTCCCTTAAAGACGTATAGCTCCTCACGCATTCGCGGCATCGTCGTATCGATCTTTGCCAGCCTGCTGCGCTACGTGTTCCTCATCGCATTCAGCTACATTCTGCTGTATCCGCTCATCTACATTTTGACCCACGCGTTCCGTGCCGGCGTCGACACGACCGACCCGACGGTCGTGTGGATCCCGAAGAATCTGTCGTGGGAGCCGATGCAGAAGGCCATCGAGCTGATGGATCTGCCGAACTCTTTGTTCAGCACCCTCAAATTCGAGGTGGTAAGTGCCATCATCTCCACCGCGACCTGTGGTGTGGCGGCCTACGGTATGGCGCGCTTTCAGTTTAAGGGCCGCGCGATCCTCAACGTGATCCTGATCCTGACGATCTTGATCCCGGCGTCTATCGTGCTTATCCCGAACTACATGAACTTCTATGACTTTAATCCGTTCGGTATCGTTCACTTGATCGAAGACATTTTCAAAACGGACCTCAACACCAGCTTGCTCAACACGGTGTGGACCTTCTGGTTACCTGCGTTGACGGGCGTCGGCATTCGCGCCGGCTTCTATATCTATATCTACATGCAGTTCTACAAGGGCCTCCCCAAGGAACTGGAAGAAGCGGCGTGGGTAGACGGCTGCGGCCCGTGGATGACCTATCTGCGTATCGTGGTTCCGTCCTCCGGTGTGTCGGTGCTGACCGTGTTCATGCTTTCGGTCATCTGGCACTGGAATGACTACTACAACGCCCTGATGTACATTTCGGACGGCACCACCATGGCGGTCAATCTGAGCAACTTCGTCAGCGCGTTGAAGCTCTTTGATGGTACTGCCGGCACGTTGACGACCGATGCGCCGATGTCGGCGTGTCTGATCTTCCTGCTGCCCGTTCTTATCATGTATATCTGCTTGCAGAAGAGATTCATCACCAGTATTGCATCCACCGGTATTGTTGGTTAAGCGATGAAGAATCGCTGATCATAAATTTATTCAAGAAAGGAAAGTAGCAATGAAAAAACTGTCATTACGCCTGCTCGCTTGCCTGATGGCGTTGCTGTTGATCATGGGCCTGGCGGCCTGTGGCGGCAATACCGACAACGGCGAATCGAGCGCTGCCCCCGATACGTCGGAGAGCAGTACCCCGGTGTCTGACGAGCCCGACGCTTCCGTGGAGCCCGATGCTTCCGAGGAGCCCGATGCCTCCGAAGAGCCGGACGCTTCCAAGGAGCCTGATGCTTCCGAAGAGCCCACCACGCCGCCCGATTCCGGCGACACTACGACTACCCCCTCCAAGTCTACGACTGCTACCAAGGCTCCCAAGACCAACCTGTCCTGGGCGCAGGTGAAGAAGATGATCCCTGCCAGCGCGAAGGGCACTCAGCTGGAGGTCTACGACTGGAACCCGGTTTCCGAGGTCAAGGGCCTGTCTGACGTGAACAAGAAGTTCACCAACGAGACCGGCATCAAGATCAAGTACACCATCGTCAACTACGATGACTACTTCACCAAGATCACCTCGATGGTCGCGGCGAAGAACGCTCCCGATGCGGTTCGTCTGCAGAACCCGACCCGTAACAACCTGATCAACCTGCAGCCGTTCAACACCGCCACCGACTACAACTTCAACGACAAGGCTTGGGACACCGAGATTCTCAACGCCTACACCTTCAACGGCAACCTGTACGGTGTGAACATGGCCAACTCCGTGTTCTACTGCCCGGAGGCTATCTACTACAACAAGGACATCATCGCCAACCTCAACCTCGATGATCCCTATCAGCTGTGGAAGAGTGGCAACTGGACCTGGGATAAGCTGTGGGATATGGGTAAGGCCTTCATGAAGACCGCGACCGGCGACCAGAACTACGGCGCGATGTTCACCATGGCTTACTGTGAGTACAACCTTGCCTACGGCAAGCTGCCCGTCGCCTTCAACAAGACTACCAAGAAGTTCGTCAACAACTTCAAGGATGCTACCTTCGTGAAGTCGATGCAGAACCATGTTAAGTACTTCGAGGCCGGCTATGTTCGCGGCATCGACCTCGACGCCATGAACGCCGGTGAGTTGCTGTTCGCTGCGACTCACACCATCGCTGCTCGTACCGGTTCTTCCTACTTTGCGAAGATCCGTGCGCAGGGCAAGATCGGTTGCGTGCCGCTGCCGGCGCTCACGAAGGGCGCGAAGGACTACCAGCTCGAGTGTGAGCTTCAGGCTTTCGGTATCCCGAAGACCGCGAAGAACGCGAACCTGGTGCCCTACTACCTGCGCTACTACTTCGACGCGAAGAACTACAACATGGATGGCTTCTACAACGTTGAGCACGCGGAAGAGACTCTGGACTACATCCGTAAGCACAAGAACCGCGAGTACAACATGTGGGCTGCTGTTGTGAATGTCACCTACACCGATATGCACAACTCCACCGTCCTTACCGACCTGTGGCACGGCGGCGAGGCTAACGTTAAGTCTTATCTTGACGCTATGGCTCCGACTGTCGACGCGGCTATCGTTGAGGCGAACAAGTTCTACGCTTCTCTGTAATCGTAGCATTGCCTGATTTCGTCCCCTCCCCGAGTGATCGGGGAGGGGACATTTTTTTGTGATGCACGCAACCTGTCGCTTTTTGCCGCCGGGACTGCAGGATTTTAGTAGATTTTCATACAAAAAACAGTAAAAAGCTCTTGACATTTTCTCGTTCTCAGGGTATTATAATAATGCTTACGGCTTTGCGCCGTACAGACTATTCACATAGGAGAGATCATCATGAACAAGAAGACCTATGAAGCACCCGAAATGATCAAGCGTATGATCGCGACCGCCAGCATCGCGGCCGATGCGACTGCCAGCGACGACAACGAGTTCAGCTCTGACGACTTCTGGAACTAATTTTATTCGGCAGTTCAAATGACGACTTTACGGGCTATAGAGAGGCGTTATCTCTATGGCCTTTTGGTTGTGAACGGACAAAATCGGGTTTTCCCGACGAAAGGAGTACATACTATGCGTAAATTATTAGCTGTTTTACTCGCCGCGCTGATGCTGTTGGCACTGGTTGCCTGCGGCGGCAACGGCGGCGAGGAGAGCTCGGCACCCATCTCGTCCGAGAGCGAGGAGCCGACCTCGTCGGTGGAACCCGACGCGTCGGAGGAGCCGGATGCGTCGGAGGAGCCGGATGCGTCCGAGGAGCCGGATGCGTCCGAGGAGCCGGATACGTCCGGCAGCACGACCACCAAGACGGACAAACCGACCTCGTCTTCCAAGACGAGTAAGACCAAGACCAGCAAAACCTCGACCACCACTCAGCCGACCCTCATCGACTATGAGAAGCCGGTCACGATCAACGGCGCCGGTCTGTGGATGGGTCAGAAGAGCAGCATTGACTCCAAAGCGGAGACCATGCGCCAAAAGGTGCTCAATGCGGCCGACACCGTCAAGCCGTCGACCTCCGGCACGACCTACTATGTGTCCTACAAGGGTAACGACAATAACGACGGTTTGAGCCCGGAGACCGCGTGGAGAACCACCGCGCGTGTCGGCTTGGCTCCCAGTGTTATCAGAGAAAATTCCGTGCTGTTGTTCGAGCGCGGCGGCGTGTATCGTGGCCAGATGGAGTTCCGTGACGGTATGTCCATCGGCGCCTACGGCACCGGCCCGAAGCCGCAGCTTTACGGCGCGACCAAGAGCTATTCCGACGAGAGCGACTGGGAGAAGACCTCGACCGCGAATGTGTGGAAGGCGAAGCTCGATAAGAAATACGACCATATCGGCAACATCATCTTTGACTACGGCAAAGAGTATAGTGCCCCCGGTCTGACTTTCAGCCTCGACAAGCTCGCAAAGGACTTCGACTACTATCACGACATCAAGAACTCCACCATTTATCTGTACTATTCCAAGGGCAACCCCGGTGCCAAGTTTGAGAGCATCGAGATGTCTCCGAAGGGCGCGATTCTGCGTCGCTATACGCGCAACAATAATCCGCGCAAGAATGTGACGATCGAGAACCTGTGCCTGCGCTATTCCGCGTTCGGCATCAGCTTTGGCGACGCCGAGAACATCAAGATCACCGGTTGTGAGATCGGTCATATCGGCGGCAGCATGCAGACCGAGTTTGACGAGTCCAAGAACAAGTTCCTCGGCACCTCGATGGTGCGCTACGGCAACGGCATCGAGTTCTATGGCGATGTTAAGAACATCACCGTCGAGAACAACTGGATCTACCAGTGCTACGACGCCGGCTACACCGATCAGGGCGGTTACACCCACCAGAACGTGCAGGTGCGCAACAATCTCATCGAGTATTGCCACTACAACATCGAGGTGTTCGTGTCCGGCAACAGCGGTCAGGGCGTCAAAGATACCGTGTACGAGAAGAATATTCTGCGCTATGCAGGCTTCTGCTTCGGTGCGTATAACCGCATCGGCAGCGGCACCGGTCAGGGTGGTAATATCCGCACCGGCTCCAATGGCGTTAAGAGCGACAACTTCATCATCCGCAACAACATTATCGCCGGCGGTCAGTTCGGCTTGGTGTTCAGCCCCCACTACGATGGTGTGAAGGGCCCGAAGTTTGAGGGCAACACCTGGTTGCAGTACGGCGACTATCCCGCTTTGACGATTATTACTCCCGGCAAAAAAGCTGCGGATGCTCTTCCCGGCGGCAGCAAGGCGAATTTGCAGACGGCTGTCGGTTATCTCGATAAGACTGCAACGGTCATCTACGAATAAGACTACAAAAACCGCGAGGGATCACCCTCGCGGTTTTAGCATGTGCGCATCTTTCTCATCGTGCTTTTTCTTGTGTGCTTTCAATAAATTTCAGTTGACTTTCTTTATGCTGTAAGGTAAAATATATACGATGACAGGAAGAAACAACCGTTGTTGTTTCGACGAACTGAAAGGAGAACACACTTATGCGTAAATTGTTAGCTGTTTTGCTTGCGATGCTCATGCTCACGTCGCTGGTCGCCTGCGGCGGCAACGGCGGCGAGGAGAGCTCGGCACCCATCTCGTCCGAGAGCGAGGAGCCGACCTCGTCGGTTGAGCCCGACGCGTCCGTTGAACCCGACGCGTCCGATGAGCCGGATGCGTCCGAGGAACCCGATGCGTCCGAGGAGCCGGATGCGTCCGGCAGCACGACCACCAAGACGGACAAACCGACCTCGTCTTCCAAAACGAGCAAGACCTCGACCAGCAAGACTTCGACTACCACCCAGCCGATCGTGACCGACTACGAGAAGCCGCACACCGGCAACGGTGCCGGTCTGTGGGATCCGCAGAAGAGCAGCATCGACTCCAAGGCAGAGGCGATGCGTCAGAAGGTGCTCAATGCGGCCGACACCATCAAACCGTCGACCTCCGGCACAACCTACTACGTCTCCTACAAGGGCAACGACGAGAATGACGGTCTGAGCCCGGAGACCGCGTGGAGATCGACCGAGCGCGTCGGTCGTTTGCCTGCGCTCATCAAGACGGATTCCACCCTGCTCTTTGAGCGCGGCGGTGTCTATCGCGGCATGATGCAGGTGCGCGACGGCATGTCCATCGGCGCCTACGGTACCGGTCCGAAGCCGCAGCTTTACGGTGCGACCAAGAGCTTTGCTGATGAGGCTGACTGGCAGAAGACCTCCAAGGCCAACGTCTGGAAGGCGACCCTTGACAAGAAATACGACCATATCGGTAACATCATCTTTGATCATGGTAAGGAATACGCTTCTCCCGGTATGCGCTTTAACATGGACGCCCTTAAAGAGGATTTCGATTACTATCACGATATCAAGAACTCCGCCATTTACCTGTACTATTCCAAGGGCAACCCCGGTGCGAAGTTTGACAGCATCGAGATCGCTCCGAAGGGTGCGGTGTTGCGCCGCTACGAGAGAAAGGTGCTGCTCGAGAACGTGACCATCGAGAACCTGTGCGTGCGGTATACCTGCTATGGTGTCAGCTTCGCGCAGGGCAAGAACATCAAGATCACCGGCTGTGAGTTCGGCTTTATCGGCGGCAGCATGGCGACCAACTTCGACGAATCCAAGAACAAGTTTGTCGGCGAGATGGTGCGTCTCGGCAACGGTATTGAGTTCTTCGGCAACGTCGACGGTATCCATATCGAGAACAACTGGATCTACCAGTGCTACGACGCCGGCTTCACCATTCAGGGCGGCAACTCGCACAAGAATGCTGTGGTCAAGAACAACCTGCTCGAATACAGCCACTACAACGTCGAGCTGTGGCTCGGCGAGCGCACCGGTAAGGTTGTCAATGCGATCTACGAGGGCAACATTTCCCGTTACGCCGGCTTCGGCTTTGGCTCTTACAACCGTATCGGCAGCGGCCAGAGCGCCGGCAGTAACTTCCTGACGGCGTATACGGCGGATAAGGTGAACCCCTGCGAAAACTACGTGATTCGCAACAATATCATCGCCGGCGGCCAGTTCGGTCTGGTGCACAGCCCGATCTACGACGGTGTCAACGGCCCGAAGTATGAGGGCAACACCTGGATCCAGTACGGCGACTATCCGGCGCTGTCCTGCGTTGCGCCCGGCAAACTGGCCAGCTCGGCACTGCCCGGCGGCAGCTTGGCAAATCTCAAGACGGCGGTCGGTTATCTCGACAAGACCGCGACCGTGAAATACGAGTAAATACAAAAGACCGCGAGGGGAAACCCTCGCGGTCTCTTGTTGTGCATGGTAAAATTCTGGCGAATTCTATTGACAAATAATGCCGTTTTATAGTAATATATGAGCACTTAATGCTTTAAAAGGAGAATGCCCCCATGCGTAGATTGTTAGCTGCTTTGCTCGCGTTGTTCATGCTCGCGACGTTGGTCGCCTGCGGCGGTAACAGCGCTCAGGATAGCTCGGCACCCATCTCGTCCGAGAGCGAGGAGCCGACCTCGTCGGTTGAGCCCAACGCGTCGGTTGAACCCGATGCGTCCGACGAGCCGGATGCCTCTGATGAACCGGATGCGTCCGAAGAACCGGATGCGTCCGACGAGCCGGATGCCTCTGATGAACCGGATGCGTCCGACGCGCCGACGACCGGTTCCGGTACCGGCGACCGTCAGACGACGACGGGCGGCGGCCGCACGACCTCGGGCAATGGCCGCACTACCACGACGACGACCACTACCACAGTCAGCGGGCCCAAACCGGACGCACCGATCACGCAAAATCTGGCCGTCTTATTTGACGGACAAAAGAGCAGTTACGATACCAAGGCCGAGAACCTGCGAAAGCAGATCCTCAATGCGTCCGATCGCATCAAGCCGAACGGGAACGGCAAGACCTACTACGTGTCCTATAAGGGCAGCGACCTCAACGATGGTCTCAGCCCCGAGACCGCATGGCGAAGCACCGACCACGTGCGCAAAGTCGCGGCAACGTTGGAAAAGGGCTCGACGATTCTGTTTGAACGCGGCGGCGTATATCGCGGCATGATGTATGTGCGCACGGGCATGTCCGTCGGCGCCTACGGCACCGGCCCGAAGCCGCAGCTCTACGGCAGCATGAAAAACTATGCAGACGCGACGCTTTGGAAGAAGATCGCCGGCGTCGAGAACGTATGGCGTCTGGAATTCGGCACCGCGCAGGGCGATGTCGGCAACCTCGTGTTTAACTACGGACAGTATTGTTCTTCGCCCGGTCGTCGATTCAGCGTTGCCAAGCTGACGGATGAATTTGACTACTATTACGACGAAAATAAGGGTTACATATATTTGCGTTGCTCCAAGGGCAATCCCGGCAAGGCGTTTGAGAGCATTGAGATCGTGTCCATCGGCTTTGCCGGCATCGGTGCGGTGATCCGCCGCTATGTGCCGGATAAGACCACCACCGGTGTCACCGTCGATAACCTGTGCATTCGCTATGCCAACTTTGGTCTGAGCTTTGGATCGAGCAAGAACATGTCCGTCACCAATTGCGAGATCGGCTGGATCGGCGGCTGCTTGCAAACCGATGCGGTGCGTTACGGCAACGGCATCGAGTATTACGGCAATCAGGACACCATTCTCATCGAGAATAACTGGATCTATCAGTGCTACGACGCCGGTTATACCAACCAAGGCGGCAAATCCCACGTGAACGTGCAGGTGCGCAACAACCTTATTGAGTATTGCCACTACAATATCGAGGTGTTTATAGACGCCGGCGGCACGGGCGTCAAGAACTCGGTATACGAAAACAATATTCTTCGTTTCCCCGGCTACGGCTTCGGCTCGTATCAGCGTTTGGGCAGCGGCACGGGGCAGGGCGGCAACATACGTTGCGGCTCCGGCAAGACGTACAGCAACAACTTCGTCATCAAGAATAACGTCATGGACGGCGGTAAGTTCGGTCTGGTGTTCAGCCCTTATTACGACGGCAAAAACGGCCCGAAATATACCGGCAACACCTGGGTGCAGACGAAGGACTATCCGGCGATGACCTTCATCGCTCCCGGCAACCAAGCTGCTTCGTTGCAGGCGGGCGGCAGTGCGGCGGCACTCAAAGCGGCCGTCGCCGTCATTGACCCGACAGGCAAAGCGATCTATGAATAAAAACGGATAAAAATTGCGCGAAAACCGCGAGGGGGAGACCCTCGCGGTTTTCGTTTTTGCTTGTTATCAGCCTTGACGGAAAGCAGAGGCCTTGTCGTGCAAAAGCTGCCGTTTTTCGCCGAATTATTCTACCAAAAAAAAGCTACATTTTTATTAAAAAACAGTTGCAAAAGTCCATATTTATGGTATAATTACATTGATAATGAAAAACCATCGAATTTTATATTCAATTTGCACAAAATGTGTTCCATATTTTGTGCATTACATAAGACTCGTCGAGTCGACGGCGAGGAAAACGTGGTTTTTATTATTTTGGCGACGCCTTTTTCGAGACGCTCGTCACGCGCGGCATCGTCATGCCGCGCAAGAGCATCGTGATGGACGTTTGTCCTTTGGGTGCTCACGGATCCCTTTCTTCCGGAGGAGGTCCTCCGTTCGCAATTTCGGCAATTCCCAAATTTTCATCTTAAGGAGGAAAACAGTATGAAAATTGTTTCCAAAAAGCTGCTCAGCATCGTGCTGGCCGTCTGCTTGCTGGCGACGATCGCCCTGCCTGCCGGCATTCTGTCGGCTGTGGCTGATGTCGATCCGTCGACGGTTACGGTCAACAAGATTAACCTGAGCCAATTTGCTTCGTCGAAGTGGAACGGCAGCTCTACGCTGACCTTCGGCACGTACGGCGTGTTCTGCTACACCGATTCGTACAGCATTCTGCGTCCCACCGCGCAGAATCCGATCGCGAAGTTGTCCTTTGATTATTATCTGCCCGGTGAGATCGGCGTTGTCGTCCGTTCTCCCCACGGCTCGTCCGGCGCTACCAACCTGGTGAACGCCAAGACCGGCAGTGAGGTCCTCGAGCCCGGTGTCGGCTCCTTTGAGGTCACCAGAGATTACGGTGGTGTCTGGCGCTGGGCTCTGGCGTTCGTGAAGAATAAAACTGCTCCGGCTCCGACGGCTGTTCCGGATATGTATATTTGGAACCTGAAGATGGAGTATAACGGCACGACCGTGACCACTCCGACCACCGCCAGCTCTCGCGCCGACAACCTGCTTGCCGCTTCGATCATCGCGGCGAAGGGCGAAGGCTATACCTTTGCGGCTTCCGACGCGGTTGAGATCATGACTCTTGCGGATATCGACGATATGTTCGCCGAGGAGAAGACTTTCGTCACCGAGATCGATTTTTCCGCTTCTACGGCGACCGACGATGACGGCAAGGTGGACTACATGGCCGATCTGTACACCGGCTATGTGCCCGGTCAAAACCTCGGTGACGTCGTACTGACCTTCGATTACTATTTGGAGGACGAGGGTACCAACACCTACGTCAAGTACGGCAGCACTTCGATTGCGAACGCCTATCCCGGCGCCGAGCCCGAAGTGGCAGGTACCTCTTGGCTGCGCGCCGGCCGCAACAAGTTCCGTGCGGAGCTTGACTGTGATGATGTTTTGAACTATGGCGGCTACGGCGATAACCGTGACTGCCTGCACATCGTGCAACGCAGCAACAAGACCCTGGGCAAGTTCTATATCTGGAACGTCAAGCTCGTCAAGGCGGATGGCTCCAACGCGACCAACTACCTTGAGGGTGGCTATTGGTTTAAGGGTGCGCAGACCGGCAACAACGCCGTGATCACCAAGTCGGCGAAGCTCGAGTCCGAACTGCCGACCAACCCCACCACGACCACGTCTTCGACGACCTCGTCGACCACGTCTTCCACGACGTCTTCGACGACCTCGTCGACCACGTCTTCCACGACGTCTTCGACGACCCAGTCGACTCTGCCGGCGGATCCGAACGCGGCGATCGTGGTCAACAAGATCAACCTCAGCGATTTTGCCGCTTCCAAGTGGAACGGTAGCTCCACGCTGACTTTTGGCGGCTACGGCGTGTTCTGCTATGATGATTCGTACAGCATTCTGCGTCCCACCGAGCAAAACCCGATCGCGAAGTTGTCCTTTGATTACTATCTGCCCGGTGAGGTCGGCGTTGTCGTCCGTACTCCTCACGGCGGCGCGACCAACCTGGTGAACGCTAAGACCGGCAGTGAGGTCCTCGAACCCGGTGTCGGCTCCTTTGAGGTCACCAGAGATTACGGTGGTGTCTGGCGCTGGACTCTGGCGTTCGTGAAGAACAAAACCGCTCCGGCTCCGGGTGCGATTCCGGATATGTATATCTGGAACCTGAAGATGGAGTATAACGGCACGACCGTGACCACTCCCACCACCCCCAGCCAGCGCAACGATAGCCTGCTTGCCGCTTCGATCATCGCGGCGAAGGGCGAAGGCTATACCTTCAACGCGGCGGATGCGGTTGAGATCATGACTCTCGCGGATATTAAGGCCGTCGTTGACGATGCGGCGGACGACAACTTCGTCACCGAGATCGACTTCTCGGCCTCCACCGCGACCGACGATTCCGCAAAGAACGACTACATGGCCGACCTGTACACCGGCTACGTGCCCGGTCAAAACCTCGGCGACGTCGTGCTGACCTTCGATTATTACCTCGCGGATGCGGATACCAACACCTACGTCAAGTACGGCAACACTTCGATCGCGAACGCCTATCCCGGCGCCGAGCCCGAAGTGGCAGGCACCTCTTGGCTGCGTGCCGGCCGCAACAAGTTCCGTGCGGAGCTTGACTGTGATGATGTTTTGAACTACGGCGGCTACGGCGATAACCGTGACTGCCTGCACATCGTGCAACGCAGCAACAAGACCCTGGGCAAGTTCTATATCTGGAACGTCAAGCTCGTCAAGGCAGACGGCTCCAAAGCGACCAACTACCTTGAGGGTGGCTATTGGTTCAAGGGCACGCAGAGCGGCAACAACGCCGTCATCGCCAAGCACGTTATGGAAGATAGCGAGCTGCCGAGCGCGACCGTGACGCCGCCTGCCGGCTCCACGACCTCGTCTTCTTTGACCTCGTCTTCTTCGACTTCTGCGACCCAGTCGAGCGCGACCTCTGCGACCACCTCTGCCACCATGCCCACCTTCACCGGTGACACCAACGTGGTCAACAAGATCAACTTCAGCAAGTTTGACAAGACCAAATTTAACCCCGACAGCGTCTGGACCGGCGATCACTACGGTGTGTTCGGCTACGCTGATTCGTACAGCGTCATTCCGGCGAACGTCGAAGCGACCGTTTCCTTCGACTACTACCTGCCGGCCGGCGTGGATGTTGCCTTGCGCTATAAGGGCGGCAACAACTTCGGCGTGTGGACCAACCAGATGACCAACACCACCACTCTCGAGACCGGTGTCGGCTCCTTCCTGGCGACCAAGTCTATGGACAGATCTTGGAGATGGTATTTCGGCTTCCTTAAGCATAAGAATGCTCCGGCTCCGGAGTCTATTCCGGACATGTACATCTGGAACCTCACCATTTCCTACGGCAACACGGTCCTGACCACCACCACGGATGCGAGCAATTACCACGCGGAGTGCTTCCTCGCTTCTGCACAGCAGCCGCTCGAGATCGTCACCAAGGATTCCATCGCGGCTCTGCTCGCCAACGAGGATCCCTATGTCCTCGAGATCGACTTCTCCAACTGCACTCCCACCACCGATAAGGTCGACTACTACGTTGAGCTTTTCAACGGTATGAACGGCCCTGCCGGCGGCGGCAGCTATACGCTGACCTTCGATTACTATCTGCCGGATGAGGGCACCAACACCTACGTGCGTATCGACAACAGTGGCAGACCCAACCAGCATCCGAGATCGGCTTCTGAGGGTGGTACTTCGTGGCTGTTGGCCGGCCGTCATAAGTACTATGCGACCGGTGTGGATATAGGTTCCTATGGGTCTAAGACGATCTGGATTGTCCAGCGCGGCGACCAGAAACTTGGCAAGATCTACATTTGGAACGTTCGCTTGGTCAACACTAACACTTCTATGGAGCAGACCAACATGGTCACCGGTAGCTACTGGAAGGTTGCGGATAAGGCAGGAAACGACGCTACCGTTAAGGCTTCGTATCGTCCCGAGTCCGACTTCCCGGCTCTGCCCGACGGCTACGACGAGCCCGTCGTGATCGTCCCGATGGAGGATCGCGTCTTCCTGCTCGACTTCTTCAAGTACGACTGGGAAGAGAACGATTACAGCATTGCGGTCAACGTGTGGGCGAACTGGAAGTTTGGCAAGAGCTACGGTCATGAGTTGGTGGCCGGCGACAAGATCACCCTGTCCTTTAACTATAAGGTTCTCAAGAACGCCGACGACATGGGTACCCTGTTGTTCTACAACGGTGGCGACCGTTGGGGCTATAACGCCGAACAGCCCGGCACCTCCTTCTCGCACGATCCTGAAAAGGATACGACCACTTACCTCGAGGGCGAGGGCGTGTTCAGCCTGACCTGGGAAGTGAGCGAGAACGACATCAAGAAGCAGTCCTTTGCTCCCTGCTGGCACCAGAACATGAACTACGGCACCAGTAAGGTCTACTTCTGGAACTTCATGGTGACGATTAACGATTCCACCGAGAACTATCTGAATGATAGCAACTTTGTCTGGAATGCTGGTTCTCACGGCATGAAGTTCATGCAGATCCTCGACATCGATCCCTCCGAGATTCCGGATACGGATCCCGATATCGTCATCGAAGAGCCGGATTACGACGTTGATATCGACATCGACGTGCCCGCCGGCGACGAAGACGAAGACTTCACCGGCCTGGTGGACGATTCCACCGGTGTGAAGGTTGAATATGAGGATGGCTCCGAGTTCGATGCGGATATGTTCCTGAGCGTCTACCCCTACGAGGAGGGCGAGCTGGATCAGTCCGTTCTGGATCAGATCGGTGACAACCGCTATGCGGCGTTTGACCTGGCGGTGCTCAACGGCGACGGCTCTTATGCGGAGCTGGGCGGCGAGCTGACGGTCAGACTGCCGATCCCCGAGGACTTTGACCTTGAACTGGTGAACCTCTACTCGACCGATGCCTACGGCGATATGTTCCTCGTTATCGCGGAAGTGGTTGACGGCGAACTCGTCTTCACCACCGACGTGCTCGGCGTGTTCATCATCGTCGAGGGCGACCTCGGCATCGCGCCGCTGCCGGATGACGGCGGCGAGGGCGAGAGCGACAGCCCGGCGACCGGCGACAGCGTTGTCGGCGTGGCGGTCGCGGCGCTGGCTCTGGCGGCTGCCGTGGCGAGCGTCATCGTTTCCAAGAAGCGCACCGCGTAATTGGACGACACAACGCTGAAATAACCTAAAAGCACCACCGTGTGACCTCGGTCACACGGTGGTTGTTTTTTTGCTCATCTATTATATTGGATAATTTTATATAAAACACTTGCAATTTGCATATATGGTATATTATAATGTAATTAGGGATAGTTCCCTTACTATCCATGGTATTTTTGCACAGGAGGTCTTTTTATGTATAACAAAGCCTTATATGATCATTATATCGCGCGCGGTCATCACGTGCATCGTCAGCCGTTTCCCGCGGCATTGATCGCATCTGTGCGCGACGAAAAGCTCTCTCCCACCGAGCGTATGATGACTCGTCTGCGTCTGGTGTTTGATAACGAAAAGCCGGTCATTTTGGACGGTCAGCGTATCGTATTTTTGCGCACCGTGACCGATGTGCCGGATATCTTCACCGAGGACGAGTGGGCGGCCATTCGCGACAAGCACTATATTCATGAGCTTGGCTACGTATCCAACATCTGCGCGAACTACGGTCGCATTATCACCTCGGGTCTGGAAGCCGAGCGCGAGAAGCTGGCGGCGAAGCTTGGCGGCGATCTGACCGACAAGCAGCGTCAGTTCGTCACGGCGGCGTTGTCGGGCATCGATGCGCTGTACGGTTTGGTCGATCGTTACCGCGCGGAGGCTCTGCGCATTGGTCGTGAGGACGTGGCGGCGGTGTTCGATCGCATTCCGCGTCAGGGTGCGACCTCGTTCCGCGAGGCGTTGCAGTTCGTGCGCATCCTCAACTATACGCTGTGGGCGGAGGGGGAATACCATAATACCCTCGGTCGCTTCGACCAGTACATGATGCCGTTCCTGAAGGCGGATCTCGACGCCGGCAAGCTCACCGCGGAAGAGGCACAATCGCTTCTGGAAGAGTTCTTCCTCAGCGTCAACTGGGACAGCGACATGTACCCGGGCGTGCAGCTTGGCGACAACGGTCAGAGCATGATGCTCGGCGGCGTTACCCCGAGTGGCGAGGACGCATATAACGAGTTAACTCGTATGTGCTTGCAGGCGAGTTGCAGCTTGTTGCTCATCGACCCGAAGATCAACCTGCGCGTGGGCAAGGATACACCCATGGAACGCTATATTGAAGGCACCCATCTGACCAAGGCCGGTCTCGGCTTCCCGCAGTATTCTAACGACGATGTGGTCATTCCGAACCTTATCAGACTCGGCTACGCGCCGGAAGATGCGCGCAATTATTCGGTTGCTGCGTGCTGGGAGTTCATTGTTGCCGGTTGCGCGATGGACGTTAACAACATCGGCGCGCTTTCCTTCCCGATGGTGGTGGAAAAGGCGGTGGAGGCGGTTCTGCCGACTGCGCCCGATTTCGATACCCTGATGGCTGAGATCAAGAAGAATATCGAGGAGGGCGTGGAGAAGATCTGTGCCGATTTCCACGATCTGTATTTCATCCCGGCGCCGTTCTATTCGGTGCTGATGGATGATTGCGTCGAGCAGGCGAAGGATATTTCCGAGGGTGCGCGCTATAACAATTTCGGCATCCACGGCACGGGTGTGGCGACCGCGGCGGACTCGCTCGCGGCCATCAAGATGCACGTCTTTGACGAAAAGACCGTCACCGGTGCCGATCTGCTTAAAGCGTTGCACAACAACTTCGACGGTAACGAGGCGCTGCTGTATAAACTGCGCAACGAGACGCCCAAGATGGGCAACAATGACGATCGCGCCGACAGCATGGCGGTGACGCTGCTCAACTGGTTCGCAGACTCGGTGGAGGGACGCCGCAACGAGCGTGGCGGCATTTACCGCGTCGGCCCCGGATCGGCGATGTTCTATCTGCAACACGCCGATGAGCTGACCGCATCTGCAGACGGACGCCGTAAAAAAGAGGCGTTCGGCACCAACTTCTCACCCAGTCTGTACGTGCGCAACAACGGCCCGTTCTCGGTCATTCAGTCCTTCACCAAGTGTCCCGTCGGCCGCACGATCAACGGCGGCCCGTTGACGATGGAGTTCCACTCGACCGTGTTTGACACCGAGGAGGGCATCGAGGGCGTCGCTGCGCTGGTCAAGGCGTATATTGATAAGGGCGGTCATCAGTTGCAGCTCAACTCCATCAATCGCGAGCGCTTGCTTGACGCGCAGGCTCATCCCGAAAACTACGGCAGTCTGATTGTGCGTATTTGGGGTTGGAGCGCCTATTTCGTGGAGCTGGAGAAAAAATACCAGGATCACCTGATCGCGCGTCAGGAGTTCACGAACTACTGATATGAACGGAATCGTATTTGATATTAAAGAATTTGGCCTGCATGACGGACCGGGTTTGCGACTGACGGTGTTTCTCAAAGGCTGTCCGTTGCGTTGCGTGTGGTGTCACAATCCCGAGGGTTTGACTTTCGGCAAACAACTCGTGCGTAATGTCGACGCGTGCCGTCGGTGCGGTCTATGTCAGCGTCCGTGTGACCATGCGGAGTGTGCCGCGCTCGGTGCGTGTGTGCATATTTGCCCCGATCGGCTGGTGCGCGTGGTGGGGGAGGAATACACTCCCGAACGGCTCGCCGAGCGCGCTCTGTCCTATCGTGAGTTCTTCGGCGATCGTGGTGGTGTGACTTTCTCGGGCGGTGAACCGCTTATGCAGGCTGACTTTATCGACAGTGTGATACCGCTGCTCGGGGATGTTCGTTTGGGCGTTGAGACCTGTGCGTTCGTGCCGGCTGAGGTGTTTGATCGCATGATACCGAAGTTCCACGATCGCTTTGTGGATATGAAGGTCATGGACGCGAACGAACATCGCCGCCTGACAGGGCAGGATAACGCTCTGATCCTTCGCAATATTGCATCACTCAAAGCAATGCGCCTGCCGTTCACCGTGCGTGTTCCGCTGATTCCGGGTTGCACCGATACCCCCGATAACTTCGAGCGTATCGCCGCATTCCTTGCGGATGCCGCCGATCGCGTGACGGTCGAGCTGTTGCCGTATAATCGCATGACGGGCGCGAAGTATCGAGCGATTGGAAGCGCTTACAATCCGCCGTTTGACGAGAGTAAGCCGCTCAACAAGGACGCTTCGGCGTTTGAGAAACACGGCGTTCCCTGCCACGTTTATTAATTAGCAAAAACTCCCCACGGCCGAACGGCTGTGGGGAGTTTTTTATTTGTGTGACAGCGGCTTTTTAGCAGGTC
This sequence comes from Clostridia bacterium, assembly GCA_017398485.1. GTDB lineage: Bacteria > Bacillota > Clostridia > Oscillospirales > Acutalibacteraceae > UBA5905. The sequence continues at coordinate 109,107 of JAFQFY010000033.1, forward strand.
CGTCGAGTACGGTGCCGTCTTTGCCGAAGCGCGAGCCGTGGCAGGGACAGTCCCAGCTATGCTCACGGCGGTTATAGTGCAGTGCGCAACCGAGATGTGTACAGCGATGTAAGGTCGGGGTGAGCATGCCGACGACGGAGGATGCCGCGTTGGCTGCTGTTTGCGGCAGGCAGATCGAACGGTGCGGCGAGAACACCTCGGCATACGGGTTGGGCTTGCCGAGGATGCGGTCTGTGAGAAGCTGCGCCGCCACCATGGCGGAGGTCATACCCCATTTATTAAAGCCGGTTGCTACGTAGATGTGCGGTGTGAAACGAGAATATTGACCGATATACGGTATGTCATCGGGTGACATACAGTCTTGCGCTGCCCACCGATGACTGATGGTGGCATCGGGGTACCAAGCGGCGACAGCGCGATCCAAGGGATCAAAGCCGCCGCACGGTTTGCCGGTGCGTTTGCCGCCGCCGCCGAGTAAGAGATAGTCGCCGTGGGAGTGTAAAGAAAAACCGCTTGCCTGTTCGTCCATATACATGCCGTCGAGCGACGGTGCATCTTTGAGCGCCAGCACGTAGGAACGGCTTTGATACAACCGAAGCCAGTACATGCCGTAGCGGTTGAGCAACGGAAAATGGGTAGCGATGATGATCTCGTCGGCGTGCACACAGCCGTTCGGCGTATAGGCGGTCATATCCTCGACCGACAGTACGGGCGTATTCTCGCAAATGGACAGTTTCGCCGCTAAACCGGCCATGAATTTCCTTGGGTGGAACATACCTTGCTCGCGGAATTTTACCGCGCCCTTGGTGGCAAAGGGAAGGGGCAGATCCTCTGCGAGATCCGCTGGTCGACCGATCTTGTCGAGTGCTTGCAATTCTCGGTCGATGATGCCGCCGCGCTTGGATGAATAGATATAGTTGTCGGTGGTAGTGTGATCGCATTCGATGCTCTGTGCCAAGCGCCGATATTCTTCCACGGCGGCGGTGTTGGCGTCGTAATAGCCGCGTGCGATCTCTTTGCCGTGCCGTGCGAGAAGCCTGTGGTAGATCAGCCCGTGTTGTGCGGTGATCTTAGCGGTGGTGTTGGCGGTCGTGCCGCCGCCGATGCGGTCGGCTTCGAGCACCAGACAGTCTTCGCCTTGCTGTTGCAGATAGTGAGCGCATAACAGGCCCGTGATACCGCCGCCGATGACAAGCGTGTCGACGAAAGTATCTCCTTCCAACGGTGGAAAGGCAGAGAGCTTTACAGAGTCTTGCCAGATGGATTTCATACGAATCTCCTTGTAAAATCGTTATCCGATGAGTTTTTCGCGCAAAGAGAGCAGAATGGCTCGCTCGCGACGGGATACCTGCACCTGCGTCATGCCGAGTTGCGCGGCGGTGGCCTGCTGTGTTCGGCGTGCGCCGTAGCGCAGTTCGATGAGCCGTCGGTCGCGCTCCTCCAATTCGTCGAGCAACTGCCTGAGCGCGAGGCGGTCGGTGATGGCTGCTTCCGGCGAATCGATCGGCAGGTCGATCTGCTCGGTATCCTCTTCTTCACCGCGCCTTGTGAGCGACAAGGGCGGCAGGGACGCCGTGACCGCCTGCGCGGCGAGCGCCGCGTCGACCTGTAAGGCTTCAGCGAGTTCCTCGATGCTTGGCTCGCGCCCGAGCGCTTTTGCCAGACGTTCGCGCTCGCGCGTGGCGCGCAGGGACAGCTCTTTGAGCGAGCGGCTGATCTTGACCGTGCCGCCTTCGCGGAACAGCCGCTTGATCTCGCCGAGGATGACGGGCACCGCGTAGGTGGAGAATTTCAGTCCTCTTTGAGCCTCAAAGCCGTCGACCGCCTTGATGAGCCCGACGCACCCTGCCTGGTACAGATCGTCGTATTCGATGCCGCGCCCGTGGAATCGCTTGGCGCAGGCGTGCACAAGCCCTATGTTCTCGCAGACGACTATGTTGCGCTGCTCACAGGCGATCATGCGCGTGCGCGCACGCGCGGCGCGATGGTTTTTTCCATGGTGACGGTGGTGCCTTTTCCGATCTTCGAGCGCACGCGCAAGCGATCTGTGAAGCTTTCCATGACCGAAAAGCCGAGGCCCGAGCGATCCTCACCGCCGGTGGTGAACAGCGGTTCCATCGCCTTATCCACGTCGGGGATGCCGCAACCGCGGTCGCGCACCTGCACGCGGATACAGCCGTTTTCAAACAACTGTACGGTTAGGGTGATGACGCCGAGTTTATCGGGATAGGCGTGCACGATCGCGTTGGTGACCGCTTCGGACACGGCGGTACGCAGGTCGACCAGTTCATCGACCGCGGGATCGAGTTGAGCGGCAAACGCCGCGACGGCTGCACGGGCAAAGCCCTCGTTAGCCGATCGGCTGACGAACGAGATCTTGGTTTCATTGACAGGTTTCATGGGTTTTCTTCCTTTCTGTTTCGTCCCAGATGGGGAGTTTTTCGAGTCCTGCCAGACGGATGACGGTTTCTAACCGCTGGCTGGCGTTTTCGATCTGCAAGGTGCCGCCGCAGGAGTGCATCAGCCGATACCTTCCCATGATCAGTCCGATGCCGGAGCTGTCCATAAAGGTCAGCCCCGAAAAATCCAGTGTCAGCCGCCGACAGCGTTGTTGAAGCACGGCGTTGTCGATGCGCTCGCGCACTTCGGCGGCGGCGTGGTGGTCCAGTTCGCCGATGAGCCGTGCGACCAGACGGTCGTCGTGCTTTGTCAGTTCCAATTGCATAGATTCATATCCTTTCCGGGCATAAGAAAAAGCCTCTACCCATAAGGATAGAGGCTTGTCTGTTATTTTTATCGGGAAAGGCGGTGTCGAAATCCCACCACTTTTTACCGATTTTGCAGAAAGAACGCGAAAAGAGGAGAAACGCGAGGAAAAAGGCGACTTACGCCTTTTCCAACAGGCACACCGCGTGGGCGGCGATGCCCTCCAACGCGCCGGTGAAGCCGAGACCTTCCTCGGTGGTGGCTTTGAGATTTATCAGCTCGATTGCCGTGCCGCACGCCGCCGCGATATGCTCGCGCATCGCCGGGATATGCGGTTTTAACTTCGGCTTTTGCGCGAGAACGGTAGCGTCGATGTTGGCGATGCGATAGCCGCAGGCGCACACGCGTGCGACGACCTCTTTGAGCAGGCACAGGCTGTCCGCGCCGGCGTAGGCAGGGTCGGTGTCGGGGAACAGACCGCCGATATCGCCGAGTGCCGCCGCGCCGAGCAGGGCATCCATGATCGCGTGGGTGAGCACGTCGGCGTCCGAGTGACCGAGCAGGCCGCGCTCGAACGGAATGTTCACGCCGCCGAGGATGAGTTCCCGTCCCTCGACGAGTCGATGCACGTCGTAGCCGTGACCGATGCGCATGGTGTACCCCTCCTTTTGATCGTTGTGCAGGATCGCGTTTGCCAGTTGGACGTCTTCGGGTGTGGTGAGTTTCAGGTTGGTGTCCAGACCGCTGACCAGCCGCACGGGATGTCCCGCTTTTTCCATGAGCTGACAATCGTCGGTAAAATCCCATCCTTGCGCGAGTGCTGTTGCCATTGCGTTACAGTAGGGTGCGCGCGCAAACACCTGCGGGGTTTGTACGCGCCACAGACGGCTTCGGTCGGGCGTGTCGGTGACGTAGCCGTCGGTGTCGGTCTGTTTTAAGGTGTCCTTGATGGGCACGGCGAGCGCCGCACCTCCGGATTTCTCCGCTTCGGCGATGACCGCTTTGACCGCGTCGACGGTAATCAGCGGTCGCGCGCCGTCGTGTATGCCCACGAGGGTCGTTTCGGCAGGGAGCACCGCCAATCCGTTGGCGACCGACCGCTGACGCGTGTCGCCGCCGACCACGACGCGGTGAAGCTTGGTCACGCCGTGCTGTGCGGCGAGTGCAGTGAAGTACTCGGCATCCTCCTGACGCGTGATGAGCAGGATCTCGTCGATGGTATCGACCTGCTGCAACGTGCTCAGTGTGCGCAGCAGTACCGGCTGCCCGTCGAGCAGGATGTGTTGCTTGGCGCAGCCCATACGGGTGGAACTGCCCGCGGCGGCGACCATCATTACGGTATACGCCATGCCGATCCCTCCTTTTCGTTTCATACTGACCCTATTATATACAAATATCCGCCGCTCGTCAATTTCAAACTTGCTTTTTTCATGCACCTCTTGTATAGTAATACTATTAATGTAAAAAACCGCCGAAAAACGCGAAATAAGGCTTGACATTCCTTATGCAGGGTAGTATAATTTCTCGTGTTAGCACTCTACTGCAGTAAAGCGGAGGGAATTTTATGAGTAATTGGCATACGAAACAGACCGACGAATTATTTGAGGCGATTCTGACACTGAACACGGTGGAGGAGTGTTACGCCTTTTTCGAGGACGCTTGCACCATCAAGGAGATCATCGAGATCGCCCAACGTTTGAAGGTCGCAAAGATGCTGTCTGCCGGCACGAGCTACATGACTGTCAGCAAGGAGGTTGGCGTGAGCACCGCCACCATCAGCCGCGTCAACAAGTGTCTGGAATACGGTAACGGCGGCTATCAGATGGTGATGGATCGCGTGAGAGAGGAGAAAAACCGTGATTGACGAAACACTGCTGAAAAACGATGAGCGTGCGATCTATGCGTTGCGCACGCTGTATAAGCAATACGGCTATATGCCGTTTAAGATGAGCAAGTTCGAGGAATACGATCTGTACGTGCGCAACAAGGACTTTCTTATCAGCGACCGCATCATCACCTTTAACGATACCAACGGCAAGCTCATGGCACTCAAGCCCGACGTGACGCTGTCCATCATCAAAAACGGTGAGGATACCCCCGGGTATAAGCAAAAGGTGTATTATAACGAGAACGTCTATCGTGTGTCGGGCAGTACTCACCAGTATAAAGAGATCATGCAGACGGGTCTGGAATGCATCGGTGCAATCGACCTGTACGACATTTTCGAGGCGGTATCGCTCGCGGCGAGCAGTTTGGCGCTCATTTCCGACGAGTTTATCCTTGACGTGTCCCACCTCGGCGTTTTGTCTGCGTTGCTTACGGAGAGCTGTGAGGACGAGGGCTTTTGTCGGGCGGCGGCGTCCTGTATCGCGGAGAAGAACGCGCACGACCTGGCGCGCATTTGCGCCGAATACGGCGTTGACGCGGATAAGACCGCCCGCCTGTGCGCGTTTATCGGCATCTACGGCGATATGACGACGGTTATCGCGCGCTTGGAGACGCTGTGCGTCAGCGCGGCGGCACGTGCGTCGCTCTACGAACTGCGCGGTTTGTGCGATCTGCTCGCTGCCACGCCGTACGCCGATCGCATCCACCTCGATTTTTCCATTGTCAACGATATGAACTACTATAACGGCATCGTGTTCAAGGGCTTCCTCAGCGGCATCTGCGAGGGCGTGCTCGCCGGCGGTCAGTACGACAAACTCATGCGCAAGATGGGCCGCACCTCCGGCGCGGTCGGTTTCGCACTGTATCTCGATCTGCTGGAAGATCTGCAAGGCACGCCGCGTGCCTACGACGTTGATACGCTGGTGCTGTACGACGGCGCGACGCCGCCGACGGCGCTTGCCGCGCACGTGCGCGAACTGACGGCCGCGGGCAAGAGCGTGTCGGCACAACGTGCCGTGCCGCAAAGTCTGCGTTATCGCGAGATACTCGATCTGCGGGAGGGGAAATAACATGATCAACATTGCACTTCCCAAAGGTCGTTTGGGTGAAAAGGTGTACGCGATGTTCGAGGCGGCCGGCTACGACTGCCCGTCGATCAAGGAGAATAACCGCAAGCTCATTTTCGAAAACGCCGAAAAGGGTCTGCGCTATTTCTGGGTCAAGCCCTCGGACGTGTCCATCTACGTTGAGCGCGGCGCGGCGGATATCGGCGTCGCCGGCAAGGACATCTTACTGGAATACGAGCCGGAGATCTACGAGTTGTTGGATCTCGGTATCGGTAAATGCCGTATGGCAGTGGCGGCGAAGAAGGACTTCCGCGACAACGGCGAGCGCACTTTGAAGGTGGCGACAAAATTCGCCAATATCGCGCGGCAATACTACGCGCGTCTCGGTCGGGACATGGATATCATCAAGCTCAACGGCTCGATCGAGCTTGCGCCGATCTTGGGATTGTCCGACGTGATCGTGGATATCGTGGAGACCGGTACGACGCTCAAAGAGAACGACTTGGAGGTCAAGGAGACGGTGGTACCCATCAGCGCGCGCCTGATCGTCAACAAGACCGCGTTTAAGTTCAAGACGGCGCAGATCGAGCGGATCGTGCGCGATATGAAAGAGCAGGTAAAGACCGATGATTAAGATCTATAACTATGGCGAGGTCTCCAATGACGAGGTCTTCGCACGGGACAATATCGACACAAACGTCGAGGGCGTGGTGTCCGGCATCATCGCGGACGTTATCGCACGCGGTGATGAGGCGCTGTTGGATTATGCGCGTAAATTTGACAAAGCGGAGCTGTCTGCCCTTGAAGTGACCGCGCAGGAGATCGACGAGGCGTTTGCGTCCGTCGAGCCGCAGTTTCTTGACATTCTGCGTGAGGCGGCGGCGAATATCCGCGCCTTCCACGAGCGTCAGGTGCGCACCAGCTTTATCATCAACGACAAAGACGGCGTCGTGGTCGGGCAAAAGATCACCCCGATCGAAAAGGTCGGCCTGTACGTGCCGGGCGGCACGGCGGCGTATCCGTCCACCGTGCTCATGGACAGCATTCCGGCGAAGATCGCCGGCTGTGCCGAGATCGTGATGGTGACGCCGCCGAGCGCACAGGGAAAGATCAACCCCGTCATTCTGGCGGCGGCGAAGATCGCCGGCGTCGACCGTATATTTAAGGTCGGCGGTGCGCAGGCGGTCGCGGCGCTTGCTTACGGCACCGCGAGCGTGCCGAAGGTGGATAAGATCGTCGGTCCGGGCAACGCGTACGTTGCCGAGGCGAAGAAGCAGGTGTTCGGTAAGGTGTCCATCGACATGATCGCCGGACCGAGCGAGATTCTGGTGGTGGCGGATGCGACCGCCGAGCCGAAGTTCGTTGCGGCAGACCTGCTCAGCCAGGCGGAGCACGATAAGATGGCGAGCGCGGTGCTTGTCACCGACAGTCGCGCTTTTGCCGAGGCGGTGAGCGCCGAGCTCGAGCGGCAGATCCCTCTGCTGGCGCGCGCCGATATCGCGCGTCACTCCATCGACAACAACGGTAAGATCATCGTCGCGCAGGATAACCTGATGCTCGCCATCGACATTGCCAACGAGATCGCGCCCGAGCATCTCGAACTGTGCGTGGATAACCCGTTTGACTATCTCGACAAGGTCAAGCACGCCGGCTCCATCTTTATGGGAAAGTATTGCCCCGAGGCGCTGGGCGACTATTTTGCCGGTCCCAACCACACTCTGCCCACCAGCGGCACGGCGCGTTTCTCGTCGCCCCTGTCGGTGGACGATTTTGTGAAAAAATCCCAGTTTACGTATTATACCGCTGACGCGCTCGCGGCCGTGGCCGATAAGGTGGCGTATTTTGCACGCCAAGAGGGCCTGGACGCCCATGCGAAGAGCGCCGTGGTGCGATTTGAGGAAAAGTGATTATGAGTCGATTTTTCAGTGAAAAATACGCGTCTCTCGTGCCGTACACACCGGGTGAACAGCCGCGCGATATGCAGTATGTCAAGCTCAACACCAACGAGTCACCGTTTTTGCCTTCGCCGGGGGTAAAGGCGGCAGTGGCGGCGGAAGCGGATCGCGTACAGCTGTATTCCGATCCCGAATGCACCGCCCTGCGTGCGAAGCTCGCCGAGGTATACGGCGTGCGCGACGAGCAGGTCATCATGACCAACGGCTCGGACGAGGTGCTTAACTTCGCCTTTATGGCGTTTGCGGATGAGAAAAGTCCTTTGGCGTTTGCGGATATTACCTACGGTTTTTATCCCGTGTTTGCCAAGCTCAATAATATTCCTTACGAGGAGATACCGCTGAAAGAGGATTTTTCCATCGACCCGTGCGATTACTGCGGCATCGGCAAGACCATCGTCATCGCCAACCCCAACGCGCCGACCGGCCTTTGTCTGCCGCTGTCAGCGATCGAGGAGATTTTGCAAACCAACCCCGATAACGTCGTCATCATTGACGAGGCGTACGTGGATTTCGGTGCTGACAGCGCGGTGACGCTGGTGGATAAGTACGACAACCTGTTGGTTACCCAGACGTTTTCAAAATCCCGTTCGATGGCGGGCGCGCGGCTGGGCTTCGGCATCGGCAATGAAAAACTCATCACCGATCTCAACACGGTCAAGTATTCCACCAACCCTTATAACGTTAACCGCTTGACCGCCGCGGCAGGCATCGCCGCCCTGCGCGAGAACGATTATTATATGAACAACTGCCGTACCATTGCGGAAAACCGCGCGTGGACGACCGAGCAGCTGACGCGTCTCGGCTTTACGGTGCTCGACTCGAAGGCGAACTTTGTCTTTGCCAAATCGGCGGCGATCGACGGCGAGACGCTGTACCAACGGCTCAAAGCGCGTGGTGTGCTCGTGCGCCACTTTAAAAAGCCGCGCATCGCGCCGTTTGTGCGCATTACCATCGGCACGATGGAGCAGATGCAGATCTTGATTCATACCATACAAACCATTTTGGAGGGATGAGCTATGAGAAAAGCACAAATTACCCGAAAGACCGCGGAAACGGATATTTCGCTGACGCTGGAACTGGACGGCGCCGGTATGGCGGCGTGCGTGACCGGTTGCGGTTTTCTCGACCATATGCTGACGTTGTTCGCCAAGCACGGCGGCTTTGACCTGTCGGTCACCTGCACGGGCGATACCTACGTCGACGATCATCACACGGTGGAGGACATCGGCATCTGCCTGGGCAAAGCGTTTGCGCAGGCGCTGGGGGATAAGCGCGGCATCGTGCGGTACGGCGATATCGCTCTGCCGATGGATGAGGCACTGATCTTGTCGGCGGTGGATATCTCCGGGCGCGGTGCGTGCTATTACGGTCTGGATATCCCGACCGAAAAGGTGGGTACGTTTGACACCCAACTCGGCAAGGAGTTTTTCGACGCCTTTGCGCGTGACGCCGGCATCACTTTGCACATCCGACAGCTTGCAGGGGAGAATTCTCACCACATTTTAGAGGGTGCGTTTAAGTCGGTGGCGCGCAGTCTGCGGCAGGCGGTCGCGATCGACGCGCGCTTTGCCGAAGCCGTCCCGTCGACCAAGGGTGTGATCGCATGATAGCTATTTTGGATTACGGCGTGGGCAACCTGTTTTCCCTGCGCTCGTCGCTCGAATATATCGGGCAGCAGGTGATCGTCACCGCCGACCGCAAGGTCATCGAGCAGGCGGATAAGCTGATTTTGCCGGGTGTCGGCGCGTTTGCCGACGCGGCGCGCAAACTGCGCGACAGCGGTCTGGACGAGGTGCTTCGCACCGAGGTGGCGCGCGGCAAGGATATGATGGGCATCTGTCTTGGCATGCAGCTGTTGTTTGAGAAAAGCTACGAGTTCGGTGAGCACAAAGGGTTAGGCTTGCTCGGCGGCTCGGTGGTGCCGATGCAGGGCACCATTCCTCCGACGCTCAAAATTCCGCATATCGGCTGGAATGAATTGCATTTTGATAAAAACTGCCGTCTGTTCCGCTATCTCAACGAGGGTGACTGCGTGTATTTCGTCCATTCCTATTACGCGGTCGACTGCGCAGACAGCGTTGCCGCCACGGTGGAGTACGGCAAGGAATTGACCGCC
>JAFQFY010000034.1 GCA_017398485.1 Clostridia bacterium
GTCATACACTGTTTAATTTTCAAGGTCCTCCGACTTCGGTACATTCCGAAGTCGTGCTTCGCAAATCAGCCGCTTTGCAAGCCTTTTTCGCGACAGCTTTGCTATGATACCACTAAACAACCCCTTTTGTCAACACTTTTTTCGCGATTTTTTAATAAAAATTATAAATCGATAATATGCCCAAAAACTCACCGAATTCGAAGACAAAAAACAGGCATTTTGTAAGCTATTACCAATAAAAAACGACCTGCACGCGTTGCAGGTCGTTTTGGATCAGCGAATGCCGTAATTCTGAATGATATAATCCATATCCTTGTCGCCACGCCCGGAGAGGTTGATGAGCACCGAACCTTTATCCATGCGCTGTGCGAGCTTGATGCCGTAGGCGACGGCGTGGGCGCTCTCGATAGCCGGAATAATACCCTCCATGCGCGACAGTGTGAAGAACGCGTCGATGGTGTCGTCGTCGTTGATGACGTCGTATTTCACGCGGCCGATATCACGCAGAAACGCGTGTTCGGGACCCGACGAAGGATAGTCCAGACCGCTTGCCACCGAATACACCGGCGCCGGCTCTCCGTCCTCGCCTTTGAGCATGACGCTGTTGAAGCCGTGCATAACGCCCTCGGTGCCGTACTGCAGGCTCGCGGCGTGATCGCCGAGCTTCGGGCCGCGTCCAAGCGGCTCGATACCGTAAATGTCCACGGGATCGTTAAGGAAGCCGGAGAAGAAGCCCGCCGCATTGGAGCCGCCGCCGACGCAGGCGACAATCGCGTCCGGGAGATGACCCGTCATGTCCACAAACTGCTCGCGCGCCTCCTCACCGTCGACGTGCTGGTTGTCTCGCACCATCATCGGGTTGGGGTGGGGACCCACCACCGAGCCGATGCAATAAATACAATCCTTATATTCGCGCGCATACGCGGCAAACGCGGCGTCGACCGCCTCTTTGAGAGTCGCCTGACCCTCGGTGACCTCGACGACGTTCGCACCGAGGATCTTCATGCGCGCAACGTTGGGCGCCTGCTTCTTGATGTCCTCGGTGCCCATATAAATGTCGCACTCCATGCCGAAATACGCGGCGGCAGTTGCCATGGCGACGCCGTGCTGACCGGCGCCTGTCTCGGCGATGACCTTTTTCTTGCCCATGTACTTGGCGAGCAACACCTCGCCCATGCAGTGATTGAGCTTGTGCGCGCCGGTGTGGTTGAGATCCTCACGCTTAACGTACAACTGGACATTGCCGAGCTTGTTGGACAGGCGCTCGAGGTGGGACACCGGCGTCGGACGACCCTGGAACTCCTTGCGGATGCGGCGCAGCTCCGCGATGAACTGGCGCGACTGAGCAATGGTGAAATACGCGTCGCTGATCTCCTTCATCGCCGCTTTGAGCTCGTCGCTGACGAACACGCCGCCGTAGCGACCGAAGTAGCCGTTGTCATCGGGATAGTTCTTAAAATAGGTGTCGAAATCTACATTATTTAAAATCATGGTTCTTTCCTCCATCTAATAGTGTTTTTATTGACGAGCAGACAACAAAATCGCTGCGCCATCGTATAAGTCCCATATCGTCTGCTCCCTTCAAAAAAATAAACCCCTGCCCCTGCATGGGACAAGAGTCAACTCCTGCGGTACCACCCAAATTCATCCCAAAGGGGATGCACTCTTCGCACACCGATATGTGCGCTCCGCGGATAACGGGCGGAGTCCCCGTCGCCCCTACTGACCAAACGGCGTTCGGTTTGCCCTCGCGAGTCCATTCCGCACCGACGCCGTCACCGCACTCCCACCGCCTGCGGCTCTCTTGGCACAGCCATCACGTACGTACTACTCTCGTTCAACGGTTTCTGTTTTTATCAGTATAGCGCGCCGCTGCGCGTTTGTCAACACCTTTATATATAAAGGAATTAAAAGCGTGCCGCAAAAGCGGCACGCTTTTATTCTTGTGCGAGGGTTTCCAGCTCCTGCTGAGCGCTCTCCCATTCTTCCATGCCCTGTTCGAGCTCGCGGTTGCATTGCGTCAGACGCTCGGTCAGGGCGGTAAGCTTTTCGTAATCCGTCGCGAGAGAGGGGTCGCTCAACTGCTCGTCAAGGCGTGCGATCTCCTCCTCCAACGCGGCAATGTGTTCTTCGGCGCGGCTGATCGCCGTCTTTAAGCGGCGCATACGGCTGTCGCGTTCTTTGCGACGTTGGTAGTCATTCTCCTTTGGCGGCTTCTCCGCTTTTAGCGGCGCCTGTGCCGCAGCCGCCTGCGCACGCGCGGCGGCGTAGGCGTCGTAGTCGTTGCCGCCGTCGGTCAAGCCGTCGGCGGAAAACTGCACCACGCGGCTGGCCATGCGGTTGATGAAATATCGGTCGTGCGACACCGCCAATATTGTGCCGTCGTAACCTTCCAACGCCTCCTCCAACGCCTCGCGCGAGGCGATGTCGAGGTGGTTGGTCGGCTCGTCGAGCAACAAGAGGTTATCCCCGGCGAGCATCAGTTTGAGCAACAACAAGCGTGCGCGCTCTCCGCCGCTCATGACGCCGATGGTCTTGTATACGTCGTCACCACGGAACAGGAACGCCGCGAGCGCACTGCGCAGCTCCGTCTCGGTCTTGCGCGGATACGCGTCCCACAGTTCCTGCAAAGCGGTCTTTTTATAATCCAAGCCCTGCTGTATCTGGTCGTAATAACCGACCGTCACCTTGGCACCGAGCCGCACGAATCCGGATAAGGGTGCGAGCCGCTCGGACAAAATTTTGAGCAAAGTGGTCTTGCCGCAACCGTTCGGACCGAGCATGAAAACGCGCTCGCCGCGATACAGCGACAAGGCGGCGTTGCGAAACAACATGCGCCCATCAAAGCCCATCGACAAATCCTCCGCCGCAAGCACCTCGTTGCCGCTCGTCTGCGCCGCGGTAAAAGTAAAACGGATATGTTTATTCTCCTGCTCGGGTGCCACCAGCTCCTCGCGCAGACGCTCAACGCGTTTCTCTCGGCTCTCGGCGGCGCGGATGCTCTTTTCGCGGTTCCACTGTTTGAGCAGGGTGATATTTTCCTCGATGCGCTTGATCTCCTGCACCGCCGTCTTATAATGCTTCTGCTCGATCTCACGGTCCTTCTCGCGGCGCTCCTTGTGCATCGAATAATTGCCGTTCGTCAAATACAGCCGCCCGTGGCACAGTTCCATCGTACGCGTGGTAACGCGGTCGAGAAAATAGCGGTCGTGAGAGATGACCACCGCCGCACCGTTATACGAGCGCAGATATTCCTCTAACCACTCCACAGAGGGAATGTCGAGATGGTTGGTCGGCTCGTCGAGCAACAAAAGATTCGTCTGCGCGAGCAACAGGCGACCCATCGCCGCCTTGCTGCGCTGACCGCCCGACAGCACACCCACGGGGGTGGAAAACGCACTCTCGGGGAAACCGAGTCCCAGCAGTGTCGCGCGCACACGGCTCTTGTAGTACAAGCCGCCCGCCGCCTCGAACTGCTCGCGCAGGCGAAGCTGGCGCTCGAGCACCGCGGCGCTCGGTTCGCTCTGCTCAATGGCGGTGTTGAGCGCGGCGAGCTCGGTTTCCATCGCTTTGACCGGTGCAAACACGCTCTCGACCTCATCCCACAGCGTGCGGCTCTCCTCGCGGCAGGTGTGCTGCTCCATATAGCCGATGGCGGTGTCACGATAGCGCACTACCTCGCCCTCATCCGCGCGCTCCTCACCCATAAGGATACGAAGCAACGTTGTTTTACCGCAACCGTTGTCCCCGACCAGACCGATCTTATCCCCATCGCCGATCTCAAAACTCAAATCGCTGAACAAGGCGCGCTCGCCGAAATATTTACTTATGCCTTGTGCCGCTAACCGTGCCATACGCTAACTCCTGAAAAGACCTGTTTTACAAAGCTGTAAAACAGGTCTTTGGTATCCGTTTATTTCTTCTCTTCCGCTTCCATAAGGTTGCGGATCGCCTCGTGGAAAGAAGCGATGTCCTTGAACTGGCGATACACCGACGCGAAACGGATATACGCAACGTCGTCGATATCCATGAGCTGTTCCATGACATATTCACCGATCTTGGTGGTCGAGATCTCACGCTCGAGCGAGTTCTGGATCTGGATCTCGATGTCGTCGACCGCCTTTTCGAGTCGATCGAGGGATACGGGGCGCTTCTCGCACGCACGCAACAGACCGCCGAGCACCTTCTGACGATCAAACGGCTCGCGCGATTTGTCCTTTTTCACTACGACGATCGGCAAACTTTCAATGATCTCGTAGGTGGTGAAGCGCTTGGCACACTCCAAGCACTCACGACGGCGTCGGATACGGCTCCACTCGTCGGTCGGACGGGAGTCGATGACCTTACTCTCAACGTAACCGCAAAACGGACATTTCATCAGGGGCACCCCTTTCAACTCGCGTTATAAATTATAACCAGTGTACCATATATATAGGATAAAAGCAAGAATTTTTTGTAAAAACACAAGAACAAGGGGTGTTCTGTTAAAACAGGTCGGCATACAGACTCCACAGCACCGCCAAAATCTGTAAAAGCAGCATCAGCGGCAGTCCCCACATGAATTTACGGTGGCGCGTTTTGTGGTGAATGCGGCGCATCGTCAGGTACATCATCGGCGAGCCGCCCAGCGCCGCCACAAGTAACAGCGACGCCTCTGACACGCGTCGGCTGCCTCGCCGCGCCTGTCGCTTATCCCACACGGTCAGCGCCCACGCGGCGGCGTTGACCGCCAGTAAATACGGTACAGCCCATTCGATCGGCATCGTCATCCCTCCCCTATAACAGTATCCTACCACGCCGCCGACGGGTGCGTCAACAGAAATTTCCATCCTCCGTTTTTGACTCAACTCTTGACCTATCGCACAATATTATGTAGAATAGTAGGTGTATGTGTCGTGAAATATCGCTATATAGTATTTGTCATCGCCGCGGCCGTGTTGCTCGGCGGTTGTCGCGATGCATCGGGCGGCGCTCAACCGCCCGACGACGCAGCCCAAGAAATGCGCGGCGTATGGGTATCCTATTTGGACCTCGACGCACTGCTTAACGGCGCAGACCCGTCCACTGCCGAGAGCCGCTTGGATCGTCTGTTGGACACCTGCCTTGAGCAAGGCATGAACACCGTGTTTTTCCACGTGCGCGCGCACAGCGACGCGTACTATCGCTCCGACGTGTTTCCGGCGGCCGACGCCGCCGCGGCTCTGCTCGACAACGGGTTCGATCCCCTCGCCTATGCCGTAAAAGCCGCGCACACACGCGCGCTGTCCCTTCACGCATGGATAAATCCCTACCGCATCGGCGAAGACCGTTCCCGCGCCGTCGTCGACCGAGGGGTGTTCGAGCAGGACGGCACGTGGTATTACGACCCGTCCGACGACACCGCCCGACGCAAGGTACTCGACGGTGTACGCGAGATACTCGACCGATACGCCGTGGACGGCATTCATTTTGACGATTATTTCTATCCCGACGGCATGCCGACGCAGGCAACCTCGTTCGAGGAGATACCGTCGGGTGTGACGGTCGGCGATTGGCGGCGGTGGCAGGTCGACGCGCTCATCAGCGCGGTATACGGCCTCACGCACACACGCGCGCGCCTGTTCGGCGTCAGTCCAACCGCGCTCATTCAAACCAACCGCGAAAAAGCCTACGCCGACGTGGCATTATGGCTAAGGCAGGGCGGTTACGTCGATTATATCTGTCCACAGATCTATTTCGGCTTTTCCCACGCCACCAACCCGTTCGCCTCCTCGTTGGCGCAATGGCAAGCCCTGCCGCGCCGCCCCGACGTCGCCCTGTATATCGGCCTGGCGCTGTATAAAGCCGGCCTGCCCGACAGCTATGCCGCAAGCGGTGCCAACGAATGGTGCGAGCATGACGATATCATCGCGCGGCAGGTGCAGGCGGCACGGCAAAGCGGCGCAGACGGCTTCGTGCTGTTTCGGTACGCCCACCTGACCGATGCGGCGCAAGAAATGACCCATCTCAAAGAACTGTTATAAATTCCGCGAAGTATAAAGAAAAGGAGTGTATGCCGATGAAAAAGCGCTTGTTGTGCGGTCTGTTTGCGTTATGCCTGCTGACGAATCTGCTCGTCGGCTACACGGTGCTCGCCGAGGAAACGATCACCGGCACGGTGCGCGTCAACGACACGTTGCGCGTGCGCAAAGAACCGAACACCGACTGCGAAACGGTCGGCTGGTTGAAAAACGGCGATATCGTCACCATCCTCGACACCGTTACCAACCCTGCGGGAGAAAAGTGGTATCACATCAGCACCGGCACTCTGACCGGCTACTCCCACTCCGATTACATTGACATCAACCCCTCTCTGCCCGACTACGAAACCGACGAAGGCTTCGAGGCGTATCTAACGGCGCAACGCTTCCCCGAGGATTACAAGGTCGCCCTACGCAAGATCCACGCGCAGTATCCCAACTGGGTCTTCCGCGCCGAGCACCTGTCGATGAACTGGGAGGAAGCGCTCGAAGCCGAGTGCAAGGTAGGTCTCAATACCGTCACCTCTCCCGATGCGTGGAAGTCGATGGAATACGGCGCTTATAACTGGACGACCAACACCTACGTCACTTACGACTCGGGCGGCTGGGTCACCGCCGCGCCGTCGCTCGTCGCGTATTATATGGATCCGCGCAACTGGCTGGATTCCACCTATATCTTCCAGTTTGAGGACCTGTCCTACGCCGCCAACCAGACCGTCGACGGTATCAAGGCGATCCTCCCTTCCGCGTTGGACAAGCACGCCGAGGACCTGCTCAAAGCCTCCAAGGAGACCGGCGTGAGCGCCTATTTCCTCGCCACGCGCATGGCACAGGAGGGCTCGCAAAACAACGGCCTCGGCACCGGCACGGTGCCCGGGTACGAGGGCTACTACAACTTCTTCCATATCCGCACCTACGCCAGCGGCAACCTGACCGCCGTGCAGAACGGTGCCGCCTACGCCAAGAGTCAGGGCTGGAATACGCCGTATAAATGTCTGGTGGATTCAGCGGCCAGCATCGGCAAAGGTTATATCAACCTCGGACAAGACACTCTGTATTATCAAAAGTTTAACTTCACCAATACCACCAGCGGTCTGTACGCGCACCAGTATATGTCCAACGTCGCCGCGCCCTCCTCCGAGGGCCGCATCCGTCACAACGCCGCGACGGCGGATCAGCTCAGCGCCAATATCACCTTTAATATTCCCGTGTTCAAGTCGATGCCCGACAAGGCGGCGGCGATGCCGTCCAGAGAGGGCAACAACAACAACTTCCTCACCGATATTAAACTCGTCGGCATCACACCGCCAACGACCGCCGCCTCGACGACCGGAAATAAAGCGACCAGCGTGACAAGCACGACCGCGACGGGAACGACTGCCACGACCACCACCGTTAAGGCAGTGAGCACCACCGCGGCACCAACCGCTACGCGTACGACGCTGGCGCTGACCCCCACCTTTGACCGCTATACGATGCGGTATTCCGTGCACGCCGGCGAGGCAACCTCCATCGAGGTGACCGCCACGCCCAGCGGCACCGGCGTCAAGGTCAGCGGCACGGGCACCATCCAGCTATATAAGGGGGATAACGAGATCCCCATCACCGTCACCGCCACCAGCGGCGAGACGCGCACCTATACCATCACCGTCACCACCAACGGCGGTGTCGCACGACCCGATGCGCCCGTCATAACAGGCAAGACCTACACGGTCGGCTCCACCATCACCAAGGTCGAACCGGAAAGCGCCGTCGACGCGTTTATCAAAAACCTTGCGGTATCCAACGGCACCGCAGGCGTCTATACCGCCGCCGGTGAGAAGAAGGCCTCCGGCGTCGTCGGCACCGGCGACATCGTGCGTCTGTACAGCGGCAACGTCCTATGTGCGAGCTATCCCGTCGTCATCTACGGTGACGTCAACGGCGACGGCAAGGTGTCCTCGCTCGACCTGCGCATCGCACAAAAGCACATTCTCAAGCTCAGCACCGTCAGCGGCTATTATCTCACCGCCGCCGACAGCAGCAAGGACGGCAACCTCTCCTCGCTGGATCTGCGCATCACGCAAAAGCACATTTTGAAGATCACGAAAACCTTACAATAAGGAAGGTGTCCCATCATGAAAAAGACGATAAGCCTTTTGTTGGCGGTCTTGCTGCTCGTGACAGCGCTCGGCGGCTTGACCGCATACGCAGCGACCGGCAGTCTCACCGCCACGGCGAGCCAAAGCTCCGTCACCATCGGCAGCACGGTAAGCATCACCCTCAAATACGACGGTGGCGGCGCGAAGATCGCGTCGATCGAGCCGCAGATCAGCTACAACGCCAAGGCGTTCGAATACGTCAGCTGTGAGGGCGCGACCGCCAGCGGCGGCGCCGGCATCGTGCGCATATCGTACTACGCCAGCAGCGCCACGCCGCCCACCTCCGTCACCTTCACCCTCAAATTCAAGGCGATCGCCGCCGGCAGCGGCGATTTCGCGGTGACCACCTCCGAATTCTATAACGACGACGACTATTCCTCCCTCGGCACCCCGTCCAAGACACTCGCCGTCGCCGCTATCAACCCGACCAAATCCGCCAACGCCAATCTCGCGAGCATCCGCCCCTCGTCCGGCACGCTGACGCCGGCGTTCAAGCCCGAGGTGACCAACTACACCATCTCGGTGCCCTACACCACCACCTCGCTGTCGTTGAGCGTCACCACGCAGGATCGCGAAGCCAAAACTGCCGTATCCGGCTCCAACAAGCTGTCGGTGGGCAAGAACACCCAGACCATCACCGTCACCGCGCCCAACGGCACGACCAAGAAATACACCGTCGTGATCTCGCGCTCGGCTAACCAGACCACCGCCAAGCCCGACCAGCCGACCGCCACCCAGCCGCAGGAGGATCCGTTGGAGGTGTCGGTGGACGGCGTACTGATGACCGTGTCCGACACCCAGCCGACCGAGGAACTGCCCGAAGGCTTCGCGTGGACACACATTACCATCAACGACGTCGCGGTGTCTGCGGCGGTCAACGAAACACTCGGCATCACGCTGGTGCATCTGACCAGCACCCTCGACGACTCTGCCGCGTTCTATATCTATAACGAAACACAAGGTCTGTTCTACGCGTTCTGTCCTCTGACCGTCCCCGGCGGTGAGTACGTGCTGTTGGCTATGCCGTCCACGGTGGACGCGCCGGCCGGCACCGTCGCCGGCACCCATAACTTCGGCACTGTCGCACGCGACGTGTTCGTGTTCGAGGACGCGGCGCTCGACAGCGTGTGTCTGGTCTACGCCACCTCTCCTGCCGGCAAGACGGGACTGTATATGTACGACGCCGAGGACGGCTCGATGCAGCTGTACCGCGAGATCACCGTTGCGGCAGACGCCACCCCGACCCAGCCGACCCAACCCGCCGCCGGCGGTTTTAGCGGCTTCGTCACCAAAAACCGCACAGTGATCCTCATCTGTGCGGCGGCGGCAGGCGGTCTGGCGTTGCTCATCGCCGCGGTCATTCTGCTCGCATCCATCACGCGCCGCGATAAAAACTGCAAACACTAAACGATAAAAAAATAAACCCCCGAACACCGCGGTGTTCGGGGGTTTTTGTCTTGCTTATTTCTCTTCGATGACGGTTTTGCCGCCCATGTACGGCTGCAACGCCTTCGGAATGGCGATACTGTACTTCTCACCGTCAAAGCGCAGGTTGTTCTCCATAAACGCAATGAGCATACGCGGCGGTGCGACCCCCGTGTTGTTGAGGGTGTGCGCGAGGTACTTACTGCCGTCTGCCGCTTTGACGCGGATGCCCAGACGGCGCGCCTGTGCATCTCCGAGGTTAGAGCAGGAGCAGACCTCGAAATACTTGCCCTGCTTGGGAGACCACGCCTCCACGTCATAGGACTTGACCTTCAGGTCTGCCAGGTCGCCCGAGCAGCATTCCAGCGTGCGCACGGGGATGTCGAGCGAGCGGAACAATTCCACTGAATAGCTCCACATCTTGTGGAACCACTCCATGCTCTCCTCCGGCTTGCAGATGACGATCATCTCTTGCTTCTCGAACTGGTGGATGCGATAGATGCCGCGCTCCTCGATGCCGTGCGCGCCCTTCTCCTTGCGGAAACAGGGGGAATAGCTCGTCAGCGTCAGCGGCAACTGCGCCTCGTCGGTGATGGTGTCGATGAATTTGCCGATCATCGAGTGCTCGCTGGTGCCGATGAGATAGAGGTCCTCGCCCTCGATCTTATACATCATCGCGTCCATCTCTTCGAAACTCATGACGCCGGTGACAACATTGGAACGGATCATGAAGGGCGGAATGCAATAAGTGAAGCCCTTGTCGATCATGAAATCGCGCGCATAGGACAGCACCGCGCTGTGCAAACGGGCAATGTCACCCATCAGATAGTAGAAGCCTTCGCCGGCCACGCGACCGGCCGCCGCCTTGTCGATGCCGTTGAACTTCGCCATGATGTCGGTGTGGTAAGGGATCTCGAAATCCACCTTGGTCTGCTCGCCGAACTGCTCGACCTCGACGTTTTCCTCATCGTTCTTACCCAGCGGCACCGACTCGTCGATGATATTGGGGATCTTCATCATGATCTCGGTCACGCGTGCGGCAAGGTCTGCCTCCTCCGCTTCGAGCGCGGCCAGCTCCGCCGCCTGCTCGGCGACCAGCTTCTTCTTCTCCTCCGCCTCGTCGCGCAGGCCCTTGCCCATGAGCATGCCGATCTCTTTGCTGACCTTATTACGGTTAGCGCGCAGCTCATTGGCACGCGTGTTCACCTCACGCTTGCGGCTGTCCAGCGCAATGACCTCGTCGACCAAGGGGAGCTTCGCGTCCTTGAATTTCTTGCGAATATTCTCCTTGACCAACGCGGGATTTTCTCGAACAAATTTCATATCCAGCATAATGGGATTCCTCCATTGCTTAATTTTCCTCTTAATTGTTAAGTATATCATGCAACTATCGGTTTTTCAAGAGGTTTAACGCGTAAATCCCTGCAAAAATGGTCGCGGTCGGCCCCCAA
>JAFQFY010000035.1 GCA_017398485.1 Clostridia bacterium
GACGAAACCAGAGCGACGCCGCATTTCTACTCTCTTTAATTGGGTGGCTGTCGCTCCACAATATGCCTGACGGCATATTGCCGAGTGCGGTGCGGCGGCCGTTTCGTTTTTGACCATATCATTCCATCAAGGAAGTGCTTATGTATGTTAATTCTCGGAATTGAATCCTCCTGCGACGAAACGGCCGCTTCGGTCGTCGAGGACGGACGGCGCGTGCTGTCCAACGTTGTCGCCTCGCAGGTGGAGGAGCATCGCCTGTACGGCGGTGTCGTGCCGGAGATCGCCGGCCGCCGTCACGCCGAGGCCATCTCCGGCGTGGTCGAGCAGGCGCTTGCCGACGCAGGCGTGACGATCGCGGATATTGACGGCATCGCCGTCACCTACGCGCCGGGCCTCATCGGCGCCTTGCTCGTCGGCGTGAGCTTTGCCAAGGGACTCGCGCTGTCGGCGGATAAGCCGCTCATTCCCGTGCACCATCTGCGCTCGCATATCGCATCGAATTATCTCGCATACCCCGATTTGAAGCCGCCGTTCCTGTGCTTGGTGGTGTCGGGCGGTCACAGTCACATCGTGCGCGTGGACAGCTACACCGATTTTGCGGTCATCGGCCGCACGCGCGACGACGCCGCCGGCGAGTGCTACGACAAGGCGGCGCGCGCTATGGGCATGCCGTACCCGGGTGGCATTGCGCTGGACAAGCTCGCCGCCGAGGGCGATCCGACCGCCTTTCATCTGCCGCATCCGCGCGTGGAGGGCAGTCCCTACGATTTCAGCTTCTCGGGGCTCAAAACGGCGGTGCTCAACCGCCTGCACAACGCCGCCCAAAAGGGCGAAGAGGTTAACAAGGCTGACCTGTGTGCGTCTTTCCAGCGCACCGTCACCGAACTGCTCGTGGGCAACACGCTGCGTGCCGCCGCGGATATCGGCGCGTCCACCATCGTTCTTGCCGGCGGTGTTGCGGCGAACTCCGGACTTCGCGCCGGTATGCAGGCGGCGTGCGACGAAAAAGGGCTCACGTTGTATCTGCCGCCCTTGTCGCTGTGCGGCGATAACGGGGCGATGGTCGCCGCGCAGGGCTATTACGAGTATCTGGCAGGGCATACCGCCGGTGCGGATCTCAATGCGGTTGCCGGCCTGCCCATTGATGCAGACAATTGCTGAAAATCTACCAAAAAAAGTCTGTTTTTAGTTGCTTTTCCGGTTGCCGTATACTATAATAAGTAAAACAGCACGAAAAGGAGTGCAGGACCATGTTGGAGAACGTACTGTATAAGCTCAAAAACCGAGAGAAGATCACCGTCGGTTATTTCGGCGGTTCCATCACCGAGGGCGCACACGCGTCGGACCAAACGCGTCTGTGCTGGCGCGCGCTGACGACGACGTGGCTGCGCGAGCAGTTCCCGAACTGTGAGATCACCGAGATCCAGGGTGCCATCGGCGGCACGGGCTCGGTGCTCGGCGTGTACCGTTGCGACCGCGACCTCATCGCGTATAAGCCGGACCTCGTATTTTATGAGTTCTCGGTCAACGACTATGGCGTGGCAAAGGATGACAACTGCGAGGGCTATAAGCGCCTGGTTAACAACTCCGAGTCGATCTTCCGTAAGATCTACAAGGCTAACCCCACCGCCGACATCGTGGTGATGCACACCATGGTTAAGAATATCGAGGCGGATCTCGTCAACGGCAAAAATTACAGCTCGCGCGCGGCACACACCGCGGCGGCGCGGTATTACGGTCTGCCCTGCATCGAGATCGGTGAGGCGTTGCGCGACGTCATCAACAGGGACGGCGGTGACTGGAAAAAATACACCACCGACACCGTGCATCCGCGCGACAATGGTCACGCGATCTACGCCGACGTCGTCAAGGCGCGCCTGACCGAGTTGTTCGGCGATGCCGCGACGATCGAAGCGCCCGTGCCGAAGGTGTTGCCCGAGCCGTTGTTCGCGGCAGACGAGACCTATGAGAACGCGCACATGGCAGACGGAAGCGAAGCGACCCTCGGCCACGGCTGGAAATTGGTTAAAGAGTCGATGTGCGGTCGTTATCCGCAGTATATTGAGGCGAGCGAGCCGGGCGCGGAGCTTTCCTTCGCCTTTACGGGCAAGCGCATCGGTCTGTATTACATGATCGCCGCTGACTCCGGCAATGCCGAGTATTCGATCGACGGCGGTGAATGGAAGAAGATCGTCATGTGGGACGAGTGGGCGCTGAAATTCCCGCGCGCGTTCCATTCCGAACTGGCGACCGACCTCGCCTACGGCGAACATACCCTGCGTCTGCGCGTGTCGGCGCAAAAGGAAGAACAGTCCACCGGCACCGTGCTTCGCATCGGCACCTTCTCGGTGGGATAACACAAAAAGCAAAAAGGAACGCTCAACTCTCGTTGAGCGTTCCTTTTTCTTCTTCGCTTTCCGATGCAAGATTATCCAAAGCGTATTTGCAACATTGTAATACCAATAAGTTAAACGAGATGCCGTTCTCGGCAGACAGTGCGTTTAATTTTTCGAATAATGGTTCGGTAAAGCGCACGGTGCGGGAGATGGTGGCGTTTTTTAATTCTTTTTCGATCTTAAACATGACATCAACCCCTTCACCAATACTATATCCAAATAACGGATATAAATATATAACCAAAAACGGTTGCAAATATGGTTATAATGTGGTAAATTAAACAGGGGTGATTCGGTGTCGGAATGTGAGAATATATATTGCATCTACGAACAAGACGGGTATTGTGTTTTGCGCGAACGCACATTGGATTTTCAGGGCAGGTGCCGCGAAGTGATTTATGTGGATATACCGGATGACGTTCTGAAAAACGCCAAGCAAGCAATGAGGCAAAAGTGTTTTTAACGTGTGCGCAAAAAGGAACGCTCAACTCTCGTTGAGCGTTCCTTTTTCCTGTCGTTTTTGCATACGGCGCCAGTTGTAGAAGCCGTACAGGTCGTTTGCCAAAAACATAATAAAGCACAGCACCATCGGCAGATAGGCGATATCCTGCACCGAGGCGATCACCCACAAAATGATGAGCACCACGTCGTTGAGCGAATAGACCAGCGCGTAATAGGGACTGCGCAGGCAGGTCAGCGCCGCCGCCGCAAAGCTGGTGGTGACGGACAGGGTGCTGACGAGCAGACTGGCGTTGCCCAGCGCACGCAGAATGAAATAAAATGCCACCGTCACAACGACGGTCAACGCCGCCAGCGCCGCAACCGTGCGCGGTGTCAGACGGTTGACCTTCACCTCGGCGGTGCCCTTGTTGGGATTTTTCACCCAAGCGACTATGGCGGCGATCGACATCGGCATGCTCATGCACAGATAGGTGATGGTCTCGCCGTAATAGCGCAAGTAAAGGGAGATGATGCCGTAGGCGACGGCGAACACCACGCTGAACACCTGCCCGATGACGTAGCCTTTGGCCACGAAGATGAGGGCGGTCACGCCGAACAGCGAGGCGATCATCGTCAGCAGATCGCCGCCCGACAGAGCGTAGGATGCCGCCACCGCGCACACCGAGGCAAGCCACAGACCGAGTTCGAAGCGCGTCAGGTCACGAAAGGGGTTTTTCATCACGGCAGATAGCGCTTGGTGGTGCCTTTGAGGTACACCTGGCACTGACGGAAGCCCTCGGCATAGTCCGCGCCGCACTGGAATCCGCGATAGCGGCAGCAGGTCTTGACCATGTCGGGGAAGTCAATGTGGTCGTGGTCGCGCATCCACACGATCTGGGACTCGTGACATTCGAGCATCGCGAGCTTTTTGTCGATGAACGGGGTAACGTCGACGTATTCGGTGGGGTTGAAGCGCACGCCGCACAGCGTATCCATGTAATAGATCGGCACCATCTTGGCGGCACCCTCGGTCGGGGTGTGGTAGTTGGGCAGGGTCGCCGCAAAGCTTGCGTCAAACACCAGACGGGACACCGCGTTGTGATCGGGCATATAGTCGTCGGGGTCGTGGGTGATGATGAAGTCGGGCTTGACCTGCTTGATGATGTCCACGACCTTGTCGCGCGCCTCTTTGTTGTTGTCGTAAATATCCAGATCGTCAAAGCGGCTGTGAATGATCTCGAAGCCGGCCATCTCGGCGGAGCGCGCCGCCTCGTTGGCACGCATTTCGGTCAGCTCGTCCGGCGGAATGATCACGTGGCCGAGGTTGCCGCTGGACAGGTGGCAGATGACCACGCGGTCACCGCGCTCCTTGCATTTGAGCAGAGTGCCGGCGCAGGCGATCTCCATATCGTCGGGGTGGCAAGAGATACATAATACGGTATACATAACAGTTCCTCCTAAACTATATTTTTACAGCATTTCTTTACGGAAGCCGTCGGGCCAGAGGGTGAGCAGGTGGTCGAAGCCGGCTTTTTTGATCAGCTCCACCGCGAGAGGGAACGCGCAGTCGATGGTGTCGGTCGCATGGGTATCGGCGCCGAGAATGACCTCGCCGCCCATCTCGCGCAGGCCGCGCAGCAGGAAGTCGGCAGGGTAGGGGCGGTCGCGCCACTTGCGCGAGATGGCACCCGTGTTCACCTCGACGACGGGGCACACCTTGACCACTTCTTCAAGCGCGCCGAGCGCGATCTTTTGGTATTCGGGGTCGTCCTCGTCCATGAGGCTGAATTTTGTCAGCACGTCGAAATGGCCGACGATGGTGGGCTTGCAACGGCGTATATGCTTGACCACCGTGTCAAAATACGCCTTGGCAAAGGCGAGCTTGTCACCGCCGAACTCGGTGTTGATGCAGTCGAGCTGAATATCGCGCGCGTGGTCGATGGCGTACACCTTGTAGTTGTACATCAGATAGTGCACCGAGCCGAGAAAATAATCGAGGCTCTTGGCAAACGCCATGTCCGAGTCGTAGTCGAGCTCCAAGCCGCGCATGACGGTGATCTTGTCGGCGTATTTTTCTTTTAGGCGGTCAAGCTCCGCCAGATACGCCGGATACTGCTCCATCTTCATGCAATAGGACTGGTCGCAGGGCGTATCGCTGTGGTCGGAGAAGCCGATGGCAGGCATGCCGAGCGCGATCGCCGCGCGCACCATTTCCTCGGGCGTGTTTTTGCCGTCGGAGAAGTTGGTGTGGGTGTGATAACCGCAATAGTTCATGAAAAAGCCCTCCTTGGGAAACGGAAGTGGTATGTTGAGAAAAGCATAGCACAATTCGGAAGATTTTACAAGCGCGAAACAATCTTTTCTTTACATTTTTCGCACGGCGTGGTATACTGGCGCTTGTGTATTTCGGAGGAGTGACAAAATGAAGGACTTTTATTTACAACCAAAGCTCTTTTCGGCGTTCAAGGGCTACACGCGCGCACAGTTCACGGATGATCTGATCGCCGGTCTGATCGTCGCGATCATCGCCCTGCCGCTGTCCATCGCGTTGGCGCTCGCGTCGGGCGTGGAGCCGGCGTGCGGCATTTATACCGCGATCGCGGCCGGCTTCGTGGTGTCGCTGCTCGGCGGCAGCCGTGTGCAGATCGCCGGCCCGACCGCCGCGTTTGCCACCGTGGTGGCAGGCGTGGTCGCGACGCAGGGCATGGACGGGCTGTTCCTCGCCACTGTGATGGCCGGTGTACTGCTCGTGGTGATGGGCGTGTGCAAGCTCGGCTCGCTGATCCGTTTTATTCCGTTGACTATCACGGTCGGCTTCACCGCCGGTATTGCGGTGACCATCCTCGTCGGGCAGATCAAGGATTTTCTGGGACTGACCTACGCGGTCGGTGTGCGTCCGATCGAAACGGTCGAGAAGATCGAGGCGAATATCGCCGCCATCGGCTCGTTCAGTTGGCAGGCGCTCGTGGTTGGTGTCGTATGTCTGGCGATACTCGTGATATATCCGAAATTTGAAAAACGCGTGCCGCCGTCGCTTATTGCGGTGGTGGTCGGCGCGCTGATGGTGGCGTTTGTTCCCGGCTTTGACGAGGGCGTATACACCATTGGTGACCTCTACACCATTCCGACAGGCTTGCCGCGCGTGGATCTCGGCGCGATGGATTTCAGCGTCGATAAGATCCTCGCAGTATTGCCCAACGCTGTGACCATCGCTCTGCTCGCCGGCATTGAGTCGCTGTTGTCCTGTGTGGTCGCAGACGGCATGATCGGCAGCAAGCACAAGCCCAACGCCGAGCTGGTCGCGCAGGGTCTTGCCAATATTGCGTCGGTGTTCTTCGGCGGTATTCCGGCGACCGGCGCGATCGCGCGTACCGCCGCCAACATCAAAAACGGCGGTCGTACCCCGATCGCCGGTATGGTGCATGCGGTGATCCTGCTGCTCGTGCTGCTGGTGCTCATGCCGTACGCGGCGCTCATTCCGATGCCGACCATTGCGGCGATCTTGTTTGTGGTGGCGTATAATATGAGCGAGTGGCGCCTGTTCGTTAAGGTGGTCAAGACCTCGCCGTGGTACGATTGGGCGATCATGTCGCTGACACTGGTGCTGACGGTGATCTTCGATCTGGTGGTCGCCATCGTCGTGGGCATGGCGCTCGTCGGCGTTGTCGCGCTGGTGAAAAAGCTCGCCGCGCGCCAAACGGCAGAATAATAAAAAGACAGCGGACTCGTTGGAGCTGTACAGTTAAAGACGGCTTTCAAAAACACGGTATATCTCGAAAGAGGTATACCGTGTTTTTTGTGGACAAAAGTGTAGTGCTTGTCAGTAGAAGTGACAAATCATATAGGCGAACATAAAAAAGCCTCCCTTGTGCAAAGGGAGGTGGCAAAAATCCAGCCCCCTTTACACAAGGGGGCCTGTTTCTATCCTTAACTGTACGACCCCTATGAGTCCGCTGCTTTTTATTTGATCGTGACCGTCTCGAACGTTAAGCTCTTGGCAAAAGTGTCGGCGTCTGCGGCACAGGACAGGCGGCAGGCGTACGCCTCCTCGTTCCAGGTGTATACGCAGGCTTGTTCGTCGACGCGCCGTTCACGCGTCACGGTTACGCCGCGCGTGTTTGTCAGCGGCGTGCGTTCGGCACCCTCGACCGCGTCGAAGGGAGCGGTGCCGTGGCGGCAGGTCAGCGTCAACGTGTCGCCTTGTGTGCTTTTGATGGAAAACTCGGTGTAGCCGTCGCGAGAAAAGCAAACCTGCGTGACGGTGTGTGATTTCGACAACACGGGGAGCAGGAAATACCCGTCCTGCAACAGCATCGCAAAATCTGCCTCGTCACGAATGGCGACGGACTCGCCGATGCCGCCTGTGACGAAGGACCAACGCAACGAGACGGCGTCGGTGAGGGTCAACAGTTTTTCTTTGTATTCTTGCAGTGATGAAAACGTCAACGGTGAGTTAATGCCGTCGAAGTAGGTGCGTATTGGTTCCTTTTCCACCGACAGGACGGCGCCGGTGAGCGCGTTGAGTTCGTATTCGTACTCTGTGCCGCGCCAAACGAACTCCACCTCATATACGGGCTTGCCGTCCTCCGAGTCGACCTCGACCTTGGTGAAGGTCGCCTCGGCGATAGCGCCGCCGCAATGGGTGATGACGATCTGCTTTGCGCGATCCTTGGAGATGAGCGCGGTGGCAGGTCCTGTGGGCGGCAGAGCGGTCGTGGTCGTGGTGGTCGTGGTGGTCGTTGTGGTCGTTGTGGTCGTGGTTGGTGTGCTTACGCTCGGCTGGCTCGGGTCGCCGCAGGAGGCGAGCAGGCACGAGAGCAACCCTGTGACGATCAATCCGGATACGATCCTTTTCATTGAACCCACTCCTTCCTTATGCATAAAAGAGACACGGCGGCGTCGTTTTTTGTTTCCGTTTTCATTATATAATACGGGCTTTTCGTTGTCAAATGCGCTCTTCGTCCATTAAACGTGACAAAATTCCTATAAAAAATTAAATTTTAACAAATAGGACTTGCAAAATTTACTATAATAAGGGTATAATGATATCCGTGAAGAAATGCTTTTCACATTGGCGGCGTCACGCCGCCGAACGGCGAAAGGAGAAATAACAATGACCAAAAACAAGACTGTTCTGGCATGGCTGGACGAAATGAAGGCCTTGCTCACCCCCGACAACGTCGTGTGGGTAGACGGTACCGACGCGCAGCGCGATGAGCTGCGCCGTGTGGCAGTCGAGCTCGGTGAGCTCGAGGAGCTCAACCAGGAGAAACTTCCCGGCTGCTACCTGCACCGCACCAACCCCAACGACGTGGCGCGCGTGGAGGATCGCACCTTCATCTGCACCTCCACCAAGGAGATGGCGGGTCCCACCAACAACTGGTGCGATCCCAAAGAGATGTACGAGAAGCTGTATAACATCGCGCGCGGCAGCTACAAGGGCCGCACGATGTATATCATTCCTTATTCCATGGGCCCGATCGGCTCGCCTCTCGCGAAGATCGGCGTGGAGATCACCGACTCGGTGTACGTCGTGCTCAACATGCTGATCATGACCCGCGTGAGCAACGAGGTGTGGGATGTGCTCGGCGACAGCAATGACTGGGTGCGCGGTCTGCACTCCCGTTGCGACGTCGACCCCGAGAAGCGCTATATCTGCCACTTCCCCGAGGACAACACCATCATCTCCGTTAACTCCGGTTACGGCGGCAACGTTCTGCTCGGCAAGAAGTGCTTTGCTCTGCGCATCGCCTCCTTCCAGGGCTGGAAAGAGGGCTGGATGGCGGAGCATATGCTCATCCTCGGTCTGCAGAACCCCAAGGGCGAGGTGCACTACATCGCCGCCGCGTTCCCGTCGGCTTGCGGCAAGACCAACCTGGCCATGCTGATTCCGCCTGAGTACCTGCGCAAGAAGGGCTACAAGGTGTGGACCGTCGGTGACGATATCGCGTGGATGCGCATCGGCGAGGATGGCCGTCTGTACGCCATCAACCCCGAGAACGGCTTCTTCGGCGTCGCGCCCGGCACCAACGCGCACTCCAACTTCAACGCTCTGGAGTCCACCAAGAAGAACACCATCTTCACCAACGTGGCGCTTGACCTCAACGACAAGACCGTGTGGTGGGAGGGCCTGAACAAGAACCTGCCCGAGAACGCACTCGACTGGAAGGGCAATCCGTGGGATCCCGCGAAGTTCAACAAGGCGGATAAGACCACCTGCGCCGCTCACCCGAACTCCCGTTTCACGGCGCCTGCCGAGAATTGCCCCTGCATCTCTGACGAATTCAACAAGGGCGCCGGCGTACCGATCTCCGCGATCGTGTTCGGCGGCCGCCGCGCCAAGTACGCGCCGCTGGTTTACCAGTCCCGTGACTGGGAGAACGGTGTGTTCATCGGCTCCGCGATGGCGTCCGAGACCACTGCCGCCGCCGCCGGTGCGGTCGGCGTCGTGCGTCGCGACCCGATGGCGATGCTGCCCTTCTGCGGCTATCACATGGGCGACTATTTCCGTCACTGGCTCGAGATGGGCAAGAAGCTCGGCGACAAGGCGCCGAAGATCTTCAACGTCAACTGGTTCCGCACCGACGACGAGGGCAATTTCATTTGGCCCGGCTTCGGTGACAACATGCGCGTGCTGAACTGGATCATCGACCGTTGCGAAGGCAAGGCGACCGCGAGCGAGACCGCGATCGGTTACGTGCCGCAGCCCGAGGACATCGACCTGACCGACCTCGACATGGATCTGGATACCCTCAAGGATATCCTCACCGTCGACAAGGCCGTCTGGGAGAAGGAAGCCGCCGAGATCGAGGAGCACTACAAGAAGTTTGGCGATCGTCTGCCGCAGGAACTGCGCGACCAGCTCGCCACCCTCAAAGCCAACCTGAAATAAGCATGAAAAATCCCCCAACCGCGGTTGGGGGATTTTTGTTGTATTTACGGGGTGTATGTGGTATAGTATATATAAAGGAAACAAAGGAGGGGTTTGAATGGCGGTTCGTCTCAACGAAGACAAAGAGGTCGTGCGGCAGATCAAGGAGGGACTCAAAGCCAAGGGTGGGTATTGTCCCTGCCGTCTGGCAAAGACGGAGGAGAACAAATGCATTTGCAAGGAGTTCCGCGAGCAGATCGCCGACCCCGATTTTGAAGGCTATTGCCATTGCATGTTGTATTACAAATCCAAGGATTAAGGGGAGATAATTATGGCAGTAATTTCGATTACCAAAGATAATTTCACCGCCGAGGTGTTGGAGAGCCAAAAGCCGGTGCTCCTTGATTTTTACGCAACCTGGTGCGGTCCCTGTCGCATGGTGTCGCCGCTGGTCGACGAGATCGCCGAGGAGCATCCCGAGTTTACGGTCGGCAAGATCGACGTGGATGCCGAGGGCGAGCTTGCACAACGCTTCGGCATCGTCAGCATCCCGACGCTGGTTGTTATGAAAGACGCCAAGGTGGTGCGTCAGGCGGTCGGTTACGCACCCAAGGGCGAAATACTGGAAATGTTTGACTGATGCTGCCCCCGACGCCCGTGTCGGGGGATTTCCGTCGAACCTATTGAAGACCGTGAAAAACGGGCATACTATATATAGGAATATATATAAAAGGAGATCACCATGCCGGAGCTGTTCAATTCCCGTGACATAGCCTACCGTGCGCCGTTCGGCGCGGTGGCGGAGAATACGGCGGTACTGTTTCGCGTGTGCGTGCCGCGTCACTGGGGTTGTCATGGCGCGGCGTTGCTTGTCAACGAGGACGCGAAACCGCAGCAGAGCTTTGGGATGTTTTGGGCAGGCGTGGCGGATGACGATCACGAGTGGTGGGACGTGCGCTTTACCCCCGATCACGCAGGGCTTTATTGGTATGCGTTTCGCTTGGAGCTGGCGCTCGGCACGGGGTATCTGACCCGTCGGCCGGACGGTACGGCGGCGTATTCGCCCGACGGCGTGGCGGCAACCTGGCAGCTGACCTGCTACGCGGCCGATTTTGTCACGCCCGACTGGCTCGCAGGCGGTATTATGTACCAGATCTTCCCCGACCGTTTTGCCGCGTCCGGCTCGGCTAAATCGGGCGTGCCGACCGACCGCGTGTTGCACACGCGCTGGGACGAGGCGGTGGAGTGGCGTGCCGACGCACAAGGGCGCGTGCGCAACAACGACTTTTTCGGCGGCGATCTCGACGGCGTGCGGCAGAAGCTGGAGTATCTGCAATCGCTCGGCGTGACCTGCCTGTACCTCAATCCGATCTTCGAGGCGCATTCCAACCATCGCTACGACACCGCGGATTATTCGCGCGTCGATCCGATGCTCGGTGACGAGCAGGCCCTGCGCACCCTGACCGATGAGGCAGCGGCGCGCGGTATGCGCGTGTTGCTCGACGGCGTGTTCAGTCACACGGGTGCAGACAGTGTGTATTTTAACCGCGAAGGACGCTACGATACCGTCGGCGCGTATAACTCGCCGCTGTCGCCGTATGCGCCGTGGTATCGCTTCCGCGCGTGGCCACGCGACTACGCCTCGTGGTGGGGTTTTGAAACCTTGCCCGAGGTGGAGGAACTGTCGCCTGCGTTTATGGACTATATCAACGGCCCCGACGGCATCGTCCAAAAGTGGTTGCGTTGCGGTGTGGCCGGATGGCGCTTGGATGTTGCAGATGAGTTGCCCGACGGTTTTCTCGAGGCTTTGCGCGCGCGTGCCAAGGCCACCGATCCCGACGCGTTGGTGCTCGGCGAGGTGTGGGAGGACGCGAGTAACAAGGAGAGCTACGGTCATCGTCGACGTTATCTTCTCGGCACACAGCTTGACAGCGTGATGAACTATCCGTTTCGCGATGCGATCCTCGATTTTTTGTTGCAGGGCGATCGCGCGTCGTTTTTCAACACCGTCATGACGGTGGCGGAGAACTATCCACCGTCGGTGTTGCGCCTTTTGATGAACCATATCGGCACGCACGATACCGAGCGCGTGCTCACCTTGCTCGGCGGCGAGCCGAGCGGCGGTCGTGACCGCCGCTGGCAGGCATCGCAGATGCTTACGGACGAACAGCGCGCGCTGGGGCTACGCCGCCTGCGGCTCGCGACGCTGTTGCAGTTTTCCCTGCCGGGTGTGCCGTGTGTCTACTATGGTGATGAAGTCGGCATGGAGGGTTATAAAGACCCGTTTAACCGTGCGACGTATCCGTGGGGGTGTGAGGACACCGCGTTGCTCGGCTGGTACCGAGCGCTCGGCGCTTGCCGTCGCGCGTGTTCGGCGCTTGCCGAGGGAGAGATCCGCCCAATCGACACTGTCGCGTCGGTGGTGTGCTTTGAGCGCCGCGATGCGCACGGTGGATTGCTCGTGGCGGTCAACCGCGGCGAGCAGGAGTGCCGCATTACCCTGCCGCCGCCCTTCGCACGGGGTAAAATCCTTATCGGCGACGGCGTCGTGGAGGGAGAAACGTTGGTGTTGCCGCCGCTTTGCGGCGTTTGGATAGAGGAATAACGAAAAGCGCCTTTCGCTGCATGGCGAAAGGCGCTTTTTGACCACAACAGATAGTGTGGGAAAACGAGAAAAAACCACTAAATACAGTGGACACAAAAAAACCTAAAAAATTCTAAAAAAAGTTCCGAAAAAGTGTTGACAAAAGGGGTTGTTTAGTGGTATCATAGCAAAGCTGTCGCGAAAAAGGCTTGCAAAGCGGCTGATTTGCGAAGCACGACTTCGGAATGTACCGAAGTCGGAGGACCTTGAAAATTAAACAGTGTATGAC
>JAFQFY010000003.1 GCA_017398485.1 Clostridia bacterium
AGCACAAGCCCACCTTCACCCCCCACGTTGACTGCGGTGACAACGTCATCATCATCAACTGCGCGAAGGCTGTCCTCACGGGCAAGAAGCTCGAGCAGAAGAAGTGGTACCGTCACACCGGTTGGGTCGGCAACCTCAAGGAGACCAAGTACGCTACGCTGATGGCGCAGCGTCCCGAGAAGGCGATGGAACTGGCTGTCGGCGGTATGATCCCCAACAACCACATCGGCCGCGCGGCGGAGACCCGCCTGCACTGCTTCGCCGGCGCGGAGCATCCCCACGCATCCCAGAAACCCGAAGCGTTTGAGCTGTAATGAAGGAGGCAATAACGATGGATTACAATTCTAGACCCTTTTTCTACGGCACCGGTCGCCGTAAATCCTCTGTTGCCCGCGTGCGTCTGTACCAGGGCACCGGCAAGGTGACCATCAACGGCCGTGACATTGACGATTATTTCGGCCTTGAGACCCTGAAACTGATCGTGCGTCAGCCGATGGCGCTCACCGGCTTGACCGAGAAATTCGACATTGAGTGCCGCGTTGCCGGCGGCGGCGTGTCCGGCCAGGCCGGCGCGATCCGTCACGGTGTCGCCCGTGCGCTGTTGCAGTACGACAGCGAAGGCCTGCGCTCTGCGCTCAAGAAGGCCGGCTTCCTGACTCGCGATCCGCGCATGAAGGAACGCAAGAAGTACGGCTTAAAGGCGGCTCGCCGCGCTCCCCAGTTCAGCAAGCGCTGATTTTGGAAGCGGCACAAGCATACGCTCGTACAGAACGCACACCCGTTTGGGTGTGCGTTCTTTTTTTGCGAGCCGCCGGATGTATCCGAAAAAAGCCACACCCGATTGGGATGTGGCTTTTCATTATTCGCGTTGCACGGCGGCGTACAGCGTGACCGGCGAGCCGCCGAGCAACACGCCGCCGACAATAGCGGACAGCCAATGCACCCCTGACAGCAGACGTGCCGTCACCATAAAAACGGTGAACACGGTCACACACGCCGACACGATTTTCACACCGCGAAGTTATCGACTGTCAGCGCCGTTTTCGGTGACGGTGGACGCATGACCGATAAAAATAAAAAAGCCTCCCTTGTTAAAGGGAGGGGGACCGCCGAACGGCGGCGGAGGGATTATTCGCGACCGAACAGGGCATCGAAGCGCGGCACAGCTGTGTCATTTGATCTCTTGTTCCAAATTATCAAACGCGGCGGTGGAGAAAAACTCGCCCAGCGTCATGTCCAGCCCATCACAGAACTTCTTGATTGTGACAATGGAAATGTCCCGCCGCGTTTTGTCCATCATGCTATATGCCGTGGACGGAGTGACGCCCGATAGGTTTGCCAATTCATTGATCGCCATGTGGCGTTGCTCGCAGATGTCACGAAATCGCTCGCAGACAGCGTCTTTTACGCTCATATCACTCACCTCGTGCCAATTATTCGCGACCGAACAGGTAGTCGAGCGACACATTCAGCACCTTGGAAATGGCGTCGATCTCAATGTCGGTAACGGCACGTCTGCCGTTTTCGATGCGCGAGAGTGAACCGCGGCAGGTATACACAGCCATCAGCTCCAATTTCTCCGACAAGGTTTTCTGGCTCATGTTGGCGTTTATACGCGCTTCCTTGATGCGATCGCCGATAATGTTGACCCGCTCTGTATCAAGAATTCTTTTCATAAAATCACCACTTTGTCTTGTTTTAGGACAAATTTAGTGTATAATAAGATTGCGGAATAGATGTCTCACCAGTGGGACAAAAAGGAGTGATAATTATAAAAGGTTTGGGAAAGCGCTTAAAATCGTTAAGAAAAGAAAAGAAAATGACACAGGGCGAAGTGGCGGAGACGTTGGGCTTGCAACGCAGCTCGTATACGAAATACGAGACCGAGGACAGCGAGCCGTCGCTGGACACGGTGTGTAAAATAGCGGCACTGTTTTCGGTGTCACTGGACGAATTGTTGTTGGGCTGACATCACATTCCCCTCGCGACGCTGATGAGCTCAAGCGGCGAATACGCCGGTTGCAGGGCGCCGTTGATCGCCATCGCGACCAGCCGCGCGGCGCGGCTGATGACCAGGTCGATCTCGCGCGGCGTCACCATCATCGGCGGCTCCTCGCGCGGCGCGTCGGTGTCCTCGTGCAGATACGCGCGCACCAGCGTCACCGCGTCCACCACCGTCGGCACGCCCATGCCGATGACCGGCACGCCGAGCACCTCGCGGTTGAGCGGTTTTCGGTCGTTTCCGACGCCTGAACCGGGCGCGATGCCGGTGTCGCACAGCTGCACCGTGCACCCGAGCCGTTCCACGCTGCGCGCGGCGAGCGCGTCGATCACCACCACGGCGCAGGGGTCGACCTCGCGGCAGACGCCGCGCACGATCTCGCTGGATTCCGTGCCGGTCTGCCCCAACACCCCCGGGGACAGCACCGCGGTCGGACGCAGGTCGTCCAGACCTGCCGCGCGCGCAAACTCGCCGCGGATATGCCGCGTCGCGAGCACCATATCCGCCGCCGCAGGTCCCAACGTGTCGGGCGTGACCGAGCGGTTGCCGAGCCCTACCACCAGCACCGTGCCGTGCGGCGGCAACAGGGCTGACAGCTCCTGCGCGATCGCCGCGGCGTAGGCGGTCAGCCGTTTTTCATCGTCCGACAGCGGCGGCAGTTGGGCGGTGACGTATTGCCCAATCGGTTTTCCGAGCGCGGCGGCGCCCTGCGGCGACAGGATCTGCAAGCGGCTCACGTGCACGCCGTCGACGGTGCTCGTCGCTTGCCGCACGTCTTTTTCACCGAGTTTTTCCGCCTGCGCCGCCGCTTCGATCGCCAAATCTGTGCGACAATTCATAAAAATACCCCCTAAAAATGCCCGATTTTCCGTGTTATTGCAACAGAAATTGAAAAAAACGCAATTTTTCAAAAATTTTAGTTGCATTTTTACGGTAAAGGTGTTAATATATCTTGTACACGAATTGTCGTAATATACGAGTATTAAGAGGAGGTGTGACCATGCCCAACATTAAATCCGCTAAGAAGCGCGTGAAGGTCATCGCTATCAAGACGGCTCGCAACAAGGCTAACCGTTCCGCTCTCAAGACCGAGATCAAGAAGGCGAACGCCGCTATTGAGGCCGGCGAGAACAAGGAAGAGGCGCTGCGCGCCGCGACCAAGAAGATCGACCAGGCTGTTGCCAAGGGACTGCTGCATAAGAACAATGCGGCTCGTAAGAAGTCCGCCCTCGCCAAGAAGGCCAACGCGTAATCTGATCGTGTAAATTAAAAGACCACACCCCGTCGGGTGTGGTCTTTTTCTTCGTGTTTTGGTCATTTCCCCACGCAGAAGCGCGCGAACACCTCGTCCACTACGGCTTCGGTGGTGCGCTCGCCCGTCAGATCGAGAATGGCGGCGATCGCGCCGTCGAGGCTGACCGCGACCGCATCCAGCGTCATGCCGCCCGTGAGCGCGTCGGCGGCTTCGTTGAGGCACGCGAGGCACCGCACCGCGCAATCGCGCTGTCGTTCGGTTGCCAGCACCGGCTCGGCGGCATCCAGACGCTCGACGCCCGTCACCTGTGCGACCGCGTCGGTGAGCGCGTCAACGCCGTCGCCTCGCTTCGCGGAGAGGGTGATTACGCAGTCAAAGTGCGTCTCCAACCACGCGCGGTCGGTGCGCTCGGCGCAGTCGGCTTTGTTAACGACGGCGATGGTTGCCGCACCCTCGGTGGCGGCGGCGATCGCCTTGTCTGCGTCGGTGAGTGCGCGCGAGCCGTCGAATACGGCGAGCACCAGTGCCGCCTGCGCCATGCGGCGGCGCGCCATGTCCACGCCGATGGTCTCGACGGTGTCGTCGGTGTCGCGGATGCCGGCGGTGTCTGCGAGACGCAGGGTGACGTCTCCCAAACGCACAGTCTCCTCCACCACGTCGCGCGTGGTGCCGGCGACGTCGGTGACGATGCTCCGCTCGCACCCTGCCAGGCAGTTCATGAGGGTGGATTTGCCGACGTTGGGCGCGCCGACGATGACCGTGTCGACGCCCTGACGCAACACGCGTCCGGCGTCAAAGGTGTCGAGCAGAGCGCCGATGGCGCGTTGTGCTTCGGTGATGGTGGCGGCGAGCGTGTCGGCGCGCAGCTCGGGGATATCCTCGTCGGGGTAGTCGACGAACGCGCCGAATTGCGCCGCGACGGCGAGCAATTTTTCTTTCACGCCCTGTAAACGGCGGTAGGTGACGCCCTCGCGCGCGGCAAGCGCGGTGCGTGCCGCCAGACGACCGTCGGCGGCGATGAGATCCATGACGCTTTCCGCGCCGGTGAGGTCCATTTTACCGCCGATAAAGGCGCGGCGCGTGAATTCGCCGGCGGCGGCAGGCTTTGCACCGGCGGCAAAGCAGGCGCGCAGCACCCGCTGTAACAGATACACACCGCCGTGACAGGACAATTCCACCACGTCCTCGCCGGTGTAGCTGTGCGGTGCGCGAAAGACCAGTGCTATGCAGTCGTCGATATCGCCGTCGGCGTCGAACACGTGACCGTAGGCGGCGGTGTATCCGTCGAGGCGGTCGAGCGCGCGCGTTGCGTCTGCCGCGCGAAACACGCGGCAGGCGACGGCGACGGCGTCGTCACCCGACAGGCGTATGACACCCAGTCCGGCAGGTGCGGTCGGGGTGGATATGGCGGCGATGGTGTGGGACATGATAAAACGCTCCTTTGGGAGTTGATATTCCTATTATAATAAGAAAATCGCCGCTTGTAAACAAAAATCGGGCGATCGCTTGATCACCCGATTGCATTATTTCAGTTCTTTGAGCATTTCCTCAACCGCTTCGGTCTCGCCGCGCCACAGCGCGACGAGCAGACGTATGGGCGGCGGCACCGCCGCCTCGCACACGCGTGCAATACGCGGCGGCACGGCAAGCGGCTCGTCCTCCCCGATACGCACGCGCGGCACGCCCTCCTGCATCGTGTAGGACACGCCGAAATCCACCGTTCCGTAGGTGGTTCTTTGCACGTTGTACTCGATGAGCAAAAACGCGCACCCCAGCGCCAGCACGCACAGCGTGAGAATAAAAGCCGCTATAAAGGTGCGCCACGCGCGCCGCCTGCCCATTGCTGTCACCTCGCTTATTTGAGCAATTCCACCAGTGTTTTGCCCAATAACTGTGCGGAATATTCGGCTTCTGCGACGGTGTTACCTTCTGCGCCGATCTCCACGAGCAGATAGCCGGCGTGCAGGTGCTGGTTATACCGACTGCCGACGGTGGACAGAGGGCGCATGAGCGCGTCGTTTTGCGCGGTGAGTGCCTTTTGCCACTGCGCGGCGAGTGCGAGATTTTGCGCGGTGTGCGGATTCGGCATAGCGTCGGTGCTCAGCGTTCCGACGACGATCATCATCTGTGCCGCCTGCCTGCCGCCGACGGTGACGGTGGGCTTGACGATGGCACCGCCGTCCGACAAGGCGTCG
This sequence comes from Clostridia bacterium, assembly GCA_017398485.1. Classification (GTDB taxonomy): domain Bacteria; phylum Bacillota; class Clostridia; order Oscillospirales; family Acutalibacteraceae; genus UBA5905. The sequence continues at coordinate 5,453 of JAFQFY010000003.1, forward strand.
CGGTGCAGGTCGAGCACCACTTGGATCGAAGGGTATTCGTCGAGGTATGCCTGCACCGTCTTTGCCGAACGCGTGTAAGCGCCGGAATACTGCGGTGAATCGTGCACCGTCTTATCGTGAATGGCGACGATGCCCTGTGCGGCGAGTGCCTTTGCCAGCGCGTCCCCTGCCGCCACCACCGAGCGCGTCGCGTCGGTGGTACGCGCGCGGTCGGCGGCGTTATAATAACCGGCATCGTATTGCATATATTGCTCGGTGGTATGGGTGTGGACGATGAGCACCTGCGGCTTGTCGGTGGCGGTGAAATGCGGCTTGAGCGTGGTGTTCATCGCCGCCGCCACGTCCACCGTGCGCCCGCTGCTGTTGCGCGTGGCGATGCCGCAGGGCAGAACGTCGCCGCTGTCCAGCTTACGCAGGACGATCTTGCCGCCGCTGCCGTCCTCTTTCGGCGGCGTGACGGTATCCGTCGGCACCTGCTCGGATGCACCGCCCACGGAGTGTTCGCTTGTGTCCGGTGTCGTACTGTCTGCCGACGGTGTGTGCAAGGGTGCAAGGGTGTCCACGGCGGCGTCGCTTTGCGACAGGCGGTCGCCGAGCACCTGCGCGGCGTTTTGCGGTTGGCGCAGACCGGCCGCGAGCAGGGTGGCGGTGCGCGCCATCTTGCCCCAGTCAAACGGCGTCGCGGCGAGCAGGGCGACGGTACAGCCGACTGCGCCCAGCCGCACGGCCGAGCCGAGCCACCGTCGCCACGGTAAACGGTTTACGTGCATTTTCGTTCCTCCTTGACGGCGTTCTTTTCCACTACCACTATATGTGTGCAAAAAGTCGGTTATGCGGTAAAAATAGCGGTTGATTTATTTAGTAATGTAGTATATAATATATAGTAGCCGTGCGCTTTGGGGCATACGGGCGAACGGGTCCTGTGCGACGGTGCGCCGCGAACCATGTCAGGCGGGGAACCGAGCAGCATTAAGCGGTCGTTTCCGTGTGCCGCAGATCACCCGTTCGTTCGTATGCCCGAGAGTGTACGGTAGAATTTTTGTTAGGAGTGGAGAGCGTGTATCAAGCCTTATACCGCAAATGGCGACCGCAGACCTTTACGGACGTATGCGGTCAGGATCTCATCACCACCGCGCTCAAAAACGAGATAAAGAATAACCGTCTGTCGCACGCGTATCTGTTCACCGGCTGTCGCGGCACCGGCAAGACCACCTGCGCGAAGATCCTCGCCAAGGCGGTCAACTGTGAGGCGACCGTCGACGGCGATCCGTGCAACGCGTGCGCGGTGTGCCGCGGCATCGACGACGGCTCGGTGCTGGATGTCACCGAGATCGACGCCGCCTCCAACAACGGCGTTGACAATATCCGCGATCTGCGTGACGAGGTGGCGTACACCCCCGTGACCGGAAAATACCGCGTGTATATCATCGACGAGGTGCATATGCTGTCGCAGGGCGCGTTCAACGCCCTGCTCAAAACGCTGGAAGAGCCGCCGGCGCACGTTATTTTCGTGCTGGCGACCACCGAGGTGCACAAGCTGCCGGCGACCATTCTGTCGCGTTGCCAGCGCTTTGATTTTAATCGCATTTCCGCCGAGGCGATCGCCGCGCGCGTCGCGTACGTCGCGGAGCAGGAGGGCTTGCAGCTCACCTCTGACGCGGCGATGATGCTCGCGCGTCTGGCAGACGGCGCGTTGCGCGATGCGCTGTCCCTACTCGACCAGTGTGCGTCGGGCAACACCCGTATCGACGCCGCCGTGGTTGCGCAGGTGACCGGCATGGCGAGCCGTGAAGCGCTGTATGCGCTGACCGCGTGCGCCCTGCGGCGTGACGCTGCCGGCGCGCTCGCGCAGGTGGATACGCTGTATCGCGCGTCGAAGGATATCGAACGCCTGTGCGCCGAGTGGATCGGCTACGTGCGTAACGTGATGGTGCTCAAAAGCGTGAAGGACGGCGGCGATCTCGTCATCGCCTCGCCGGAAGAGATGGCGCAGATGCAGGCGCTCGCCGCCGAGGCAGACCTTTCTGCGGTCCTGCACGTCATGGACGTGTTGCAGGCGGCACTCGAACATCTGCGCGCCGGCGCTTCGCGCCGCGTGGAATTGGAGATGGCGGTGTTGCGTCTGTGCGATCCGTCGCTGGATAATTCGCAGGCGGCGCTCGTGCGCCGCCTCGGTGAGTTGGAAAAGGCGGTGCGTTGCGGCGCGACGGTTGCCGCCGCGCCGCATGTTGCGCCGACTCCCGAGCCGACCGCGGCGGCGGTGGCGGAACAGCCGATATCCGCGCCCGTTACGGACACGGCACCGCAGGAGACTGCGTCTGTGCCGCCGCCCGAAACCACGCAACCCACCCCCGCCGCCGAGGAGGAAACACCCTTTACGCAGTGGGGTGCGGTGCTGGAAAACCTGATGAGCGCGTGTCCGCCGCTTTACGGCGTGCTCGCGCAGTCACAGGCGGTGCTTAAAGGCAACCTGTTGCTCATCTGCACCGACAACGCGATGTTTAAGGAACTGCTTGAACAGGGCAGTAATAAAAAAATGCTGATGCAGGCGATCACGCAGGCGACCGGCACGACCTATCGCGTCGGCTTGCGCCGTGCCGTGAAGGTCAAGAAAGAAGAACAAGACCCCTTGTCCCAGCTGCTCACCGCTGCGCGCAACGCAGACGTGACGGTGCAAGAAAATTAAGAAGGACGGATACGATATGAAGGCAAATATTCCGAGAGGTATGGGCGGAGGCCCGAGTAATATGCAGGCGATGCTGCGCCAGGCGCAGAAGATGCAGGAGGACATGGCGCGCGTCCAGCAGGAGCTGGAGGAGCGCACCTACACCGCCACGGCCGGCGGTAACGCCGTGTCGGCGACCGTCGACGGCAAGCATCAGCTCACCGCGCTGACCGTTCAGCCGGACGTCATCGACCCCGACGACGCCGAGATGCTCGCGGATCTGGTCATGGCGGCGGTCAACGAGGCGCAGCGTAAGGCGTCGCAGGACGCGGAGGAGTCCATGGGTAAGGTCACCGGCGGCATGAATATGCCGGGGATGTTTTGATCATGGGTTACGCGATCGTGCCGCTTGAGCGGCTGACCGAGCAGTTGGAACGGTTGCCGGGCATCGGACGCAAGTCTGCCGCGCGGCTGGCGTTTCATCTGCTGTATATGCCCGAGGAGCAGGCGAGAGCCTTTACGCAGGCGATCGTCGACGCGCGGGAAAATATTCACGAGTGCCCGACCTGCTGTAATCTGACCGACGCGGCGCAGTGCCCCGTGTGCGAGGATCCGCGCCGCGACCGCACGGTCATCTGCGTGGTGGAGGATCCGCAGGACGTGCTCGCCATCGAGCGCACGCGCGAGTACAGAGGCTTGTATCACGTGCTGCACGGCACCATCTCCCCAATGGACGGGCGCGGTCCCGAGGCGCTTCGCGTCAAGGAACTGTTGCATCGCCTTGAGGACGAGAGCGTCACCGAGGTCATCATGGCGACCAATCCCACCGTCGAGGGGGATTACACCGCGATGTATCTGTCGCGGCTGTTAAAGCCGCTTAACATTAAGGTCACGCGCCTTGCCTACGGCATTCCCGTCGGCGGCGATCTGGAATACGCAGATGAGGTCACGCTCAGCCGCTCGCTCGAGGGCCGAAGCGAATTGTAAACGAGGAGGTGCCGCAATGGCAGAGCCGAAAAAGCAAAACAAGACCATTGCGGAAAACCGCAAGGCGTTTCACGATTACTTTATCGAAGAATCCTTTGAGGCAGGCATTGAACTGTGCGGCACCGAGGTCAAGGCGCTGCGGCAGGGCGGTGTCAACCTCAAGGACGCGTGGTGCAACGTCGTGGAGGGCGAGATGTTCATCAACGGCATGCATATCAGTCCCTACGATAAGGGCAATATCTTTAACCGCGATCCCTTGCGCGTGCGCAAGCTGCTGATGCACAAGCGCGAGATCATGCGCCTGTTCGGCGTTATGAAACAGCAGGGTTACGCGCTCATTCCGCTGTCGTTGTATTTTAAGGGCAGTCGCGTTAAGGTGCAGGTCGGTCTGTGCCGCGGCAAGAAGCTGTACGATAAGCGTGAGGACGCGGCGCGCCGCGATATGAAGCGCGAAGCCGAACGCGCGGTCAAAGAGCATAACGCAAGATAAGAAAAACGGACGAGGCTGCCTCGTCCGTTTTTTGTTTTATCAAAGCGGTGGGAGCAACCCACCGCCCTGCGGCGCGCATGAATGGTTTGCACAAACCATCCGTCTTGTTGTAGGGAGCGATGCCCACATCGCTCCGTCGCGGCTCGCACCAGCCGCCTTTTTGGCCGCTTTTTTACGCTTTTTTTACCCCAAAATCGCCAAAAACCCGCAAAATTCGAAAAAGTTGCGATTTTTTTAACAATTATTAAAAAAACACTGGAAAACGCGTGCGAAAAGTGCTATAATTTTATGCGGCGTAGTCTGCCCTTTTGTTAAGGGCAAAAGGGCGGCGCTATACGAACATTCTGTAAGGAGGACAAAGGCAAATGCAAAAGAAAATCAGCTCGATTCCTTTCTCCGGTACGCCTGAGCAGGAAGCTCAGCTCAAAGCGGTCATCGATGCTAACAAGCACGATCCCAGCCGCGTGATGGGCGTTATGCAGGAGGCGCAGGGAATCTACGGCTATCTGCCGATCGAAGTACAGCAGATGATCGCAGACGGTATGGGTGTGCCGCTGGAAAAGGTTTACGGCGTCGCGACCTTCTACGCGCAGTTCGCGCTCTCTCCGAAGGGTAAGTACAACATCTCCGTGTGTCTGGGCACCGCTTGCTACGTCAAGGGCGCCGGCGACATTATGGATAAGCTCAGCGAGCGTCTGGGTATCGGTGCGGAGGAATGCACCCCTGACGGCAAATACTCGCTGACCGCCTGCCGCTGCATCGGCGCGTGCGGTCTGGCACCCGTTCTCACCGTCAACGAGGACGTTTACGGCCGTTTGACCGTGGATGACATCGACGATATCCTTGCCAAGTACACAGACTAATTTGACAGGGGATTAAATGTATGAAAATCTGTAAAATCCAAGAGCTGCTGGACGCGCGGGTCCTTGTCGGCGAAGAGGACCTGGGCAAGCACGTGTATTCCGCGTGCGGCAGTGACATGATGAGCGACGTGCTCGCCTTCGTCAAGGACCAGGCGGTTCTCGTCACCGGCCTTGTCAACGTGCAGGTGATCCGTACCGCGGAGATGATGGACATGGTGTGCGTCGTCTTCGTGCGTGACAAGCAGCCGACCGAGGAGATGCTCCGTCTGGCGAAGGAATGCGGCATCGTCGTGCTGGCCTCCAAGAAGCGCATGTACGAAGCGTGCGGTATTCTGTACAGCAACGGGCTGGTCGGCAACAAGCTCAAGGAGCCTACGGCATGAGTGAGGTATTGTCGTTCCACTTCGACGTGGACGGAAATGACTTCACTTGTGCAGGGCAGGCGTCGGTGCAGGTCAAGAAGAACCTGCGGCGACTCGGCCTGTCCCCGGAAACGATTCGCCGCGTTTCCATTGCGATGTACGAGGGCGAGATCAACATGGTCATTCACGCCGGCGGCGGTCACGCCGAGGTGCGGGTGGCACAGGACGCCATCGAGATCATTTTAGAAGACAAAGGACCCGGTATCGCAGACATTGAGAAAGCGATGCAGGCCGGCTACTCCACGGCGCCGGATACCATTCGGTCGCTTGGGTTTGGCGCCGGCATGGGTCTGCCCAACATGAAGCGCTACACCGACAGCCTGGATATTCAGTCGACGGTCGGTGTGGGAACACGCATCGTGATGCGTGTGAATCTGGATAACTGAGCCGAAGGGTGTATGCTATGAATACTTACGAGCACTCGGTTCATCTGGACGAGCACAAATGCACCGGCTGTACGACATGCCTGCGGCATTGCCCCACCGAGGCGATCCGCGTGCGCGACGGTCACGCCGTGATCGACGAAGCGCGCTGTATTGACTGCGGTGAGTGCATCCGCGTGTGTCCTCACAAGGCGAAAAAAGCGGTGTGCAACACGCTCGAAGCGATGGACCGTTTCAAATGGAAGATCGCTCTGCCTGCCCCGGCGCTCTACGGACAGTTCGACAACCTCGACGACGTGGACTACGTGCTGGGCGGCCTCTTGCGCGTCGGCTTTGACGACGTGTTTGAGGTGTCCAAGGCGGCGGAGCTGGTCTCCGCCTACACGCGCTTTTATCTCAACACCGAGGGCGTCAAAAAGCCGGTCATCAGCTCGGCTTGTCCTGCGGTGCTGCGTCTGATCTCGTTGCGCTATCCCTCACTCGAGGAAAACGTCATGCACATGCTGCCGCCGATGGAGATCGCGGCCAAGCTGGCGCGCGACAAGGCAAAGCGCGAACACCCCGAATTCTCCGACGAGGAGATCGGTGTGTGCTTCATCTCCCCGTGCCCTGCCAAGGCGAGCTACGTTAAAAACGGCTTTGGCGGTCACAAGAGTCAGGTGGATGCGGTGGTGTCCATCCGCGACATCTATTTCCTGCTCATCAACGCGATGTCCCATTCCGACGAGATCGACTCGCTGTCGTCGTCGGGCATGGTGGGCATAGGCTGGGCGTCGAGCGGCGGCGAGGCATCGGCGTTGTTCAACGACAGCTATCTCGCGGCAGACGGCATCGAAAACGTCAACCGCGTGCTCGACCAGATCGAGAACGGCAACATTCCGTCGCTCGAATTCGTCGAACTCAACGCCTGTACCGGCGGTTGCGTCGGCGGCGTGTTGGCGGTGCAAAACCCGTTTATCGCGCGCGCCCGACTTAAAATTTTGCGGCGGTATCTCCCCGTCAGCCAGAATTTCTTGCCGCCTGATGAGCAATACATTCCCGAAGACTATTTCTTCAATGAGATGCCTCAATACCGCGGCGTCGCCCAGCTTGGTAGTACCATGGCGGAGTCGATGCGTATGATGGCAGACATACAAAATCTGCGTTCGACGCTTCCCGGCTTGGACTGCGGCGCCTGCGGTGCGCCGACCTGTCGTGCGTTTGCGGAGGACGTGGTGCAGGGCAAGGCGAAGCCGAGCGAGTGCGTGCTCACCCTGCGCGATCGCATGCAAGCGTATCTTGCCGAAAAGGAGGCGCCCCATGACAGTGAGTGAATTGGTCGCGCGCGCTGACTTAAAGGCGGCGGCGCTGCCGGACGGTGAGCGCGAGATCACCGGCGTGTATATCGGTGATCTGCTCAGCTGGGTGATGGGCCGCGCCGCTTCGGGCGATGCGTGGATCACCATCATGTCCAACCGCAACGTCGCGGCGGTCGCCACGCTGGCGGATACCGCGTGCGTCATTCTCGCGGAGGGCGTACAGCCGGACGAGGGCGTCGCGGCGCTCGCCGAGCAAAAGGGCATCAACCTCTTGCTCAGTGGCGCGAGTGCCTACGATACCGCCCTGCGTCTGCGTGATCTGCTATGAGCCGCTACTATTACGATCTGCACATTCACTCCTGCCTCTCCCCTTGCGCGGATAACGACAACACCCCGAACAATCTTGTGGGCATGGGCGTGCTGGCAGGCTTGCAGATCATGGCGCTTACCGACCATAACACCTGCCGCAACTGCCCCGCCTTCTTCGCCGCGGCGAAGAAGCACGGCATCATCCCCGTCGCCGGTATGGAGCTGACCACGGCGGAGGATATTCACATGGTGTGTCTGTTCCCCGACCTCGACAGCGCGATGGCGTTCGACGAGGAGATCGGGCGGCACCTCATTCGCATCCCCAACCGTCCCGACATTTTCGGTGACCAGCTGGTGATGGACGAGAACGACGAGGTGATCGAAACCCTGCCCGACCTGCTCTCCAATGCCACCGACATTTCGGTGGACGAGGCGGATTCGCTCGCGGAGTATTACGGCGGCGTGTGCTATCCGGCGCATATCGACCGCGAGGCAAACGGCATCATCGCGGTGCTCGGCGACCTGCCGCCGCACGAGACCTATACCTGCGTGGAGCTGCACGACGGCACGCGCGAGGCGGAATTTCGTGCGAAGTACGCGCTGGACAGAGCGCTGGTCACGGTCGGTTCGGATGCCCACTTTTTGTGGGATATTCGGGACAAGGAACGGTTCATTGAATTGGACGACGAGCCGTACAGCAGCGCGCTGGTGCGCAAAAACCTCATCGAACGATTGCGGAGGGGCGTATGAAAGAGCTGTCCCTGAACATTCTGGATATCGCGGAGAACTCGGTCAAGGCCGGCGCGTCGCTGACGCGGTTGTTGCTGGACGAAGCTGATACTGCGCTGACGCTCACCGTCGCAGACGACGGGTGCGGCATGGACGGGGAAACGGTGCGTCGGGTGACCGACCCGTTTTACACCACGCGCACGACGCGTTCCGTCGGGTTGGGTCTGCCGCTTCTCAAATTGGAGGCGGAGATGACCGGCGGCAGTATGACGGTCGAGTCACGCGATGCCTCGAATTTCCCCGACGACCACGGCACGACGGTCACGGCGGTGTTCCGCACCGACCATATCGATTGTCCGCCGCTGGGCGACGTGATCGCGACGGTGACAACTCTGATACAGGGTCACCCCGACACTGATTTTTTGTTCCGCCACACGCGGCAGGGCAAGGATGCGGTGGAATTAGACACCCGTGAGCTGCGGCAGGTGTTGGAAGACGTGCCGCTGGACAGCTACGAGGTGTTACAATGGATCGAAGGCTTCTTAACCGAGGCCTATGAATAAAGCAAAAATAAAACTTTTCATATGAAAGGAAGCGTTGCTATGAAATCGTTGGCAGAACTTCAAGCAATCAAGGAAAAAATGCAGAACAAAGTCGTGCTCCGTGAGGGCAGCGGCGAGAAGCGCGTCGTTGTCGGCATGGCGACCTGCGGCATTGCCGCCGGCGCGCGTCCGGTGCTCAACGCCTTTGTCGAGCAGGTGAACGAGGGCGGTCTGGCCGCCACCGTCACCGTCACCCAGACCGGTTGCATCGGTCTGTGCCAGTTCGAGCCGGTCGTGGAGATCGTCGAGGCGGGCAAGGAAAAGGTCACCTACGTCAAGATGACCGCCGACAAGGTCGCGCGCGTGGTTGAGGAGCACCTCAAGGGCGGCGTGCCGGTCGCGGAATTCATGATGAAAGCATAATCGAGGAGGAGAAAAGTTATGATTCGTGCACATGTACTGATCTGCGGCGGTACCGGCTGTACCTCTTCGGGCAGCCAGACCATCCAGCAGGCGTTTGCCGACAGCATCGAGGCATGCGGCTTGACCGAAGAAGTCAAGATCGTGCAGACCGGCTGCTTCGGTCTTTGCGCTCTCGGCCCCGTGGTCATCGTCCATCCCGACGGCACCTTCTACAGCCGCGTTGAGGCGAAGGACGTCCCGGAGATCGTGTCCGAGCATCTGCTCAAGGGTCGCGTTGTTGAGCGCTTGGTGTATAACGACACCGGCGCCGATGCTCCTGTTGAGGGCAGTGTGTCGCTCAACGACACCGCCTTCTACAAGACCCAGAACCGCGTCGTTCTGCGCAACTGCGGCGTTATCAACCCCGAATCCATCGACGAGTATATTGCCATGGATGGTTATGCCGCTCTGGGCAAGGTGCTCACCGAGATGACGCCCGAGGACGTTATCAAGGTTATCACCGATTCCGGCCTGCGCGGCCGTGGCGGCGGTGGCTTCCCCACCGGTCGCAAGTGGGCGCTGACCGCTCCCAACAAGGCGCCGCAGAAATACGTTGTTTGTAACGCCGACGAAGGTGATCCGGGTGCGTTCATGGACCGTTCCGTTCTGGAAGGCGATCCGCACTGCTTGGTCGAGGCTATGACCATCGCCGGCTACGCCATCGGCGCAACCGAGGGTTACGTGTATGTGCGTGCCGAGTATCCGATCGCGGTCGCGCGTTTGCAGATCGCCATCGACCAGGCGCGTGAGTACGGCCTGCTCGGCAAGAACATCTTCGGCTCCGGCTTCGATTTTGATCTGCATATCCGTCTGGGCGCCGGTGCGTTCGTCTGCGGCGAGGAGACCGCGCTGATGACCTCCATCGAAGGCAACCGCGGCGAGCCGCGTCCCCGTCCTCCCTATCCGGCGGTCAAGGGCCTGTACGGCATGCCGACGGTTGAGAACAACGTCGAGACCTTCGCCAACGTCCCGCAGATCATCCTGCGCGGCGCCGAGTGGTTCGCTTCCATGGGTACCGAGAAGTCCAAGGGCACCAAGGTCTTCGCTCTCGGCGGTAAGATCAAGAACACCGGTCTTGTGGAGATCCCGATGGGTACCACTCTGCGTGAGATCATCGACGAGATCGGCGGCGGCATCCCGAACGGTAAGAAGTTTAAGGCTGCCCAGACCGGCGGTCCTTCCGGCGGTTGTATCCCGGCGGCGCTCATCGA
>JAFQFY010000036.1 GCA_017398485.1 Clostridia bacterium
ATTTCTCTTGGCGTCGACGTATTCCTGCATATCGGTATGCCAGTCAAGGTGGTTGGGCGCAACGTTTGTCACCACTGCGACCTGCGGCGACTGCGCCATACGCGTAAGCTGGAAGCTCGACAGCTCCACAACCGCGACATCATCGGCGGTAATTTCCTCGACATACGGCAACAGCGCACGGCCAATATTGCCGCCGACAAACGTTTTCTTCCCGGCGGCATCCAGCAGACCTGCTACGATCGTGGTAGTGGTCGTCTTGCCGTCCGAACCTGTTACCGCATATATCGGCGCCTCACAGAGGTCAAAAAACAACTCCATCTCGGACGTTACGCGCACGCCGCGCGCACGCGCCGCCTCAAACGGCGGAAGATACGGCTTCATTCCCGGTGTGCGAAGCACCAGATCAACATTAAGGTCGTCGAGATACGTCTCGCCCAGGCGCAGTTCAGCACCGGCGGCGCGCAGCTCCGATGCCACGTCACCGAGTTCCTCTTCCGTTCGCTTATCGCACGCAATAACCTTGGCGTTCGCTTTTAAAAACAAATGCACCACGGGCAGATTATTGTTGCCGATGCCGCAGATCGCTACCTTACGGCCATCCATTGAATCAAAAAAATCGCGTGCTTTACTCATATCCATCACTCCAAGCGTTTCGTATAATTTATTATACTGTTCATCGACACAAATATCAAGTTTTAGTTGTCAATATATAGAATAAATATTAAATTTTTATAAATTTACAAAATATATATTGCGGTAATGCGAAATTAACGCTATAATAGCGACAGAATGGAGTGAGTCATTTGTTTTTCTACAATGGATATTCATGCCCGACATGTCAAAAGCCCTTCACCGAAACTGATGATATCGTCGTCTGCCCGCACTGCGGCTTGCCCCACCACAGAGATTGCTGGGCGAAAGAGGGACACTGTCATCTCGAACATTTGCACAACACCCCCGAGCAATGGAGTCGCACAAACACAAAGGCAGACGGTTGTTCTGACGACGTCTCGCCCGAAAACAGCGCTCCTCACGGTCAAATCTGTCCTCGTTGTCATACACAAAATCCCGAATTCGCAGAAATATGCACGCATTGCGGCATGGAGCTGCTGACTGATGCTTGGCGCAACGGCGCACAACCGCAGCACACCTACAGCGAATATCAACCGTATCACTACGCGCCCTTTACGACGAGCAATGTTAACCCCGGCGAAGAGATCGACGGCGTCAAAGCGGAGCATTTAGCGGCAACCGTTAACAGCAAGGCCGACTATTACCTTCCCCGCTTCCGGCGCATGTTCCGCACAGGCAATAACACGAGTTGGAACTGGGCAGCGTTTTTGCTCGGTCCGTTCTGGCTCATGTATCGTAAAATGTACGGCCTCGGCGCACTCGTGATATTCGTTCAGCTTCTCCAAAGTGCCATGACGCTGTTCGTTGCAACCGCGACGGGCATTTACAATGTTACCACTTACGAAGAGATGTATCGTCTGATCGAAGAGGCTATGTTCTCGCCGTCGTACATGTATTACTTTATCGCCATTTGGCTGTCGTCGATACTTATGCTGGTGATTCGCTTTGCGCTTGCCGCGTTTGGAAACCGTCTGTATCTGCAACACTGCACAAAGAAGATCAAACGAGCGCTGAGCAAAACGCACGACCTGACGGCCGGTGAACTGTCGTCACTCGGCGGTACAAGCGTTGCCATGGCGATCATCGGTTATATTGCGCAGTATTTTATCACGGAGATCATCGCGTTTTTCTTTATATAAGTTTTAAGGTTTTAGGAGGATATTAACCATGCAGAAGATCAGAAAGGCCGTTATTCCGGCCGCGGGTCTCGGCACACGTGTGCTGCCTGCGACGAAATCCATGCCTAAGGAAATGCTTCCGATCGTAGATAAACCGGCCATCCAGTATATCGTCGAAGAAGCGGTTGCCGCAGGCATCGAGGACATCCTCATCATCACTAATCGCGGCAAAGGTATCATCGAGGATCACTTTGACCACAGCGTCGAACTGGAGTATCGCCTGCGAGACAGCGGTAAGACTAACATGCTTGAACAGGTCGAGGCACTCTCTCGCCTGGCAAACATTCAGTACGTACGTCAAAAAGAGACAAAAGGCCTCGGCCACGCCGTTTCCTGCGCCAAAGCATTCGTCGGCAACGAGCCGTTCGCCGTGCTGTACGGTGACGACGTCATTATCGGCAATGATCCGGCTTGCGGTCAGCTTTGCCGTGCCTATGAGGAGTTCGGCAAATCTGTCGTCGGCATCAAGGAAGTAACAGCCGAACAGATTACTCGCTATTGTTCGTTGGCCGTCTCCCCTGCACATGATAACATTTATCACGTTTCCGATATGATCGAAAAGCCCTCGCCGGATAAGATCATGTCTTTATTCTCTATCCTTGGTCGTTGCGTCCTGACGCCGGATATTTTTGACATTCTGGACGAGACCAAGCCCGGTGCCGGAGGAGAGATCCAGTTGACCGACGCCATGCGTGTACAAGCGATTGGCGGCAACATGATGGGCGTCGACTTTACCGGCACGCGTTACGATATGGGCAACAAGCTCGGTATCCTGCAGGCCAACTGTGAGGTAGCGCTCAGTCGGCCCGATCTGCGCGACGATTTTGCTGCTTATCTCAAAGAATTGGTCAAAACCTTATAATCACTCGACCCAAATGCGATTTTCCTCGCATTTGGGTCTTTTTTTGCCACAAAAAGGTAGACGAACACAGTCGAAGGTGGTATAATATCCTGTAAGAATGGCTTTGGAGGGACGTAAACCATGCAAAATACCAATTTGCTTTCCAAAAACAATCTGACCATGCTAACGGATTTCTATGAAATCACGATGGCTAACGGCTTTTTCTGCACCGACACGGGTAACATTCTGTTCATCCAGTCCCCAGTCAAACGCGCGCGTCAGCAAGCCGTCGCCTGCCGGAAGTGCCATATCCTCACCGTACTTTGCAAAAGTCGACGGACGACCGCGGCGAAGCAGGCTGTTATCCATACAGGGTAGGTCATCGTGCACCAGCGAATAGCAATGGATC
>JAFQFY010000037.1 GCA_017398485.1 Clostridia bacterium
AAAACACTCGTTCAAGAGAACGAGTGTGTTTTGGTGTCCACGGCCGGACTCTGAACCGCCATCGGCGGCAAGGGCGGCTCCTGCGCCTACGACAGCTTTTTGTTTGCCGTCGATGTTTGTTTTGCTAAAAGCAAAACGGCCGATCGAGAACCTCAAACGACCACCGGCGCAAAGAGAGAGGGGCACCCGAATGGGTACCCCTCTCTCTTGGTGCCGGTGGCCGGACTCGAACCGGCACGCCATCGCTGGCGGTGGATTTTGAGTCCACTACGTCTGCCAATTCCATCACACCGGCATTTACTTCGCCTATTATACTGTATGTTTGAGAAAAATGCAAGGGGTTTATGTCATTTCGCAGCAGAATATTTTTTCAAAAGCCGCGAAACGCCCAACACCACCGCCGCGCCGCACGCATAGCCGCCGCAATCGAGCAGCACGTCTGCCACCATCGGCGCGCGCGCGCTGATAAACTGCAACGCCTCGTCGCACACCGCAGTCAACGGACCGGCGGCCAATAACAACCACCGCGGCGGTCGCCGCGCGCCGCGCACCGTCAGCCGATACCCTGCCCACTCCGCGCCGAGCAGGGCGTATTCCGCAAAATGCGCCACCTTGCGAATGTTCTGATAAAAGAGGGTCTCGTAGATCCACTCACCGAACAGACTGCCGAGAAAACCCTGCACCGCGTCGCTCTGCGCGGTAGACATCTCCCGACCGAACAGCGACAATCCCCATATGAGCAACATCGTTACGCCGATAATCACCCACCACAGGACCGCTTTCTTCTCCCTCACGCGACGCCACCTCACTTCCCTTTCGCGTACCCTTCCTCCATTTTACTCCACCGCGCGCCGTTCTGTCAACCGCCGCGCTCGTAACGGCGGCGCAGCTTCCCCAGCGCCTTGGTTTCCAAGCGGCTGACGTAGGAGCGCGAGATGCCCAGCCGCCGCGCGACCTGCCACTGGGTCAGCGGTCGTCCGACCAACCCGTAGCGAAGGCTGATGATCTCCGTCTCTCGCGCGTTGAGGCTCTCACGTATGTAGCGCGGCAGTTTCTCCACGTTGATCTTACGGTCGAGATCGTCCAAAATCGTGTCCTCCTGCGCGAGCACGTCCATGAGGGTCAGCGGTCTGCCCTCACTGTCGGTATCGATCGGCTCGGACAGCGACACGTCCTGCGCCGTCTTTTTCGACAAGCGGAATTGCATGAGGATCTCATTCTCAATGCACCTCGCGGCGTAGGTTGCCAAACGCGGCCCCTTCGTCTCATCAAAGGTGTCCACCGCTTTGATCAGCCCGATCGTGCCGATAGACACGAGATCCTCCTGATTCTGGGCGGCGGCGTGATATTTTTTGATGATATGCGCGACCAAGCGCAGATTATGCTCAATAAGCTTCTGCCGCGCGGCGGTGTCCCCTTGCCGCATGGCGGCGAGCGCCTCACGCTCCTGCGCGTGCGACAGCGGCTTCGGAAACGAGCTGCTGTTGACTACGTGCAACACCAAAAACAGCATCTGCGACAGCACCTGCGTGACCAATTCCCACATAACGCATCCCTCCTGCCCTAAAGGTATGCGAGCAAACGCGCGCACTTGCAAGTCCAAGAAACTCACAGCCCAAAACGATGCGCACAAGACCGCATAAACAAAGATCCCCGCTCCGATATCGGAGCTGGGATCTTTCATTACAGGAAAAACGCTTTGAATTGGCTGTTGCACCGCGCACAAGTGACGGTGCGGCGACCGCGCTTGATCGGCAAGCGCAAATTGGCGCTGCACCGCGGACACTTACGATACCGCCAGCGGCGAATATCGCGCACGCGCAGAAATTGTCGCCGAAACCAACCGCCGATCGGCGTCCACAGCCGCAAAAAGCGCTCATTCTCCGCCTGACGGCGAGGAATGTTGCGCGACAGCGTGCGATACAGCACCACCACCGCAATGAGCGTCGCCACCAGCGACAGCACGCGCGACACGATGTCGCCGCGAAAAAGCAGACCGACCACCCAGATGACCAAATAGGTCCAAAACAGGAAACCGTTCAGCTTATCCGTGCCGTACCGTCCCTGCATAAACCGCATAATCGTGTTTCGCCAACGCCAAAGCATACGCTCACTCTCTTTCTTTGATATATCCATAGTTTACCACGAAACTGTGAACAAAATCACGCAAAATTGTAAATTTTTCGTCGACAGCAAATATCCGAACCTGCAAAAGCAGGTTCGGATACGCTTTTATATCTTGGAAATGTCGTAGGGCGTCGTCTGGTAGACGTAATAATTGAGCCAGTTGTAGAACAACAGGTTCGCGTGACTGCGCCACGTCACCAGCGGCGCCTGCGTGTCGTCGTCGTCGGGATAATAATTGACCGGCACTTCAATGGGCAGACCGGCGTCCTTATCGCGACGGTACTCGCGCCCGAGGGTGTCGGCATCGTATTCCGAATGACCGAACACGTACACCTGACTGCCCGACTCGTTTTTGAGCGCGTAAACGCCTGCTTGCGGCGAGGAGGCGAGGATCTTCAGCTCCTCCACCGCCTCAATGCTCTCGCGCGGCACGGTGGTGTGACGCGAGTGCGGCGCCATAAATACGTCGTCAAAACCGCGGAACAGCATCGCCTTTTTGTATTCTACCACGTGTGGGAACACGCCGAACAGCTTTTTGTCCAGCGGCACCTTGTCGATGCCGTAATGGTAGTAAAGGCCTGCCTGCGCGCCCCAACAGATGTGGAAGGTGGAATGGACGTTGGTCTTGGTCCATTCCAAAATCTCGCACAGCTCCGGCCAGTAGTCGACCTGCTCAAACGGCATCTTTTCCACCGGCGCGCCGGTGATGATCATGCCGTCGAACTTGCGCTCGCGCACCTCGTCGAAGGTCTTATAGAAGGAGAACAGATGCTCCTCGTCGACGTTCTTCGACTTGTGGCTCTTCATGTGCAACAGCTCCATCTCGATCTGCAACGGCGTGTTGCCGAGCAGACGAGCCAGCTGGGTCTCGGTGACGATCTTGGTAGGCATGAGGTTGAGCACCAACAATTTCAGTGGACGGATGTCCTGCGTGATCGCGCGCGTTTCGGTCATGACGAAAATATTCTCTTGCGCCAGCGTTTCGACCGCCGGCAGTTTGTTCGGGATCTTGATCGGCATAGATATCCCTCCTTTTGTGTGATCGGGCGCGTTTAGATCTTATCCAGCGCCTGTGCGATGTCGGCGATGAGGTCTTCGGTGCCCTCAATGCCGCAAGAGAAGCGCACCAGATCCGGCGTCACGCCGGCGGCGACCAGTTCCTCGTCGGACAACTGGCGATGGGTCGCGCTCGCCGGGTGCAGACAGCAGCTGCGCGCGTCGGCGACGTGAGTCTCGATCGCGGCGATCTTGAGATGACCCATGAACGCCTCGGCGGCGGCACGACCGCCCTTGACGCCGAAGCTCACGACGCCGCAAGAGCCGCCCGGCAGATATTTCTGCGCAAGGGCGTAATCCTTATCGGTCGGCAGACCGCAATATTTCACCCACGCGACCTTATCGTGCGCGGCGAGGAACTCTGCGACCGCCTGCGCGTTCTTGCAGTGCTGCTTCATACGCAGATGCAGGCTTTCCAGACCGAGGTTGAGCAAAAACGCCGACTGCGGCGACTGGGTCGTGCCGAGGTCGCGCATGAGCTGGGCGGTCGCCTTGGTGATATACGCACCCTCGATGCCGAAGCGCTCGGTGTAGGTGATGCCGTGATAGCTCTCGTCGGGCGTGCACAGACCGGGGAACTTGTCCGGATACTTCGTCCAGTCGAACTTGCCCGAGTCCACGATACAGCCGCCCACCGCCGAGCCATGACCGTCCATATACTTGGTGGTGGAATGGGTGACGATATCCGCACCCCACTCGAACGGGCGGCAGTTGACGGGAGTCGCAAAGGTGTTGTCGATGATCAGCGGCACACCATGCGCGTGCGCGGCGTTAGCAAAGCGCTCGATATCCAGCACCACCAGCGCCGGATTGGCGACCGTCTCACCGAACACCGCCTTGGTGTTCGGCTTGAACGCCGCCGCCAGTTCCTCGTCGGAGCAATCGGGCGCAACGAAGGTGAAGTCGATGCCCATCTTGCGCATGGTGACGTTAAACAGGTTAAAGGTGCCGCCGTAAATACACGCGGAGCTGACGATATGGTCGCCTGCCTGCGCGATATTAAAGATCGAGAAGAAGGACGCCGCCTGACCCGACGAGGTCAGCATCGCCGCCGTGCCGCCTTCCAGCGCGCAGATCTTCGCCGCGACGGTGTCGCAGGTGGGATTCTGCAAGCGCGAGTAGAAATAGCCGCTCGCTTCCAGGTCGAACAGCTTCCCCATGTCGGCGCTGGAGGTGTATTTGAAGGTCGTACTCTGAATGATCGGCACCTGGCGCGGCTCGCCGTTGCCGGGGGTGTAGCCGCCCTGTACGCATGTCGTTTCGATGTTTGCCATTGTGACCAAACTCCTTTTTCGGTAAAATAAAAACCGCCCCAAAGACCAAACTTTGAGACGGATAAGCTCCGCGGTACCACTCAAATTGTCGCCGTAGCGACCGCTCTGCGGGCTCCAACAAGCCCTCTGCCTTAACGCGGCGCACGGACGACCCTAATGCGGCGCACCGCCCTCGGGACGTCGGCTCGGAAGCCATAGATCGCTGGGACTCTCTGCCGTCAGCTCGCACCAACCGCCGACTCTCTGGACGCATCCTGTCCCGACCCTCTTCGTCATTGCCTTTTCTGCATTATAACAAACACCCTAAAGGGTTGTCAACCTTTTTTTCATATGATAGAATAGAAGCGAACAGGAGGAATGTGTATGCCGTCTACGATACCGATGCAGGTCATCGCGCATATTCATACGGGCTTTGCCACCAAATTCGGCGTGCCGCGCCAAAGCGGTATGGTACCGGAGGTCAAAGCACGCATCGTCTTTGAGCCACCCTACCGCAACCCCGACGCGTTGCGCGGCATCGAGGGCTTTTCGCACCTGTGGCTCGTGTGGCATTTCTCCGAGGTCAGGCAGAAAACATGGTCCCCGACCGTGCGACCGCCGCGTCTGGGCGGCAACGCGCGCATGGGGGTGTTCGCCACACGCTCGCCCTATCGCCCCAACCCGATCGGGCTGTCCTCGGTGCAACTGGACGGCGTCGAATGGGACACGCCGCAGGGTCCTGTCCTGCACGTTCGCGGCGCCGACCTGATGGACGGCACGCCGATTCTGGACGTTAAGCCCTATCTCGCCTACACCGACAGCCATCCCGACGCCGCCGACGGCTTTCTCGCAGGGCTGAGCGAACGCACGGTGGCGGTGGACTGCCCCGATGAGCGCCTCGCCGCCGTGCCGCCCGACAAGCGCGAGGCGTTGCTCGCGGTGCTTGCGCACGATCCGCGCCCGACCTACCAAAACGATCCCGTGCGCGTCTACGGTATGGCGTACGACGGTATGGACATCCGCTTCACCGTCGACGACGGCGTCTTGCACGTCGTGGAAATACTCGTATAAAGAAAAGTGCCCACTCACGAGAGAGTGGGCACTTTTTTGCGTTGTTATCGCGAGGCACCGCCGCCGCCGAAGCCGCCGCCTCCGCCGCCGAAGCCGCCTCCGCCGAAACCGCCGCCGAAACCGCCGCCGTGGTGGTGATAGCCGCCGTGGAAGCCGCCGAAATACGGCAGGAAGAAGATGCCGCGCCGCTTGCCCGTGATGAGCACCAGCACCACCACCAGCACGACCATCATGGCGATCCACGAGCCGTCGTCCTCATACACCGGCTCCTCCAGCGGCACGAGCTGTTCGGTCAGCCCGTATTCGGCGTACACCTCGTTGATCAGTGCCTTGTAGGTGTCGGTCAGCCGCGCCGACCACGCATCCTCGTCCTCATACCACGGCACGAGGTAGGTGTCGAGTATACGCCCTGCCTTGGAATCGGGCAGTGCGCCCTCCAAGCCGTAGCCGACCTCCACGCGCGAATGCGGCCCGTCGGTGGTGAACAAAAGCAGGATGCCGTTATTCTTTTCCTCGTCTCCGATGCCCCACGCGCGCGCGATGCCCAGAGAATATTCTTCTAACTCTTGTCCGTCGAGCGAGTCCACCGTCACCAGCACCACCTGCGCGTCGGTTGCCGTCTGCAACGCGACGCCGATCTCAAAGATCGCCTGCTCGTCTGCCTCGCTGAGAATATCCGCGAAGTCGTTGACGAAAAAGCGCTCGGTGGCGTTCGGATACGTGTATTCGGCGTCACAGCCGACGCATGCGGCAAGGATCAGCACCGCCAGACACACCGCGAGCAACCGCCGCAGCCTGCACAGTTCTTTCATACGCCGTCACTCAAAAGGAAACGGTGGGCACCTGCTCGGAACCCTCGCTCGCCTCAAAGAAGGGCATCGCCTCAAAGCCGTACAAGCCGGCAAACAGATTGCCGGGGAACTTGCGGATCGACGCGTTATACGTCTGAACTGCGTTATTATAGTCGATGCGTGCGGTGGAGATGCGATTTTCCGTACCGGCGAGCTCGTCCTGCAGCGCGATGAACTGCGCGCTGGCTTTCAGCTCGGGATACGCCTCGGTGACGGCGTTGACCCAGACGTCGATCGCGCCGTTGAGCTGGTCGTTGGCGGCCGCCTGCTCGGTGGCGTCGGACGCCGCACCGACCTTGGCGCGCGCCTCGGTCACCGCCTGTAAGGTGGACTGCTCGTATTCGGTATAGCCCTTGACCGACGCAACGAAATTCGGGATCAGGTCGGCTCGACGCTGCAACTGCGTCTGAATGGTCGCCTGCTTACTCTCCACAGCGGTCTGCAAGGATACCATGCGGTTGTAGGTACCGGCAAACAGCGCGATAATAATAACCAGCACCGCTGCAACGGCACCGAGGATGATAAGCGTTCTCTTTTTCATGTGAATTCCTCCCGTGAAATTAGTATCAAATAATTTGGTTTCCCTATGCAAGGAACAATTTTATATTACTGGATTTTTCTTCCTTTGTCAACGCTTTCGCGTGGGAAATGACGGGACATGTCGGCGACGCACGCGCGCGGCGCGTTTGCGCCAAAAGGTGCGTTGTTTTGCCGTGCGCTTGCGACAGAATATGCCGCAGCGAGACTCGTATACTGAAATAACCACGCTCATTAGGAAAGGAAGGATGTTTCTTGAAACGCGTTGTCAACCGTCCTCTGCCAAGTGCCGAGGCCGCCGTCGCCGCCGTGCCGAGCACGCATGCGCCGGCGGTCACGCTGCTGTGGTGTCTGCTGGGGCTGATTCTGCCTCGTGCGCCGCTGTACGGGCAGATCTATCCCTTTGGCGTCAGCCTCGCCGCCGCCGCACACAAACCGTGGGCGGTGATGCTCGCCGTTTCCATCGGCTATCTGCTGGGAGACGCACCGTCACCGATGCGGTATATCACCGCGGTCGTCGCGCTCGGCGCTTTGCGCTGGGTATGCGCCGCCGTTCCTTCGTGGGACAAGCTTACCTTTTTGCCGCCGCTCATCGCCTTTATCGCCACCCTCGCCACGGGACTCGCGCTGTATTCGCCGCTTGGTCTGGACGGCTACCGTCTGGTGCTGTTGCTCGCCGAAAGCTGTGTCTGCGGCGGTTGCACGGTGTTTCTGCGCACAGCGGTCATTCAAAGCCAACGCCTGTGGCGGCGCGACGATACGGGTGGCGTGACCGCCGCCCAGCAAGCGTCGCTCATCCTCACGGGCGCCGTGACCATCATGGCATCCTCCACCGTCACCATCGGGGAATTTTCGCCCGGACGCGTGCTCGCCGCCGGTCTTGTGCTGGTGTTTGCCCGCGCCGGACAGGAGCAGGGCGGCAGCATGGCCGGCATCATTCTCGCGGCGGCGACCGCGTTGGCGGCTCCGGGTCAAACCGCGCTCGCACTGGCGTTGGCGCTCGGCGGTCTGCTGTGCGGCCTGTTTGCACGCTTCGGGCGATTAATGCAGACCGCCGTCTTCCTCGTCGGCGCCGGCATCGTCACCCTCACCGATACGAGCGACGCCGTTTTGATACATATGTATGAATTGTTTGCCGCCGGCATGCTGTTTTTGCTGTTGCCGCGGCGGTGGGACCGCCACCTGCACCGTCTGGTCCTGCGCACGCGTGAATTGCCGGCGGTGGAGGGTCTGCGCCGCGCGGTGACTATGCGCTTGCAGGTCGCGGCAAGCACCCTCACCGACGTATCGCGCACGGTCGGGGTCGTTTCCGACCGCCTGGCGCGCTACGGCGCACAGGACACCGCCGCCGTTTTGCGCGACACACGCTCCGCCGTGTGCGCACATTGCGCGCTGTATGCGTTATGCTGGACGCAACGCGAGGGCGACACCCTCGCCGCGTTTGAGGCGGCCGTCCCCGTGTTACAGGAGCAGGGCTGCGTCACCGCCGACCGCTTTGTCGGCGCACTCGCAGACACCTGCCGCCAGCCTGAGCGCTTAGCGGAACATTTGACCCGTCGCTACGAACAATGCGTCCTGCGCGAAGCCGCTTGGCGCCGTCTCGACGAGATCCAACGCTCGGTCAACGACCAATTCAGCGGCACGGCGGCCCTGCTCAGCTCCATGGCGCAGGACATGAACGATCCGCGACAGGTGGACGTCGAACTGTCGGGCCGCGTGGCGGCTGTGTGCGCCGACCACGGTATGCCGGTGCGGCAAGCGCTGTGCACGCGCTCGCGCGCCAACCGCCTGACCGTCGACATTCTCGCCGAGGATGTCGGCATACGGTTGGAGGGCGGTCGTTGGCTGCGTGACGTCGAGGCCGCCTGCGGCTGTACCTTTGACGCACCGACCACCACCCCCTGCGGCGACGACCTGCGCATCCTGCTCGGCGAGCCGCCGCGCTATACGGTGGAGATCGGCCTGGCACAACACTGCTGTGACGGCGAAAAGCTGTGCGGCGACGCCGCCGACACCTTCACGCTGGACGGACGCACCGTGCTGGTGCTCAGCGACGGCATGGGCAGCGGCGGTCGGGCGGCGGTGGACGGTGCCATGACCGTAGGGCTGACCGCGCGGCTGTGGAAGGCCGGATTCAGCCCCGACAGCGTCCTGCACAGCGTCAACGCCGCCATGCTGGTCAAAAGCCGTGAGGAAAGTCTCGCCACGCTGGACGTGGCGGTCATCGACACCTTTTCGGGACGGCTGGACAGCTACAAGGCAGGCGCCGCCGCAACCCTTTTATACAGCGATGCACGCGTGTCACGGGTGGAACGCGCCTCCCTGCCCATTGGCATTTTATCCGACGTGCAATTCGAGCACAGCACCGACGGCTTGCACGAGGGCGATATTCTCGTCATGCTCAGCGACGGCGCCCTGGTCGACGGCGTCGCGCCGCTTGAACGCGTGTTGTGTGAGCACGCAGCCGAGGACATGCCCACCCTCGCCGCCTGCATCGCCGATACGGCACGCGCGGCGCAGACCGAGCATGCCGACGACATCACTGTGCTGACAGCAAGAATATGCGCACGGCACAGCGAATGAGGCTTTTTTACCAAAATAACGCTTGCTTTTTTACCAAAATCATGTTACCATTCGTATAGATATTGTACTAACGGGAGGCATTTTTATGCGTAAATGGTTAGCACTCACTTTGAGCGTTTTGCTCCTCTTCTCGCTGGTCGCCTGCGGCACCACCGAGGGCGGCGAGTCGAGCGACGTCCCGACGTCCTCCGAGAGCGAGCTGCCCACCTCGTCCGACACGCCGGATGCATCGAGCGAGCCGGATGCGTCGGTTGAACCCGATGCGTCGAGCGAGCCGAGCAGCACCACCGGCTCGACCGCGACCACCACAACCACGACCACCGGTCGCGACACCACCACCAAACCCACCAAAACCACTAAAACCACCACCTCGACCACTGCCAAACCCAACGTACAGAAGAACATTCTCTGCTGGGGTGACAGCTTGACCGACGGCATGGGCATGGAGAACTATTCCGGCAAAAAATACCCCGACGCCCTGCAAGCCTTGCTCGGCGACGAGTATAAGGTCTGGAACGGCGGCTATTCCGGCGACAAGTCGGTCGCCATCATGTCCCGTCAGGGTGCGTATAAGCTCACCACCAAGGACGCCATCACCTTTAAGGCTGGCGAAAAGACCGTCAAGCTCGGTCTGCGTAAAGAGGGCTTTGGTTTTGTGACCGACGACGGCACCGTGCTGACCGGCATGAACGTGCAGATCGGCTCGGGCGAATATAAGCGCAGCAACAACTATCTGCTGATCAACCCCATCACCATCGGCGGCGAGAGTTACAAGCTCGGCACCACCTTTGACGGCGTGGACAAGGCCGAGGACGGCGCCTATTACGTCACCCTCACCCGAGAGGACGCCTCCGCGGCGAAGACCATCCCTGCCGGCTCGAAGGTCGTGCTCAGCAACTCGCACATGTCGGACGACAGCTATTGCGAGGTTATCCTCATGGGCGCCAACGACGGCCTTGGCACCTCCGAAGCGGATACCAACACGCTCGTCGCGCGCTATCAGAAGATGATCGACCACATGGGACACGATCGCTATATCGTCATTATCCCCTACTGGGGCGACGGCGCCCACACCGAAGGCTTCAAGAAAGCGTTCGGCGACCACGCGATCTGCCTGTTTGATGAGATCAACGCCGATACCATGAAGTCGGTCGGCGTTACCGCCACTCAGTCGGACCTCAACATGCTCGCCAAGAAAAAGATCCCGATCTCGCTGCAATATTCCAAGAAAGCGCCCGACCACCTGCACCTCAACGAGTACGGCTACAAGCTGCTCGCGAAATTCATACACGAGCGCGGTCAAAAGCTCGGCTACTGGAAATAACACCGTCGACGCGGCAGGCGTTTTGCCTGCCGCGATTTTCACAGGGAGGAGAATACGTATGGAACAGAAAATCATCATCTGCTGGGGCGACAGCCTGACCGAAGGCATGGGCATGGCGGTCGGCGCCGGAACCAAATACCCCGACGCCCTGCAAAACATGCTCGGTGACGAGTATAAGGTCTGGAACGGCGGCTATTCCGGCGATAAGTCGGTCGCCATCATGTCTCGCCAAGGCGCGTACACGCTCACCGTCAAAGAAGACATCTGCTTCGATCGCGGCGAGTTCACCGTCAAGCTCGGCCTGCGCAAGAACGGCTTCGGCTTCCTGCTCGACGACGGCACCGAGCTCAACTGCATGAACGTACAGGTCGGCTCTTCCTCCCCCAACCCCACCATTCCGCGCATCAATCCCGTCGTCATCGACGGCGAGCCCTACTCGCTCGGTCTGACCTTTGACGGCGTGGAGGAGAAGACGGACGGCGCCTACTACGTCACCCTGACGCGCGCCAGCGCCGAGTTCGGTTTGCGTATCCCTGCCGGCGCGTCGGTGACGCTCGGCAACACCGACCTGTCCGCGAGTAGCTACTGCGAGTTGTTTCTCATCGGCGCCAACGACGCGTTGAGCACCTCCGAGGCGGATATAAGCCTGCTCATCTCGCGCTATCAGCGCATGGTCGACCACCTCACCCACGACCACTATCTTGCCATCATCCCATATTGGAGCGAGGGCGCGCTCATCGAGCCCTTCAAAAAGGCGTTCGGCGACCACGCGGTATCGGTGATGGAGCTCATCACCCCCGAGCGTATGCAGGCGGTGGGCATCACCCCCAACGAGGACGACCTCGCTCGCCTCGAAAAGTACAGCATGCCGGCATCCCTGCGGTATCTCAACCGTCCGGGCGACGTGCATCTCAACGAGCACGGCTACAAGCTCATCGCGCAGTTTGCCTACGAGCGCGGTCAGGCTCTTGGCTATTGGAAATAAACACAATCGCGGCAGGGCGTTCGTCCCTGCCGCGATTTTATTGTTTACAGATCGTCAGCGTCCTGTGTGGGCGGTTCGCCCGAATCCGTCTTGCCGGTATAGCTGCCCAGCACATCCGAGGGGATCTCATTCTCCGAGGGCGGCGGAAAGATCTCCGATGCGATGATCGGCTCAATGGGCGTCTGCTTGGGCGGCTCGGGTAACACGCGCGGCTGTTTGCGCTCGTCGTCTTTCATGATCTCACGCTCCTTTCTGCTCATAGTATGCCCACATAATTCTTGCAATACACGCCTTTATGTGATATGATTTTACTGATAAGTACGATGAAATGAGGCAACACGATGGAAAAAACGACCCCTATTTTATATCTGGTCGTCCCTTGCTATAACGAAGAGACCGTTTTGCCGCAGACAGCGCCCGTGTTTTTCGACAAGCTTCGCGCCCTGCAAGCAGACGGACGCATTCACGCAGACAGCCGCGTGCTGTTCGTCAACGACGGCAGTCGCGACAACACCTGGGCGGTCATCTGCGCGCTCGCGCAGGAAGATCCTATCGCATGCGGCGTTGCGCTGTCGCGCAACCGCGGTCACCAAAACGCCCTGCTCGCCGGTCTGATGTTCGCGCGCGAGCGCGCAGACGTGACGGTGAGCATCGACTGCGACGGGCAGGACGATATCAACGCCGTCGACGCCATGCTCACCGAGTACGAGGACGGCTGTGACGTGGTGTACGGCGTGCGCGCCGATCGCAAAAGCGACACCGCGTTCAAGCGCGGCTCGGCGCATGCGTTTTACAGACTGATGACCGCGCTCGGTGTGGAAAGCGTGTACAACCACGCAGATTATCGCCTGATGAGCCGTCGCGCACTGGACGGGCTCGCGCAGTTTGACGAGGTCAACCTGTTCCTGCGCGGTCTGGTGCCGCTCATCGGCTATCGGTCGAGCAGCGTTTATTACACGCGCACCGCGCGCGTGGCAGGCAAGAGCCACTATCCCCTGCATAAAATGCTGTCCCTTGCGGTCAACGGCATTACCAGCCTGTCCACCAAGCCGCTGAAAATGATCACGGGACTCGGTCTGGGCGTGTCCTTTATCAGTCTGGTGATGATCGTGTGGACACTGGTGCGGCATTTCTCCGGCTTGACCATCAACGGCTGGAGCAGCACCATGTGCGTCATTCTGTTCCTCGGCGGCGTACAACTGCTGTGCGTCGGGGTGCTGGGCGAATATATCGGCAAGATCTACGCCGAGGTCAAGCACCGTCCGCGCTATATCATCCGCGAGACCACCGACGAGAAGAAAGAAGGTTGACCGATGACACTGTGGCAACGCTTGCGCGCGCTGGTGGATATAAGGTTCGCCAAATTCCTGCTCGTCGGGGTGATCAACACCGTCGTCGGCGTGAGCATCGAGCTGTTTATGTTCAACGTTCTGCACGGCGGCGTATGGCTTTCCTCCGCGACCAACTATATCCTCACCAGTATCCTGAGCTTTTTTCTCAACAAATATTTCACTTTCCAAAATCGCGATCATTCCTGGCGGCAGGTGTTACGCTTCGCGCTGAACATCGCGGTATGCTACCTGCTTGCGCACGGCATCGCCGTGCCGCTTATGGAGTGGGCGCTGCGCGGTGCGAACGAGACCCTGCGCGGCAACGTTACGTTGCTGACGGGTATGTGCCTGTTTACGGGACTTAATTATCTCGGGCAACGGTTTTTCGCCTTTGCACAAAGCAAGACCGACGATTAAGCGGAATATACTTTTCCGGAGGTGTCGGCTATGAAAAAGCGCATCCGCCGCCGTACAAAGCGGCGGCTTATCCTTTTTTCCCTGCTCGCCGTCTGCACGGCGATCGGGGTGACCGTCTGCGTGCTCGGCGCGCCGCATTGGCGCGCGGCGAAGCGCGTGGAAACGCTCAAAACCGCCGCCGTGCCCGCGTGGGTGCAGGCGGCGTATATCGACGAAGGCGGTGCGCGCTCGGGACATGCACTCGCAGACTTCACCGGCGTGGTGGTGCACTACGTCGGTAATCCCGGCACCACCGCCATGGGAAACCGCAATTATTTTAACCAACCCACCACCGAGGTGGTGTCGCACTTCGTCATCGGACTCGACGGCGAGGTGGTGCAATGCCTGCCGTTGCACGAGCGCTCGGTCGCGAGCAACAGCCGCAACCGCGACACCGTCTCCATCGAGGTGTGCCACCCCGACGAAAGCGGCGTCTTCAACGACGCGACCTACGCGTCACTGGTGCGCCTGACCGCGTGGCTGTGCGAGCTCGGCGAGCTGGACACCGCCGCCGTCATTCGCCACTACGACGTCACGGGAAAGGAATGCCCCCTGTATTACGTGCGCAACCCCGAGGCGTGGCAGGCGTTCCTTTCTGCCGTCGAAAACGCCCGAAACTGACCGCGCTTTTTGTCATTTTTTGCGTCGCGGAATGTGACAATTTTATTGACAAGCACCCCTTTTAAGGTCTATAATGGGTTTATGGTATTATTCGCGCGCGTGCGCGAGCCTTTGCTTTGTCCGAAAACCGCGGTTGCGGTAAAATATAAAAAACGGAGGAGTAAATCATGAAAAAGATCCTGGCACTGACCCTGGCTGTCCTGATGATGTTCTCCCTGGTCGCTTGCGGCGGCGAGAGCACCGAGGACGAGTTCAAAATCGGCTTCATCATGCTGCACGACGAGAACTCGACCTATGACCTGAACTTCATCAACGCTGCCAAAGAAGTCAAGCAGAAACTCGGCTTGAGCGACGATCAGGTGGTCATCGTCACCGGTATCCCGGAAGAGGGCGACGATTGCTACAACAAGGCTTGTGAGCTGGCTGAGGCCGGCTGCGACATCGTCTTCGCTGACAGCTTTGGACACGAAGACAACATGATCCTGGCCGCCAAAGAGTATCCGGACGTGGAGTTCTGCCACGCCACCGGTACCAAGGCGCACACCGAAAACCTGCCCAACTTCCACAACGCGTTCGCGTCCATCTACGAGGGCCGCTACCTCGCCGGTATCGCTGCCGGTATGAAGCTCAACCAGATGATCACGGACGGCAAGATCACCGCCGACAAGGCGAAGATCGGCTATGTCGGTGCGAAGCCCTATGCGGAAGTGAAGTCCGGTATGACCTCCTTCTATCTGGGCGCCCGTTCCGTCTGCCCGAGCGCGACCATTGACGTCAAGTACACCGATTCTTGGTATGACTATGACCTGGAGAAAGAGTATGCTGACCAGATGATCAAGGACGGTTGCGTCCTCATCTCCCAGCACGCTGACTCCATGGGTGCTCCCGACGCCTGCGAGGCGGCCGGCGTTCCCAACGTTTCCTACAACGGCTCCACCGCCGCTGCTTGCCCGAACACCTTCCTCATTTCTTCTCGCATCAACTGGGCTCCCTACTATGAGTTCATCATCGATTGCGTGAAGAACGACAAGACGATCCCGGCTGACTGGACCGGCACTCTGCAGACCGGCTCTGTCGAGCTGTCTGCTCTGGGCACCGCTTGCGCTCCCGGCACCGCCGAGGCGATCGAGGCCGCTAAGCAGAAGATCATCAACGGCGAGCTCGAAGTCTTTGCAACCAGCACCTGGACCAAGGGCGGTCAGGTTATGACCACCTACATGGCCGACGTCGACAGCGACGCTGCCTTCACCGGCGATACCGAGGTCATCAAGGACGGCGCGTTCCTTGAGTCTGAGTATCGTTCTGCTCCCTACTTCGATATCGACATCGACGGCGTTACCACGAAGTAAGAGCATCACAATTTATAATTCATAAACCCGACAGGCGAGGCGGACAAGTTTCTGCCTCGCCTGTTGAGGTATTTTGCTTTGAAAAGATATCGGTCGGCCGATATGTTTTGAACGCAAAAGGGGGTACCGAGATGAACCAGCAAACTGCGATACCGGCCATTGAACTGAAAGGGGTTTCCAAACGCTTCGGCAGTGTCATTGCCAACAGCAACGTCAACCTCTCCGTCCACAAAGGGGAGATTCTCTCCATTTTGGGCGAAAACGGCTCCGGTAAAACCACACTGATGAACATGATCGCCGGCATCTACTTTCCGGATGAGGGCGAAATTTTCATCGACGGCGAGGAAGCGATCATCACCTCGCCCAAGGACGCCTTCGACTATAAGATCGGCATGATCCACCAGCACTTCAAACTGGTGGACGTGTTCAGCGCGGCCGAAAACATCGTCCTGGGCCTCGACGAAAAAGGTAAATACGATCTCTCGTCTGCGCAAAAGCGCGTCGCAGACATCTGCGAACGCTACGGCTTTGAGATCGACCCGAAGAAAAAGATATACACCATGTCCGTCTCCGAAAAGCAGACCGTTGAGATCATCAAGGTGCTGTATCGCGGCGCGGATATCCTCATCCTCGACGAGCCGACCGCCGTCTTGACACCGCAGGAAACGCAAAAACTGTTCGCCATTCTGCGCCGCATGCGCGACGACGGCAAGGCGATCATCATCATCACGCATAAACTGCACGAGGTGCTGTCCCTCTCCGATCGCGTCGCCGTGCTGCGCAAGGGCGAATACATCGGCACGGTCAACACCGCCGAAACCAACGAAGCCCAGCTCACCGAAATGATGGTGGGCAAAACGGTGGAACTGAATATCCACCGTTCCGAACCGCGAGACGCCGTGCCGCGTTTGGAGGTCCATCATATCAACTGCTCCAACCGCGAAGGCGTCAAGGTGCTTAACGACGTGTCCTTCGTTGCCAAAGCCGGTGAGATTCTCGGCATCGCCGGCATCGCCGGCTCGGGCCAGCGCGAGCTTCTCGAAGCCATTGCCGGCTTGCAAAAGCTGGACAGCGGCGCCGTGCTGTACAACAATCCGCAGACCGGCAAGATGGACAACCTCGTCACAAAAACGCCCTTGCAGATCCGCGATCTCGGCGTGCGTCTGTCTTTTGTCCCCGAGGACCGTCTGGGCATGGGTCTGGTCGGCAACATGGATATCGTCGATAACATGATGCTGCGCAGCTACCGCAAAGGAAAAGGCGTATTCCTGCATCGCAAGGAGCCGAAGGATCTGGCGGAGCATATCATCGAAGATCTCGAGGTCGTCACGCCCAGCGCCTCCACCCCCGTGCGTCGTCTGTCGGGCGGCAACGTGCAAAAGGTGCTCGTCGGACGCGAGATCGCCGCTTCTCCCACCGTGCTCATGGCGGCGTATCCCGTGCGCGGCTTGGATATTAACTCCTCCTACACCATCTACAACCTGCTCAACGAGCAGAAAGACAAAGGCGTCGCCGTCATCTTCGTCGGCGAGGACCTTGACGTGTTGCTCGCGTTGTGCGACCGTATTCTCGTCATCGGCTCCGGTTGCATCACCGGCGTCGTCGACGCACGCACCGCCACCAAGGAGCAGATCGGTCTGCTCATGACGAAAACGAACGCAGAGTCAACGGAAGGAGGAACACCGCATGGCAACTGAAAAAAAGACGGCCGCGCACCACGAACCGCTCTTTCACATAGCCAAACGCGACCAAATGGTGTGGTGGAAAGCGTGGATCATACGCGCCGCGGCCATTCTGCTGGCGTTGGTGGTGTCCGGCGTAATCATCACGCTTCTGACCGGCCTTAATCCGTTAAACGTGTACGGAGAAATGATCAAGGGTAATTTCAGCAACAACCGCGTTTTCTGGATGCTGCTGCAAAAGACTTCGGTCCTGCTGTGCAACTCTCTCGGCGTCACGCTGGCCTTCAAAATGAAGTTCTGGAACTGCGGCGGCGAGGGCCAGGTGTTGGCAGGCTGTATTGCGGCGGCCGCCTGTATGATCTACATGGGCGATTCCGCACCGAACTGGGTGATCATCGTAAGCTCGCTGATCACCAGTATGCTCGCCGGTGCCCTGTGGGGCGGCATCCCTGCCATCTTCAAGGCACAGTACAACACCAACGAGACCCTGTTCACTCTGATGATGAACTACGTCGCCATCCATCTGGTCAAGGTGTTACAGGTGCTGTGGGAAAACCCGAAAAATTCCGGCAACGTCGGCACCATTAACCGCGCATCGCAGGCCGGCTGGCTGCCGAAATTGTTCGGCATGCAGTATTTGATCACCGTTCTGATCGTTGCCGCCTTGTGCGTACTGGTTTACGTGTATCTCAAAAAGAGTAAGCACGGATACGAAATCAACGTCGTGGGTGAAAGCCAAAACACGGCGCGTTATATCGGTATCAACGTCAAAAAGGTCATCATCCGCACCATGCTGGTGTCCGGCGCCGTGTGCGGTCTTGCCGG
This sequence comes from Clostridia bacterium, assembly GCA_017398485.1. GTDB lineage: Bacteria > Bacillota > Clostridia > Oscillospirales > Acutalibacteraceae > UBA5905. Next base: position 18,052 of record JAFQFY010000037.1, read on the forward strand.
TTTCCTGCTGGTCAACGGCTCGTCTGCGCCCACCGTCGGCCCGAATACCGCCGGCGGTCAGGGCTTCACCGCCATGCTGGTGGCGTGGATGGCGAAGTTCAGCCCATTCGCCATGGTGCTGGCGTCGGCGCTGATCATCTTCCTGCAACAAGGCTCCGTCGCCATCGCGACCAAATTCGGCCTGCACCGCAGTCTGGCGGATATCGTCACGGGCGTGATCCTGTTCTTCATTATCGGCTGTGAGTTCTTCATCCAGTACGAGATCAAATTCCGCCACAAGAAAGGGGGAGTTCAGGAATGAAAGACGTCCTCGTCTTCCTCTGCGGCTTTATCGCCGTCGCCATCAAGCAGGGGACACCCCTGCTGTTCGGCTCCACGGGCGAGATCCTCACCGAGAAGTCCGGCAACTTGAATCTGGGCATTCCCGGTATCATGTATATGGGCGGCGTGTCGGGCGTTATCGGCGCTTTCTTCTATGAAAAAGCCATGGCGGGACAACCGCTCAACCCCCTGCTCGGCATTCTCATTCCGCTCGTATGCGCCTTGCTCGGCTCCGCGCTGCTCGCCCTCATATACAGCTTCCTCACCATCACGTTGCGTGCCAACCAGAACGTGACCGGTCTGGCTCTCACCACCTTCGGCGTCGGCGTCGGCGACTTCTTCGGCGGCTCGCTGGCCAAGCTGTTCGGCGCCGGTGGCTCGCTGTCCATTCGCAACACCAGCACGCTGTTCCGTTCCACCCTGCCCTTTGCGGAGGATTGGGGTGCCGTGGGCGAGTTGCTCTTCTCCTACGGCTTCCTGGTGTACGTAGCCTTCGTCCTGGCGTTCATCGTGTCGTTCGTCTTGAACAAGACGCGCATCGGTCTGCACCTGCGCGCCGTCGGCGAAAATCCGGCGACCGCCGATGCCGCCGGCATCAACGTAACGCGGTACAAGTACACCGCAACCGTTTTAGGCGGTGTCATCGCCGGTCTGGGCGGCTTGTACTACATCATGGACTACGCCTATGGCACCTGGAGCGACGGTAGCTTCGGCGACCGTGGCTGGCTGGCCATCGCGCTGGTCATCTTCGCGCTGTGGCGGCCGAAAACGGGCATCCTTGGCTCCTTCCTGTTCGGCGCCCTGTATGTTCTGCCTGCCCACCTCAACTTCGGTGAAAACCGCATGGTGCAATACGCCGTGATGGTGCTTCCTTACGTCGTCACCATCATCGTGCTGATCGTCATCAGCATGCGCAAAAAGCGCGAGCATCAGCCGCCGCAGAGCTTGGGCCTGCCCTACTTCCGCGAAGAACGGTAATCCGCAAAAACAAAACTCCCTTGCGAAATTTTCGCAAGGGAGTTATTTTTATGCCGTTTTATTTCTTTTCCTTATCGCTTTTCGGCGGCTCGGTCGGAGCCGATACTACCGCGGCGCGCTTTTCGCGGCGGCGTTCCAGCCACCACAGCGCGGCGATCACCGCGGCACACACCAACGTCGCAATGATGCCGAGCACCTGTCCGGGCGCCGTATATTTGAGCTCCACCGTGTGCTCACCGGCAGGCAACTTCACCGCCAGCAGTGCACCGTCGATCTTTTCCTCGTCATCGACTGTCTCTGCCTTGTCCACGGGGAAGGTCTCCGCCTTCTTGCCGTCCACGTAGGCGGTCCAGCCGCTGTCGTAGGGGATCGACAGATACAGCGCGCCGTTCTCGGGCGCGTTGACGGTGCCCGTGATGCGCGTTGAGGAGTGCTCCGTCACGGTCAAGCCGCGCTTGGACAGAGTGTCGATCGCGCTGTTCATTGCCGTCTCGTTGAGCTTGACAACGTGGATGTTGCCGGACACGGTGCCGTCCGACGAAATAGACACCTGAACGCCCTTTCCTTCTTGCAGGGTGCCGAGATCGATGACGTACGGCTCGTAGGTCGTGACGCTCCAACTGTTGATGACGCTACCGTCCTCGAACAGCGTTTCCACACGAATGGCAGTCGCCGCGCGGCAGTCCACGAATGCATAGTAGCGACCGCTCTCCGTGACGTTACCGGTGAACAAACTCTCGGTCATATCGTCGTTTTTGATAAACGAACTGCCGTAGATGCTGGAATTTCCGTCAGCCGTCAAATCAAGACGCGTGTAAAGCTCCGCGTGCTTGCCGAGAATGGCGGTGTACAGCATCTGCTGGTTGCTGAACGGCGCGTAGTCGGTGCCTTGGTAATCAGCAATATCCATCGAAGCAAACACACCAAGCGGCAACGCCGCGGTGTTTTCGTAGATATAGCGGCGCTCGGTGCCCACCTCGACGGTGTCGACGAGCTTGAGTTGGTCGTGGTTGCCCACCGAGTTCTGGAAGATCACGTACTTGATGCCCATGAGCGAGTCTACCGCCGGCACGAAGCTGTGATACAGATAGCTGTTGACGCCGTTGATCGCATAGCCGAGGTCGCCCATAAACAACGTGGTGTAATAGGGGTTGCTGGACGCAAAGGTCGTGATGCCATTATAGTGATGCAGGGCGGTATCCATGCAGGTGCTGCGCGGCAGATATTCAATGCGGCAGAACTCGTCGCCTGCCTCCTCGGCGATCTGTTGGGCGCGCTCGACCGCCGCCGCGGTCGCCGCAGTCGCGTCGTTGTCCACGTAATTCGCCTGCTGGGTGAAATATTCCTTTTTGTCCATCTGAATGAGGGTGGCAGACGAGCCGAAGATCAGCTCGAGCGTCACCACCGCAAGCAACAGCAAGCGGCCGGCGCGCGCCGGTATGCGCCGTGAGGCGCCGACGAGCAACACCACCGCATACACCGCCAACAACGCGAGATTGATGTACAACAGGCGGCTGTCGATCTTATTCTCGCCGCCGAACTGCTCCCACAAAATGAGATACACCGCGCCGGCGGTCAGGCTGCCGAGGATCTGCTTGGAGGTGATGCGCGTCAGCTGCGAGAGCACGCTCGCCGCCATGAGCAGCATCACGAAACCGACCAGGAACGAAAAGCGGTACGGCAGGTCGTTGGGCGAATGCAGGCCGTGCCACACGATATCCCACTGCTTGATGGTACAGCTGAACAACAGCACCGCCAGCAACGCCACGAAGCTGACGCGGCGGCGCAAAGGAATGGAGCGCTGGGTCGCGTAGATCGGCGCAAGCAGTACTGCCGCCACGCCGCAATACAGATTCGGCAGGTTGCCCGAGCGGATGGTCGGGGTCGCACCGTAGAAGAAGCGGCCCAGCAGATCAAACACCGACATGTTGACCGCAAATTCCGGGAACGCGTCACCGGCGGCAGAGGTGCGACTGAGCGCGAGGGCGGTCGGGATGAGGATCGCCGCCGCGAGACCGCCGCCGAGCAACGAGCCTGCCGCAAACAGACCGGTTCCGATCGCGCGTTCGCGCAAAGTGCGCTCCTTACGCACCTGCCAGACGATGAAATACAGCACCAGGAACACGCACAGCATAAAACCGATATAGTAGTTGCTGAACAGCGCCAGCGCCAGCGTCAGCACGTAACCGAGCCACTTGCGTTCGCGTTGCATGCGCTCAAAGCACATAACCACGATCGGCAGCAGCGCCACCGCGTCCAACCACATGATATTCCAGGAATACGCGAGCATATACAGCATCATCGAGTACATTACCGCGGTCGCCACCACCGCGGCGGAACGCTTGCGGTAGATATACTGCGCGCAGGCGGCAAATGCACCGGCGGCACACGCATTTTTAATGAGCGTGATAAGCAGGATGCCCTCCGCCAAGCTTTGCTCGGAGAAGAAGATGAGCAGAATGTTCAAAGGGCTTGCCAGATAATACGAGAAACAGGCGATGAAATTCGCGCCCAGTCCGATATGGAACGAGTAGGTAAAGCTGCCGCCATTGATAAACATGTCGCGCAGCTCGCTGAGCAGCGGCGCATATTGGTGGTGCATGTCCACCATGAGGATCGACTTGTCACCCACCGGCCACACGCCGAGGAACACGTACGCCAGCGACATGATCGCCAGGCCGAGGCCGGCGGCCGCCAACGGACACGCCCACACGCCTCGCTCTTTTTTCTCGGTGTACATGCAGGCTTTCAGCCACAGCACCGCGATCGTCGCGACCAGCACACCGCCGCCGAGAGTAAACAGCACCTGCTGCGTCATGTTCGGCTCGTAGCTTTGGTATTGCTTTATGTAGCTCTCACGCAACCACAAAAAGACGCCGAGCGTGATGAAAATAAACGCCATCACCAACGAACAAACGCGAATGATCTGTCGGCTGTCGACGAGACGTTGTTCTTTCTCCTTCATATTCATGCTCCTTTCGATAGGACATATACATTTATTTTACCACACCGTCGCACGCTTGACAAGGGGAAATCACTTCATCGGTTGACAGAGTGATGCATTTATACTATAATAGGCGCGTTGTCATGCTGTGTAAAAATGTGGTGAATCTATGAAAATTTTGCGATTTTTCAAGAAAAACGTCGTGTTCTGCATCGCGGCGCTGGCGGCGGCGATCACCTGCTTTTGGGTGCCGCCCGACGCCGACTATGCGAGCTATTTCGACTGGAAGACCCTCACCTGCCTGTTTTTGACGCTGGCGGTGGTTTGTGCGCTGCGCAACATTAAGTTCTTCACAATCCTCGCGCGCCGCCTCGTCGCCCTCGCAGGCAACCTGCGCTCGCTGTTCCTGCTGCTCATCGTGATCACCTTCATCGGGTCGATGGTGATCGCCAACGACATGGCGCTCATCACCTTCCTGCCGCTCGGGTATTTTGCGCTGTCGGTGACCAAGCAGGATAAATACATGGCATATCTCTTCGTGCTGCAAAATATCTCCGCCAACCTCGGCGGCATGCTCACGCCGTTCGGCAATCCGCAAAACCTGTACCTCTACTCCTATTTCAACATTCCCACCGACGAGTTCTGCCGCATCATGTTTCCGCCCTTTGCGCTGGCGGTGCTGATGCTGGTCGCGGCGTGCGTGCCGATCAAGCCTGTTCGCTTCTCGCTGAACGCGGATCTCGGCGAAAAGCTGGACGGCAAGAAGACGACGTTATACCTCGTGCTGTTTGCGCTGTCGATCCTCATCGTGTTCCGCGTCATACCCTTTATGCTGGGGCTGATCGTGATCCCGTTGATCCTGTTCTTCGTGGACCGCGATTCGCTCAAAATGGTGGATTACTCGTTGCTCGGCACCTTTTTCTTCTTCTTCATCTTCGCCGGCAACCTCGCACGGCTGGAGGCGGTCAACGCGCTCATCTCCTCCTTGTTGGAGAAAGACACCCTGCTCGTGTCGGTGCTGTCCTGCCAGTGCATCAGCAACGTGCCGTCTGCGATCCTGCTGTCGCGCTTCACAACCGACTATCCGTCGCTGCTGCTCGGCGTGAACATCGGCGGCACCGGCACGCCGATCGCGTCGCTGGCGAGCCTGATTACGCTCAGCGAATTTCGCCTGCTCCACCCCGAGCAGACCAAGAAATATATGCTGATCTTCACCGTTGCCAACGCCGCGTTTTTGCTCGTTCTCACCCTCGTGGCAAAATGGTGGTTCTGACGCACCGATTCGCGTTTCATTCCCCCTACAACGAAAAAAGACCGTCCCGATAATCGGGACGGTCTTTTTTTATCAGCCTTACAGCAGTTCGATGATAGCCATCTCCGCCGCGTCGCCGCGACGAGCGCCGGTCTTCACGATGCGGGTGTAGCCGCCGTTACGCTCGGCATATTTCGGAGCGATCTCGTTGAACAGTTTGTTCGAAACCGCTTCCTTGGTCACGAAAGCGAACACCTGGCGCTTGTTGGCGAGGGTGGGCTCCTTCGCGATGGTGATCATCTTCTCCGTCAGCGAACGCACTTCCTTAGCGCGGGTGACGGTGGTCTCGATCCGGCCATTTTCCAGCAGGAACGTAACCATTGCACGCAGCATAGCCATACGAGAGGCAGTCGGTCTGCCTAACTTTCTGGTACCGGGCATGGGAATTTCACTCCTTTTTCTAAATCGTTGCGGCAAATGCGCCGCAACCCAGGATTATTCTTTGTCGTCGCGCAGGGCAAGGCCCAGGGACGCCAGCTTGTTGATAACTTCCTCCAGGGACTTGCGTCCGAGGTTGCGGACCTTCATCATATCGTCTTCCGTCTTGCTGATGAGATCCTCGACGGTGCTGATGCCGGCTCTCTTGAGGCAGTTGAACGAGCGAACGGAGAAATCCAGCTCCTCGATCATCATGCTCAATACCGTCTGCTGTGCCTTGTCGTCCTTCTCCACCATGATGGAGCCGTCGGCGTAGGTGTCGCCCGACAAGTCCACGAACAGATTCAGATGCTCGGTGAGCACCTTAGCACCCAGGGACACTGCCTCCTGCGCGCTGATAACGCCGTTGGTCCAGACCTCGAGCGTCAGCTTATCGTAGTCGGTGATCTGACCCACACGCGTGTTGTCCACGGTGTAGTTAACCTTCATCACGGGGGTGTAGATGGAGTCGACCGGGATCACACCGATGACCGGGTTGATCAGCTGCTTGTTGCGATCCGCGGGCACATAGCCGCGGCCCTTATCCAAGGTCAGCTCCATAAACAGCCGCGCACCCTCGCCCAGAGTGGCGATGTGCAGATCCGGCACCAAAATCTCGACCTCACTGTCGCACTTGATCGAGCCGGCGGTCACCTCGCAGGGACCCTCCGCCTCAATGTACGCAACCTTGGGACCCTCGCCGTTGATCTTGGCGATGATGCCCTTGACGTTGAGGACGATCTCGGTCACATCCTCCTTGACGCCTTCGATCGTCGAAAACTCGTGGAGAATACCGTCAATCTTGATGGAGGTCACCGCCACACCCGGCAGGGAGGAAAGCAGCACGCGACGCAGGCTGTTGCCGATGGTCGTGCCGTAGCCTCTCTCCAACGGCTCGACGACAAACTTGCCGTAGGTGCCGTTGGATGCCAGATCCAGTGCCTCAATGCGGGGCTTTTCGATTTCGATCATGCAAAAACCCTCCTTATTAACTGGCTGTGGGCGCGTCGCGCAAGTGCGACGCACGCCAAAGCCGCATATATCATTCGGTCAAACAGGACTGTCAGCCGATTATCTGGAGTACAACTCGACGATGAGCGTCTCTTCGATCGGCAGATCAATATCCTCTCTCTTCGCCAGGGCAACGACCTTGGCCTCGGTCTTCTCTTTGTTGACCTCGAGCCACTGCGGCACCGGACGAGAGCCGTTCGCCTCAATGATCGCCTTGAACTTCTCGAGAGCGCTGCGACCCTCGCGCATCGTGATGACCATGCCCGGCTTCACGAGGAAGGAGGGGATGTTCACGGTACGACCGTTGACAGCGAAGTGCTTGTGACCGACGAGCTGGCGGGCTTCCGCACGGGAGCTCGCGAGACCCATACGATAGATCACGTTGTCCAGACGGGACTCGAGCAGGGTGAGCAGGTTTTCACCGGTCGGGCCGGCCATCTTCTCCGCGAGAGCGAAGTAGTGACGGAACTGACCTTCCAGCACACCGTAATAACGCTTCGCAAACTGCTTGGTACGCAGCTGCTTACCGTATTCGGACGCCTTCTTGTTACGCGCCTGGCCATGCTGACCGGGGGCGTAAGCGCGGCGATCGAGCGCGCACTTGCCGGTATAGCAACGCTCGCCCTTCAAAAACAGTTTCTGTCCTTCACGGCGGCAAAGTTTGCACACCGCACCAGTATATCTAGCCCTTTGGTTACACCTCCAGTTGGATTAGACGCGTCTTCTCTTGGGAGGACGGCATCCGTTGTGGGGGACGGGGGTCACGTCTTTGATCATCGTGACGTCCAGTCCGGCGGCCTGCAGGGCGCGGATCGCGGCTTCACGGCCGGCGCCGGGGCCCTTAACGTATACCTCAACGGTCTTCAGGCCATGCTCCATAGCAGCCTTGGCAGCGG
>JAFQFY010000038.1 GCA_017398485.1 Clostridia bacterium
ACTTCGGTACATTCCGAAGTCGTGCTTCGCAAATCAGCCGCTTTGCAAGCCTTTTTCGCGACAGCTTTGCTATGATACCACTAAACAACCCCTTTTGTCAACACTTTTTTCGCGATTTTGTGAAGTTTTTTCGAGGGCCGTTTTCGCGGTACAGCATTTAGTAGTTTTTCCGAAAAATTACCTACTATACTTAGGTGGGTGACAAAAATTTACAGGTGGACGAGACCTGCTCGCCCACCTGCTCGAAACACGATCACGGACACTCCACGACGCCGGCAAAAAGCACGGCGCCCTGCGATTGATTTTTAATAAAAAAGAGAAACGGTCTGTCGAGGGTAAAGGCCAACGGCCCGTTATGCTCCGGCGCTCCAAAGCCCATGTCACTGCGCCAGAAGGCCGCCGCGGTACAACCCTGCTCATCGACGGTTACTCGTGCCGCATGCTGTATAGCGGATACTGCCACGCCGTCGGCATTTTCAAGCATAGGACTGAAATCTGCCTTTTCGGCGTCAAAGATATCCGTAACGCCCAAAGCTTTTAACCCGTCGATCAAGTTCACATCACCCTGTACGTCGAATTTCGGCATCGTCAAGGTCACCATCCAACGCTCCGTCGTAACCTTGGGATGCGAAACCTCACCCAGAACCGAATACAAACTGTCCTTCCCGATAACCTCGTTGACCGACACGCCCTCGTTCGGCAACACGAAAACCATTTCATAGCCACCGCCGAGCGCATGGCTCATCGCCTTGTATCCGTCAGCGTGGCTGACATACCGCAGGCTTTCTTCTCCATGCATAAAATCGCAGATGACGTCGCCGTTGGCGGCATAAAACACGCCTTCTTCCGTCAACTCCGGGTCAAACTCATCGATCCATTTTGCGCCAAAATACACCGTGCTCACCAAATTCAGCACCGTGGACGGATCAAGCTGCACACCGGAAACCTGCTCTTCGAGCACACCCTCGGTCTGCTCGTTGATCCAGTTTTGCAACATGGCCGTATAGGTCGCATCCCCCATCTCGCCGCAAAATGCCGAGGCATAATAATTCTCCGCCAGTGTATCCAGCGTCTGCTGATTATACGAAAACGCGTTACTCATCCACACAGAATTCGCCAACAGCGACGCATTATACTGCGTTTTGTCGTAATTAACCTCCCACAGAATCTTCACCTTTTCACGCAAGGCGCTCATATTCTCCACGTGCAACAGATCGAGGATCTGCTGACGGCCGTTTCCGTCGGTCGTTTCCGCCAACATCGCCAACGCCATGTAGGCGTTCAGCGGAGAGAATACGCGATTTTCCCCATCTTCCCCAACGAGGAATTGGCGAATCGTCGGCGTATAAAAATCAAACAGACCGTCGGCATACTTACCGTCGTTAAATTTGCTTCGCGTCTCGAAGTGGGACACGACGGCGCGGTCGGGATAGACGGCTTGTGAGACCGCCATCGCCTTGCTGACGACCGGCCGATTGCCCGTGGTCGTCGTAGTTGACGGCGCGGTGGTCGTCGTGGAAACGGAGAAGGGCGGCTGTGACACATCCGACGGCAGCTTCGTACCCACGCGAGGCATAGACAACGCACACGCCGCCACCAAACACAGGCAGGCGGCGATCGCCACCCACTGTACCCACCAACGGCGGTCACGACGAACGACGCGTCGCGCACGGTCAGCCTCCTCCACCAATGCTTCGTCCGTCAAACCGATAGCATCACTTAACTTATCCGGCTTCATACAGAAAATCCCTCCTTTTGCAAATAGTCACGCAGACCTGCTCGCGTTCGATACAGCATGCTTTTTACCTGCGATTCGCTTGTGCCGAGGCGGTGAGCAATTGTTTGAACAGAATCCATAAAATAATAACGCCATAAAAATGCATAACGCGTATCTTGTGATTGCTCGCGCAGGTAATCACTCACCGCCCGAGCGAGTAAAGACAGCTCTGCCGTTTCATGCGGTTCCTCACCGCCGCTGACACACTCCGCCAGTTCCTCCAGCGAAAGTGTATACTCGGACTCGACGCGTTTAAGCGCCGAGCGATGGCGATAACGATCGATCGCCAAGGAACGAACGACATGACCGAGAAAGCGAGAAAGGGACGTCGGTCGATGCGGCGGCATGGCGTTCCACGCCTTATAATAGGAGTCGTTCACGCACTCGTTGCTGTCTTCCCTGTCTGCCAGCACATGAAACGCAATCGTCCATAAATAGCGGCCGTAATGTGCATCGGTTTCGCGAATCGCCGTTTCATCCCGTTTCCAATATAAATCCACGATCTGTCTATCGTCCATGTGATCACTTCCTCTCACCCTATATACCGCAAAAAAACTCGAAAGGTTGCAAAAAAGGAAAACTTTTTCATTTTTATTTTACCATAGCATACGCTTGTCGGCAATGAAAACAGCACCCCGAGGGGTGCTGTTTTTGCTTAAAACCGGGTGCGATAATCCATGGTGGCTTTCTCAATAGGAATGTTCAGCGTGCGAAGCATCGCAAGGGTCTTTTCGCGCGCATCTGCCGCGAGTGGATGTGTTTCCTTTTTCACATGGAAATCGCTGTCAAAGTTAGGATCGTTATGCGTGATCCTGTAGAACGTGCCGCTATCGTAGTCCTCCAGCACAACGAAGAGATTATCGGGAGACCAACCGTGCTCATCTATACTCAAATTCGTGTAATCCAAATATAAGAATCCGTCGCCCTCGTAGGCGATCACGCTATACTCGGGGTAGCGCCGCAAAAGCGGTTCCAGCGCCAAGATCGAGGTGAAATCCGCCGACCACACGAGTTGCTGCCACGCATAATACGGCACCTGTTCGCGTTCCTCGCGAACCGTTAGCGCATCCTTTCGCGGCGCGTCCGTCACCGAATAGTACAACCAGATCTCACCGTTCTGCTCGTCGATCTGCAAACCGAAATGCAACGCGCGATCCCTGTTCTCATCTCCCTCGGTCTCCTGCACCACATTCTCGTCCAGCGGCAACCGTTCCTCGCCGCCTCCGATCACATCAAGGACATGCAGATACGCCTCACCGCGGATATAATAGTATACATATTGCTCATACATTGCAGAGGCGGCGATCCATTCGTCCGAAATCAGTTTCTCCTCATCAGTGAAACGGTTACACAGCGTGAGACGATAATCAAACTCGGTGTAAATATCCGTTTGCCGCGTATAATAGGCAAAGTACGCCGGCAGATTGGTCTGCGCGTAGGGGACCGTTTTCGCGCTCGCAATATCGTACGCCGCACAGCCGTCGGGGGTGTCGATAAAGAAACGCTCGGAATCCGACAGATAGCCGAGCACCTCACCGATGAAGGTGCGGCTCTTCCCCGTCGCGATCTCATAAAGCACCGTCGTGCGCGCCGGACTGTTGACGACGTCACCGCCGCCCTTAGCCAGCGTATAATACACGTATTTTCCGTCTGCGGTGATCTGCGGATCGTCCATCGCGCTGTAAAGGAAATTGCCTTTACTGTCTTTGAGAATGTACGAAAGCTCCCCTGTGAGCAAATTGATCAGATACAGGTCGTCACCGCCGCCCATCTTGTGCAACAGCACGTACGGGTGGGTCGTTTGCAACGATTCCAGCACGCTCGGGCAATAATACAATGACACCGGCAGGCGCGTGAAGGAATCATTCGTCACATCGTAAATATAAGACGAGCGTGCGCTGTCCTTGCAAGTAAACACGATACGACCGAGGCCTGTGTGATAATAGTGCATATACACACCTTTAGTCGGGATACCCTCACGTTCGAGCGCCGGGCGCATGGTGTGATCGGCGCAGAAATAGCACTCCTGCTCCATATCGTAAAATACGCCCTGACACTCACTATGCTCCGGCGGCGGATTATGCACGGCGTGCAGCAGGCGTTCGCCCACATACAAACTCACGTTGTCAACGATCGGTGTCGGCGTGCTGCCGTGCAGCATCGTGACTGCTTCAAGTTTGGTATGGATCGGCTTACTTTGCGGCGGCACGGAGCCGGTCGAAGACGTCGGGGAAGTCGTCGAGGTAGCGACGTTACCGCCGACAAACGAGGTGTCGGGATCATCGGTCGGCGCCAAGCCAAACCACCGTCCCCATCCGACGTATCCGATCACACACACGAGCACTGCCGCCGCGGCAACGCCGGCACACACGCGACGCACCACCATCGGACGCGGCAACGTAGCCAACGGCGTTTGTTCCGTCTGCGGCAGGCGGTCACGGATATCCGGCACCGCCGCTGCGCGAGATTGTTTTGCCATTTTGAGCCATTGACGATAGGTCATACCAACGCCTCCTCTTGATCGATTATATTGCGTAGCGCGGCGCGCAACTTGCCGCGCGCAATGCGACACCGTGTCTGCACCGTACCCATCGGGATACCGAGTCCTTCCGCTATCTGCCGATAGGTGTAACCATCCATGTAGTGCAGACAAAACGCCAGACGCTCGTCATCGCCAAGACACGCCAACACGCGTTCCACCATATCCTGCTCTTGCAGGTCGGCTATGGGATCCGCCTGTGCCGCAATATCCGGCAAATCGTCCGTTGGGTGCTCGTGCCGTCCATCGCGTAAAGCGTTATAACAGCGGTTGCGCGTGGCGGTGAGCAACCACGCTTTGAGGTGGCGCACCTCGCGTCCTTGCTCGAGTTCACGGTAATACGCAAGGAATACCTCTTGCATCACGTCCTCGGCGGTCGCCGCATTTTTGAGCAGAGTCAGGGCGGTATGATAGACCGCCGTGCGCTGTTCTCTGTATACTTTATCCAGCCGTTTCGCATTGTCTTTCATGTGCGCCCTCCTCTCTGCCTCTGCTTATGTGACACATAAGACAACATTTTTGTTTTCATCTTCATTATATCATGGAAATTTTTCGCAGCAATAGAAAAACGGCGTCTTTCATCAGCGCCGTTTTACGAAGCGTTTAAGAGCTTCGACTCTCATAGTCTCAACGAATAACAAAAGGGAGTGGCATCGCCACTCCCTTTTGTTATTGGCTGCGGAACTAGGAATCTGAACCTCGTTTTGCGCCACATCACCGACTTCTCCACTCCCTGCTCGCAAAACCCAAATAAACGCTGCGCGTTTAAGAGCTTCGACTCTCATAGTCTCAACGAATAACAAAAGGGAGTGGCATCGCCACT
>JAFQFY010000004.1 GCA_017398485.1 Clostridia bacterium
AAAAAGAGGAATATACCAAAAAGGACACCGGTACGCGCATTCGTTTTAAGCCGGACATCCAGGTTTTTACCGAGATCAATGCGCCCGTTGAATACTTCGACGATGTTCTGCGCCGTCAGGCGATCGTTAACCCCGGACTGCTGTTCCATTTCCGCGATCAGCGTGGCAGTAGCTTTGAAACCAAAGAATACCGTTATGAAAACGGTATCGCAGACTATGTAAAAGAAGTTGCCGGCGAGGAGTCCATGACCGCGGTGCAGATTTGGTCGGCAGAGCGTGTTGGTCGTGATCGCGAGGACAAGCCTGAATACAAGGTGAAACTCAATGTCGCCATGTGCGTGTCCAACAAGGTCAACCTGCTGGAATATTATCACAACTCCAGCTGGCTGGAACATGGCGGATCGCCCGATAAGGCGGTCAAAAGTGCGTTTGTGTCGCAGGTGGACGCCTATCTTAAAAAGAACGGTAAATACCTCAAAAACGAGTCCAAGATCACGTTCCAGGACATTCAGGACTGCTTGGTGCTCGTGTCTTCGTCCTTCTCAACGCAGACCTCCTACGAAAACCAGACGAAGAAAGCCATCAACAACAAATTCATTCAAGAGGCTATGACTGAATTCCTGCGTCACAGCCTGGAAGTATATTTTATCGAGAATAAGATGGACGCAGACCGCCTGTGCGATCAGGTACTGGTGAATAAACGAAGCCGCGAGAAGGCGGAGACAACGCGTCTTAATCTTAAAAAGACCTTGCAATCGAGCAACGACCTTGCCTCGCGTGTTGCGGGCTTTGTGGATTGCCGCAGCCGCGACGTCAACGTGCGCGAATTGTTCATAGTGGAGGGTAAATCGGCCATGGGCGCCTGCGTACAGGCGCGCGATTCCGAATTTCAGGCGGTCATTCCCGTGCGCGGTAAGATTCTAAACTGCTTGAAGGCGGAGTTTGATAAAATCTTCAAGAGTGAGATTATTGTTAATCTGCTGAAAATCATGGGTTGCGGCGTTGAAGTGCGCTCGAAGTCGAACAAAAACCTTGCCACCTTCGATCTGGCTCAGCTTCGCTTCAGCAAGATCATTATCTGTACCGATGCAGACGTCGACGGCTTCCAGATCCGCACGTTGATCTTGGCGATGCTGTATCGTCTGACGCCTACGCTCATCGAGCAGGGTTACGTCTATATTGCGGAAACGCCGCTGTACGAGATCAATACGAAGACGGACACCTATTTTGCGTATAACGACCGCGAAAAGGCGGCAATCCTAGAAGGCATCGACGGACAGAAGTACACCATCCAGCGATCCAAGGGACTTGGTGAAAACGAGCCCGAGATGATGTCGCTGACCACCATGAATCCGGCGACGCGCCGCCTTGTTAAAGTTACGCCGACTGACGTAGAAGAGACGGCGCATGTGTTTGATGTGCTGTTGGGTGACGACCTTGAGGGCCGTAAGCAGATCATCGCCGAGCGCGGTGCCGATTATCTCGATATGTTGGATCTTGAGTAAAGGAGGAAAGACAGTTGGCTGGTAAAAAGAGTAAAAAAGAACCCGTAAAGCAGGCCAAGGGTCTGCCCTCGAACGCGCATATTACCGGCGCCGGTGAGGTGGAGCATCAGCTCATCACCGACACCTTGCGCGAGAACTATATGCCGTATGCGATGAGCGTCATAATGTCCCGTGCGATTCCGGAGATAGACGGCTTTAAGCCGTCCCACCGCAAGCTACTTTATACCATGTATAAGATGGGCCTGCTCAAAGGTGGGTTGATCAAATCCGCGAACATCGCCGGACAGACCATGAAGCTCAATCCCCACGGCGACGCCGCAATCTATGACACCATGGTGCGTCTGTCTCGCGGTAACGAGGCGCTGTTGCATCCTTATGTGGAGTCAAAAGGTAACTTTGGTAAGGCGTATTCGACCGATATGGAGTGCGCCGCCTCGCGTTATACGGAGGCGAAGCTCGCGCCCATTGCCGAGGAACTGTTCCGTGACATTGATAAGGACACCGTTGACTTCGTTGACAACTATGATGCTACCATGCAGGAGCCTTCGCTGTTGCCGGTGTCTTTCCCGTCGATCCTGGTCAATAACAACCTTGGTATCGCGGTCGGTATGGCAAGTAACATCTGCTCGTTTAATCTCTCCGAGATCTGCGAGACAACCATCGCATTAATGAAGGATCCCGATCACGACATTCTATCGACCCTGAAAGGCCCCGATTTCCCCGGTGGCGGTCAGTTGATCTATGATCGCGAGCTTCTTAAGAAGATCTATGAAACGGGTCGCGGCAGTGTCAAGGTGCGCGCGGTCTATACCTACGACAAGTCGAACAACTGCATCGATATCACCGAGATTCCGTATTCTACGACCATAGAGGCGATCATCGCCAAGGTTACGGAGCTGGCAAAAGCGGGTAAGGTGCGTGAGATCAATGATATTCGCAACGAAACGGACCTGCAAGGTCTTAAAATTACCATTGATCTCAAACGCGGCACCGATCCCGACAAACTGATGAACAAACTCTTTGCGGCGACGCCGCTGGAGGATTCGTTCGGTTGTAACTTCAACGTCCTCATCGGCGGCGTACCGATGGTCATGGGTGTGAACGGTTTGCTGGACGAGTGGATCGCATTCCGCACTGAATGCGTCAGCCGTCGGGTTGCTTTTGATCTTGATAAAGCGAAAGAACGTCTGCATCTGCTCAAAGCGCTTGAAAAGATCCTGTTAGATATCGACAAGGCGATTAAGATCGTGCGCGAGACCGACGAGGAAGCAGAGGTCGTTCCCAATCTGATGATCGGCTTCGGCATCGATCAGGTGCAGGCGGAATATGTCGCGGAGATCAAACTGCGTCATCTCAACCGCGAATATATCGTTAAGCGTTTGGCGGATGTGGAAGACCTCATTAAAACGGTCGCCGATCTTGAAGCGACATTGTCGAGCAAGGCGCGTATCCGCCGCATCATCATTGACGAACTGACGGCTGTATCCAAAAAATACGGTCAGCCGCGCCGCACGCAACTGATCTACGCGACGGATATTGACGAAGTACGCGAGGATGAGGAGACGGTCGAGGATTATCCCTGCACGCTGTTTTTCACCAATGACGGCTACTTCAAGAAGATCACGCCGCAATCTCTGCGTATGAGCGGTGAGCAAAAGCTTAAGGAAGGCGATGTGATCACCCAGACCGTCGAGACCTCCAACGCTAAGGAATTGTTGTTCTTCAGCGACCGACATACTGTTTATAAGAGTCGTGTCTCCGACTTCAAGGATACCAAAGCAAGCGTTATGGGCGATTATATCCCCGCCAAGCTCGGCTTTGATGAGGGAGAGGGCGCACGCTATATGGCGGTGATCAGTGAATACACCGGCTATATGCTGTTCTTTTTCGAGAATGGTAAGGCGGCCAAGGTGGAGATGAGTGCCTATGCGACCAAGACTAACCGTCGCAAGCTCATCGGCGCCTATGCTGATAAATCGCCGGTTGTGGCGATGGTGTATATTCCGCAGGATACAGAGTTCGTGCTGACGGCCACCTCGGGACGTCGATTGCTTGTGCATACCGGAGCCATTGCGGCGAAATCGACGCGCAATACCATCGGCGTGCAGGTGATGACTGTTAAGGGCAAGCACCGTCTGCAGTCTGTGCAACCGTATACGCCCGGATCGCTGACGAAGGAGAACCGTTATCGTACCAAGACGCTGCCTGCTGCCGGCGCTATGCCGCAGGCGGAGGATTTCGGTGAGCAGCTGTCGCTGCTGTAAAAAAAGAAAACCGCTGCCGACGAATACTCATCGATAGCGGTCTTCGGCAGCGGTTACGGCAAACGCACGAAACAATAACCGTTGCTGACAGTAGTATACGCAGATTGTGGACAAGTATTCAAAAAGTTTTTGAATTTATACTTGCATTTCAGCGAAATCTGTGTTAATATACCAAAGTATGTTATGTATAAAAGTTTCTGGAGGGAAATTTATGTCTGTTTATGAGTATATTATCGGTGCAATTTTGATCTTGTTCTCCATCTTGATTGTTGCCGTCGTGCTGTTCCAGGAAGGTCGTCAGGCGAATCTCGGCGTTATTTCCGGTGCCGCTGACTCTTTCATGGATAAGACGATGGCGAAGACTTGGGATGCGCGCCTGGCGAAGTGGACCAAGGTCATCGCGATCACCTTCTTCGTTTTGGTGTTTGCCGGCATGCTGGTGACCCAGTTCCTCGGCGGCAAGAGCAACGGTAACTCGTCCGACGGCGGTACGACCTCGTCGACCACCACCACGAGTTCTACAACCACCACCACTACTACTACGACTGCCGCGGAGTAATAAGTTCATCGCTAATCGCCCGTCACAGACGGGCGATTATTTTTTGCCTAACTCGTTTAGAACGTGTCTATTCGTTTCATACTTATCATAGAATAGCGTATGAAAGGATAGTGGCCTATGAATAATGTGTTGAAAAAAGCTGTATTGCGTATTGATGAGCCGCCACACCCGACCATTGAGGCGATCCGTGAGGTGTGTCAGCAGCTGGAGGTTGTAAAAAATCGCTTTTCGATAGAGAACGATCCCGATCTCATCGAATGCTGTATATTTGAGATCGAGGCTTTGCGTGCGCGCTACCGCTATTTGTTGCGCACGGCACGACAGCAAGGTCTGTCCTGCCAGGAAAAGACGCATTTATGGAACGAATAGGGGGAGCAGAATGACAATGTGGATGATGGCGTTGCTGATTGCACTGGGCGTATTGTTGCTTGCGGTGGTGTTTGCGGCGATGCTCCGCCAAGGAAAACCGTTGAGGCGATTATTTGCGTCGGGATTGCAAGGACTCGCCGCCATCGCCGCCGTTGATTTAGTTGCCGCCTATAGCGGAGTGTCCTTGGGATTGAGTTGGCTATCGCTTGGCGGCAGTCTTGTGCTCGGCGTGCCGGGCGTGATAACGATGCTGTTATTAAATGTGATTTTGGGGATAAAATAGACCTGTGTTTTCACACAGGTCTATTTTTGCGTCGACACGCAAAAACCTTAGATTTTTTTATGAAAAAGTAGTTGACAAACGCACCGATATCCAGTATAATATCGAATGTTGTCAGCAGGCAACGCACACATGGCCCGGTAGTTCAGCTG
>JAFQFY010000039.1 GCA_017398485.1 Clostridia bacterium
GCAGACCGAGACCGGCGGTCGCATCCACACCTCCACCGTGACGGTGGCGGTGTTGCCCGAGGCCGAGGAGGTCGAATTCGACCTGAACCCTGCCGATTTGCAGATCGACACCTACCGTTCCAGCGGCGCAGGCGGTCAGCACATCAATAAGACCGAATCCGCCAGCCGCATCACCCACCTGCCCACCGGTACGGTGGTCGAGTGCCAGGACGAGCGGAGCCAGCATAAAAACAAAGACAAAGCGATGCGCGTGTTGCGCGCGCGCCTGCTCGAACAAAAGCAACGCGAACAGGAATCCGCCATCGCCGCCGACCGTCACGCACAGGTCGGCACGGGCGACCGTAGCGAGCGCATCCGCACCTACAACTTCCCCCAAGGGCGCGTCACCGATCATCGCATCGGACTGACGCTGTATAAGATCGACGCCATCATGGACGGCGATCTTAGCGAACTCATTGACGCCCTTATCACCGCTGACCGTGCGGAAAAATTGCGCGCGGCGGAGAATTTATCGTAAAAGAGGCTATGCCATGCAAACGCGACTGCTCCATGCCACAACCGAAGGCATTCACGAGGCCGCCCGTCTGTTACGGGACGGCCTTCTCGTCGCGATCCCGACCGAAACCGTCTACGGCTTAGCGGCCGACGCGCTCAACCCCAAAGCAGTCGCCTCGATCTTTGCCGCCAAGGAGCGCCCGATGGACAACCCTCTCATCGTGCATATCGCCGATATGGACGATTGGGCGCCTCTGGTCAAGGAGATCCCCGACAACGCGCGCCGCTTGGCGCAGGCGTATTGGCCGGGTCCTCTGACCATCATCCTGCCTGCCGCCACATGTATTCCCAACGAGGTGCGCGGCGGTCTTTCCACCGTGGCGGTGCGCTTTCCGTCCGACCCGATCGCCCAGGCGATCATTCTACACAGCGGCTGTCCTCTCGCCGCACCGTCTGCCAACCGCTCCGGCTCTCCCAGCCCGACCAACGCCGCGCGCGTGATGGAGGATATGCAGGGACGTATCGCCGCGGTCATGGACGGCGGTGACAGCGCCGTGGGTGTCGAATCCACCGTCATCGACCTATCGTGCGAAAAGCCGCGTCTGCTTCGCCCGGGCGGCATCACTCCACAGATGCTTGAGGAGGTCATCGGGGACATCGAGATCGACGAGGCGGTTACTCACGCACTGAAAGTCGGTGCGGTCGCCGCCTCTCCCGGCATGAAATACAAGCACTACGCACCCAAGGCTCGCGTGCGGCTGGTCAAAGGCACCGCCGACGCCTATATTGCCTACGTCAACCGCCACGCGGCTGACGGCGTGGCGGCGCTCTGCTTCGACGAGGATACGGAGCAACTGCGCGTGCCGACCGTCACCTACGGACACCGCGACGCGCCGCTCGAGCAGGCGCATTTGCTGTTCGACGCACTGCGACAGATCGACGAGATCGGCGCACACACCGTTTACGCCGCCTGCCCCAAGCCAGAGGGCGTCGGGCTGGCGGTATACAACCGCATCATCCGCGCCGCCGCATTCGATATCATCAACACCATTCACGTCGTCGGGCTGACCGGCCCGACAGGCGCCGGTAAATCCACCGTTGCGGATGCCTGGCGGCAAGCCGGCATCCCCATCGTCGATGCCGACGAGATGGCACGGCGCGTCGTCGAGCCGCATTCTCCCTGCCTCGCCGCGCTGACGGCGGCGTTCACCGACGCGATACTCAATGCCGACGGCACACTCGACCGCAGAGAACTCGCGCGACGCGCGTTTGCGGATCCAAGCGCAACGAAAACGCTCAACGACATTACCCACCCGGCGATCATGGCGGCGATCCGACAAGAACTGGAGAACCTCGCCGACAACGGACACGCACTGGCGGTGTTGGATGCGCCGCTGCTGTTCGAGGCCGGCGCAGATGCGTTGTGCGATCGCGTCATCGCCGTGACGGCACCGGCCGAGATGCGTCTGGCGCGCATCATGGCACGCGACGGCATCGACCGCGACACCGCCCTGCTGCGCATGCACGCACAACCCGACGATACGTTTTACACACGCGACGGCGTGACAGTACTGGTTAACGACAAGACGCCCGATGCGCTCCGTGAGCAGGCACTCGCCGTCATCGCAGAACGGTGGTGCAAAGCATGAACAAATCATCCACCTCTTTTTGGAGAGTTCTGTGGCAAACTACGGCGCTGGTACTCGTCATCGTGTTGACGACGGTGTTGCTGGGCGGCGCTTATAAGCAGTATTATTCCACTGTCTACCCACTCAAATTCGAGGCGGAGGTATCAGCGGCAAGCGGTGAATTTGACATCGCACCGTCGCTCATCTATGCGGTCATTTACACCGAAAGCAGCTTCGAGCCGCAGGCAACCTCCTCCGCCGATGCCAAAGGACTCATGCAGTTGACCGACAGCACGCTCCAATGGGCTCTCAATCGCGAGGGCAACCCCGACAAATACGCGCCCGACGCGCTGTACGAGCCGTCGGTGAACATTCACTACGGCGTGTATGTTCTCGCGCTGTTGGGGGAACAATTTGAAAACGTCGAAACCGTTTTGGCGGCGTACAACGCCGGCCAGGGACGCGTCGCGCAGTGGCTTGACGACAGCCGCTACTCCTCCGACGGCGTGCATCTTCACTCCATCCCCTACGAAGAGACAGCGAACTACGTCCGACGCGTCCTCGCAACGCAAAAACGCTATCAGCAACTCTATTCTATACCGTAAAGGTGGTCTGTATCATGGAGAATAAGAAAGAGAAAACCGCAGCCGAATTGCTCAAAGAACAGCTTTGCTATTCCCCCGAGAACGGCGGCAAACAACTGTCCCCCGACGTTATCGCGGCGGCTGACGCCTATTGCGAGGACTACAAGGACTTTCTCGACCGCGCGAAAACCGAGCGCGAGGCGGTCGACGCCGCCATCGAGATGGTGCAGAAAGCAGGCTTTGTGCCGTTCGACGCCGCCGCGCCGCTTAAGGCAGGCGACAAGGTGTATCTCAACAACCGCGGTAAGGCTCTTTTGCTCGCGGTCATCGGCACGCGTCCCATCACCGACGGCGTCACCATCGCCGCGGCACACGTCGACGCGCCGCGTCTGGATCTTAAGCCCAATCCGCTGTACGAAGACGCCGAGTTGGCGTATTTTGACACCCACTACTACGGCGGCATTAAAAAATACCAGTGGACCGCCGTCCCGATGGCACTGCACGGCGTCATCGTGCGCGCCGACGGCACGAGCGTGTCGGTCAACATCGGCGAGGACGACAACGATCCCGTCTTCTGCGTGACCGATCTGCTACCTCACCTCGGCACCGAGCAGATGAAGCGTCCTGCCAACGAAATCGTGCGCGGCGAGGATCTCAACCTGCTCATCGGCTCACGCCCGTTCCGCAAGGACGAGGAGAGCGAGTCGGTCAAGCTCAACATCCTCAACATTCTGCATGAGAAATACGGCATTACCGAGACCGACTTCCTGTCGGCAGAACTGGAGGCTGTTCCGGCGTATCGTGCCAAGGACGTTGGATTCGACCGCAGCATGATCGGCGCCTATGCGCACGACGACCGCGTGTGCGCCTATCCGGCGCTCACCGCCATGCTCGCCTGCGGCACGCCCGATCACACCGTCGTAACCATCCTCGCGGATAAAGAGGAGATTGGCTCGGACGGCAACACCGGTATGCAATCAGCGTTCCTGCGCTATTTCATTGACGACCTTGCCGCAGCGTTCGGCGCCAAAGGACACCAGGTGCTGTCGAAATCCATTTGCCTGTCTGCCGACGTCAACGCGGCGTTTGACCCCATCTACCCCGATGTCATGGCACGCAATAACGCCTCACGCCTCAACTACGGCGTGTGCATCACCAAATATACCGGCTCGCGCGGTAAATACGGCACCAGCGATGCCTCTGCCGAATTCATGGGCAAGGTGCGCCGCATTCTCGACACGAATGACGTGCTGTGGCAGGCAGGCGAGCTCGGCAAGGTGGACGCCGGCGGCGGCGGTACGGTCGCCATGTATATCGCCAACCTCGACGTGGACACCGTGGATATGGGTGTGCCGGTGTTGAGCATGCACGCACCATTCGAGATCGTCTCCAAGATCGACGTGTATATGGCACACAAGGCATTCCTCGCCACCATGAAGCGATAAAACGCAAGCAAAAACGGCTGTGGATACCCACAGCCGTTTTTCGAAAGGATTGTAGTATGCCTCAAATTCTGTATCACGACGACCAACTCATCGTCGTACAAAAGCCTGTCGGTCTGCTCGCGCAAGCAGCCGCCGACGGTGATGATAGTCTACCAAAACGCTTAGAGGCACAAGGGCTCGCGGTCAAGCCTGTGCATCGGCTCGACCGCGCTACGGGCGGTGTAATGGTGTATGCCTTGACAGGCGAATCTGCCGCCGCATTGTCGGTGTTGGTGCAGGATCACGGGAAATTTATCAAGGAATACCTTGCCGTCGTCCGTGGCACACCATCCTCCACATGCGGCGAAATGGAAGACTTACTGTTCCACGACGTGCGCAGAAATAAATCCTACGTCGTCGACCGCAAACGCAGCGGCGTAAAATCCGCCAAGCTTGCCTATGAGGTGCTGGAAACCGTCGGCACGCAAGATGGCGCAATGAGCCTCGTGCGCGTGCGCCTATACACCGGACGCACACACCAAATCCGCGTGCAATTCGCCTCGCGGCATGTGCCGCTGCTTGGTGACAGCCGCTACGGAGGGAGCCGCAACTGCCCCCTGGCGCTATGGAGCCATCGACTGACCTTTCCCCACCCTGTCAGCGGCGAACAGGTTGATAACCGATCGATACCCGATATCAACGCATTTCCCTGGAATCTGTTTGATGAAAAATATTATAAATGACACCAAAAAACAGCCAACCTTTACAGGTCGGCTGTTTTTAGTTAGTTTTTCAGGCTCTGCATAGGCGCCGGAATGCGACCGCCACGGTGAATGAACACCTCCGACGACGCCGTGTTCAGCGGCATGACGGGGCCCTCGCCGAGCAGACCGCCGAAGTTGAGCTCATCCCCTACCGACAGACCGATCGCCGGAATGACGCGCACAGCAGTAGTCTTGGAGTTGACCATACCGATCGCCGCCTCATCCGCGATGATCGCGGAAATGGTCTCGGCAGTGGTGTCGCCGGGAATATTGATCATATCTAAGCCGACCGAACAGACCGCCGTCATCGCCTCTAACTTTTCGATCGTCAGGCATCCGCTGCGCGCCGCCGCGATCATACCGGCATCCTCTGTCACGGGGATAAACGCACCCGACAGACCGCCGACGTGGGACGACGCCATCACGCCGCCCTTTTTGACCGCATCGTTGAGCATCGCCAGCGCGGCGGTGGTACCGTGGGTGCCGCACTGTTCCAGACCGATCTCCTCGAGAATGTGCGCGACCGAATCGCCCACCGCCGGTGTCGGCGCGAGCGATAGGTCGACGATGCCGAACGGCACGCCGAGACGCGCCGATGCCTCCTGCGCAACGAGCTGACCCGTGCGCGTGATCTTAAAAGCGGTCTTCTTGATGATATCCGCGATCTCACTCAAATTCTTATCTTTGCCGGCCTTGGCGAGCGCCGCGCGCACCACACCCGGTCCGGAAACACCGACGTGAATAACACAATCCGGCTCACCGACACCGTGAAACGCACCGGCCATAAAAGGGTTGTCCTCCGGCGCATTGCACAACACCACAAGCTTTGCAGGGCCGATACAGCCGCGGTCCTTGGTCAGCTCCGCCGCCTGCCGCACCACGCGACCCATCAGCGCGACGGCATCCATGTTAATACCTGCCTTGGTAGAACCAACGTTGACCGATGCGCAGATATGCTCGGTTTCAGCGAGCGCCTGCGGTATCGCCTCAATGAGCTCGCGGTCGCCTGCCGAAAAGCCTTTGTGCACCAGCGCGGAAAAACCGCCGAGGAAGTTGACGCCGCACGCCACCGCTGCTTTTTCCAGCGTCTTGGCGAGCTTGACAGCGTCACGATCCTCACTCGCCGCGAGCACCATCGCCGCCGGCGTAACCGAAATACGTTTATTCACGATCGGTATGCCGAGTTCCTTTTCGATCGACTCACCTGTACGCACCAGATCCTTCGCGCAGTGCGTGATCTTGTCGTACACCTTGCGGCACATCACGTCGACGTTGCTGTCACAACAATCGAGCAAGGAAATGCCCATCGTAATGGTGCGCACGTCCAGGTTTTCATCCTGTATCATCGTGATCGTTTCTAATATGTCTTTTACGTTAATCATTGCGCTACCTCTCAGATCGTGTGCATGGCGCTGAAAATATCCTCGTGCATGCAATGGATGACCAACGCATTCTGCTTACCGAGCGCATCCAGTTCGTCCACCAACTGCGCAAACGGAATGTCGCTGCGATCGATGTCCACCATCATGATCATCGCAAACATATCCTGCACGATCGACTGCGTCACCTCTATGACGTTGATCCTGTGCTCACTGCATTTGGACGATACCTTTGCCAAAATACCTACCGTGTCCTTGCCGACTACCGTAATAACTGCACGCATATTGTGAACCTCCGCGCATTAATTTTTAAACATTATAGCATAACAAAGCGAAAAAATAAAGAGTAATGTCGTATAATTCAAAAAAATTCACACATACTGCTTATATCCGCACGACCCATTCAAAAGAAAGGAGATACGGTATGCTTAGTAAAATTGCACTCATTCTCACCATCGTCGGCGCACTCAACTGGGGTAGTATCGGTCTGTTCCAATTTGACCTCGTTGCCTGGATCTGCGGCGGTGCCGGTACGCTTTGGGCGAGAATCATCTACACCGTCGTCGCGTTAGCCGGCATCTGGTGTATCACGTTTCTGTTTTCATCCCCGAAAGAGCGCGACCACTGATCACACACACCCATCATTCGACCAAAAATGACGGACTCTACCGTGGGTAGAGTCCGTCATTTATAACTCTACCATATGAAAACCCATAGTTGAGTCAGGCGATCATCGAGTAGGTTGTCAGCGCACCACACAGCGTGTATACTGAATTGCAAGTAGTCGAGCCGCTTTGGCTTGACGGTATTTTAACGCATAAATCGTCAGATAAGGAGAATTTCTATGAACGATTATATTATCTTTACCGATTCCGGCTGTGATATCACCCCTGACTCACTCGCCACGTGGGGTGTCAAGCATTGCGAACTGCGCTTTCTTTTCGAAGGCGACGAGACGATCTACACCAACCGCGACGTGAGCGCATCGGAATTCTATCAAAAAATGCGTGACGGCGCTTGCGCCAAAACGTCGGCTGTTAACGTCGAGGAATTTAAGAGCGCGTTCGAACAGGAGCTTAAAGAAGGGAAAGACTTACTGTACATAGGCTTTTCCTCGGGTTTGAGCACCACCTGTAATTCCGCGAGCATCGCCGCCGAAGAATTGCGCGAACAATATCCCGAACGCAAACTGATCGTTGTTGACAGCCTTGCGGCGTCTGCCGGTCACGGTCTCCTCGTATATCTCACGGTTAAGCAAAAAAAGAACGGCGCCACCATCGAAGAAGCGGCCGCCTTTGCCGAAGACATGAAATGGCGGCTCGGCATCTGGTTTACGGTGGACGACCTCGTCTATCTCAAACGCGGCGGTCGTATCAGTCCGACCGTAGCGTTCGTGGGCGGACTGCTCGGCATCAAGCCGGTGTTGTTCATGGACAACGACGGTCATCTTATCAACCGCTTCAAGGTGCGCGGTCGAAAAGCGGCCATTCAGGCGCTGGCGGACAAATTCGCCGAGCTTGCCGTTGACAAAGAGAATAACACCGTGTTTATCTCTCACGGTGACTGTGCAGAGGATGCCAAAGCGCTTGCCGCCATCATCGAAAAGCAACACGGCGTCAAGACCGAGATCATCACCTTCGTCGGTCCCGTCATCGGCTCCCACTCGGGACCCGGCACGCTGGCGGTATTCTTCATTGGAGAAGAAAGGAAGTAATCCGTGACCCGTACAAAATTATCCGATCGACAATTGCCCGATTACACGCGCGGCGAGGAGATCTTTAACATGGTCTCCCATATCGTAGGCGGCGGTTTCGGTGTCATTGCCCTGCTCGCCTGCTTGGCGATATCCATAATCCACCGAGACACATGGGCGATCGTGTCTGCCTCCATCTACGGCTTCACCATGATTGCGCTGTATACGATGTCCAGCGTGTACCACGGACTTCGCTCCACGATGGCAAAAAAGGTCATGCAGGTGCTTGACCACTGCACGATCTACTTCCTGATCGGTGGCACCTACACCCCGATCCTTCTGTGCAGCATCCGCCCGACCCACCCCGGTTGGGCGTGGGGACTGTTCGGCGTCGTGTGGGGACTCGCGGCGATGGCGACCGTCTTCACCGCCATCGATCTGAAAAAATACGGCGTGCTGTCTATGATCTGTTATTTAGGCATGGGCTGGTGTATCGTATTCGCCGCGAAGATCGCGATCGCCACCATTCCCCTGCCCGGATTATGGTGGTTGCTCGGCGGCGGCATCGCCTACACCATCGGTGCCGTGCTGTACGGACTTGGTAAAAAACACCGCTATATGCATTCGATATTTCATCTATTCGTGGTGGTGGGCAGCATACTACAATGTGTGTGCGTTGTGTTTTATGTTCTGTAAAAGTGAACGGCTGTTCGCACGTAAAATGCAAACAGCCGTTTTCTTTATTAAATCCTGATTACGCCAAACCCACGCTCATCAATCTCAACTGTTGTACCAAACGGCTCGGACATCTGTGCCAAGCGTTCGATAATCCCGTGTTCGGCGGAGAAGCGCGGATTGCCGCCACGCCACACCTTTTCACCGAAATGCAGTTCGATCGGCAGCAGCTCCAAACAGGTAAGCTCGCCATCCTCCATCTCAAAGCGCGGAATGACCGACTCCAACATCCGTCGATCGCGCATCAGTCCTCGGGTATAGCCGGCCGAACGGTCACAAAACAGCTCGCGCATGGTCGCGTCACTGGTCAAGCCCTGACGATCAAACATTTCTTCCGGCGCAAACGGAATGCATTCGTTATGGATGACAAAATTGCCCAACGAATAGAAGATCGGACGCTTTTTGTAAATCTCGATTGGGCGAAGCAGATGCGGTCCGTGACCGATCACCGCATGCGCGCCGGCATCGATACAACGACGCGCAAACTCTTGCAAGAAATCTGCCGGATTCTCCTTTTTATCCCCTGAAATCTCATGCGAGTGAATGGTGACAAGGATTAAATCCGCCTGCATCTGTGCTTCATAGATCGCCTTTTCCACACGTTCCATATCCACACGGTTCGGATGGGTAACGTATTTGGGTGTATCGCCTACGCGGAATTGCAGATCCTTTAACACCGCCGTTCCATCGGGCAGCGGCGGATGATAGCCCTCGGCACGCTCAATATCCTTTTGTGCGTTGATGTGGCTCAGCTGACCAATCTCCTTGATGACGTCCAGTTGCTCCTGCGTCACCTGCAAATGGCTGTCAACGCGCAGACCGTTCACGCCGGGACGTCCGGGATAGCGGCGCGATTGTTTTCCGGCCAACGCCGCCTCGTTCTCCATACTGGACACGACACCGATCAAAGCGATACGCCCGTTTGCTGTATCCAAATACGCCGGAGCCGAAGCCTCATCCAGATTACCGCCGACGCCGGCGTTGACTATACCGGCTGCATCAACGGCGCGTTTGGTCGCCATTAAGCCTCCGTGAGAAAAATCCATGGAATGATTGTTGGCAAAGCTCATCAGATTGAATCCGTATGCCTGAACATCCTGCAAAATTTCAGGATCAGCACGCAGATAACTGCCGCCGCAGAACTGATTGCCGAAATATTCGCCCCGATGCAGCGTGGTTTCCAAATTGACATACCGCGCATCTGCCCGGCTCATATACTCACAGACGGTCGCAAACCCGTCACTTCCCTGCGGAATACGGCGCTGGATCAACATATCACCAACAGCACAACACGTCAATTTCATTGTTTGCCCTCCTCAACAAAGAATGCCGCGAGCAATTTCGCTCTGCGCGCGATCGTCTCTGTCAACACATACTCCCTATTGGTATGGCAAAACTCTCCGCAAGGTCCCAAACCGCAAATAGACGTCACACCGGCCTGCTGGGTATAGCAGGAGTCTGAGCCGCCGCCGGATTCCACCGCCGTCAGCTCACCCAGTCCGTATGCCTGCGATACAGATTGCAAACGGTTAAACAGCTCCTGCGTCCGGTCATTCTTTTCCATCGGCGGACGCTCGCTGAGCTTGGTAAGCGTGGCGCTCGTCCCCGAAACAAAGCTTTTCTCGACCGTTTTCCTGATTTCCTCCTGCGCTATGCGCATATGTTCTTGCGTAGGCACACGGATGTCGACACTGAACGAGCAGGTATCGGGAATAATGTTTTCGAGCACACCGCCGTTGACTATATTACAGCTATACGTTATGCCGCCTTCTTCGCTTTTATTCTGCAAGTCAACGATCTTCTTCGCCGCCTCCAAAACAGGATTGCTGCAAGAAAAATAGTGGATACCGGAATGACCCGAAACACCGCGAATATCCACGCGATACTTAATTATGCCCTTACGGGAGATGACAACCTCGTTATTCTCAGCGACCTCGCAGTTGAGCGCCCAAGGAAAGCCGACAACTTTTTCACTAAAAAACGCGCGCTCTTTCGCGCCGCCAAGCTTGTTAGAAATCTCCTCGTCAGAGGTGAGAAGCAACCGCAGATGCCTGTCGTATCCACTATCCAGCAGGGCCTTCATCGCCAGCATTGCCACGGCGATTCCGCCCTTGCAGTCAATCGTGCCCGGACCGACGATACGATCCGCATGCACGGTGACCGGCGTATCGCCGAACGCGCCCTTTTCGTGAACCGTATCCATGTGCGCGAGAAGAACGCCGCCTTTTTCGGCGTTCTCGTTGATCTCGATCGTCAAAAAGTCACCGCAATTTTCAAAAGGGATTCGGGTTACCGTAAACCCCTCTCCCCGAGCAAATTCCGCGATATAATCCACCATGCGATCGATCTCGTCTTTATAATAAGCTTTCGTTTCGAACGAGCAAAGGCGGCACAAAAACTCAACGTAGCGATCAAAACACTTCTCCACCAATGCGACAGGACGCTGTGCCAGCATATATCGTCACCTCAAACTTCATTATATCCCCGCAAGACCATTTGTAAAGAATAGGTTAAAATGTCCTTGCTATAACTCGCGAGATGTGCTATACTCCTGTATGGGTGAGTGAAATGGATCTGTTACAACTACGCTATTTTTATGACAGCGCCAATCTTTTAAGCATTTCCAAAACAGCTGAAAAATACGGTGTACCCTCCACATCGGTCTCCGCGTCTATCCGACGATTAGAAGAAGAGCTGGGCTGCAAGCTGTTTGAACGTCTGCCGAATCGCATCCTGTTGAACGATAAAGGAATACAGATGCGCGATTCGATGAAAATCGTTTTCGATGAACTGGACAATATGCTGCACGCGATCTCCGACACCGCAGACGATAATAAGGAGATCAAGATCCTCGTGCGTGCCATCCGTTCAGCCATCACCGAGCAGGTGATCCGTTACAAAAGCCGCCATGCTCACGCTCGTTTCAAGCTGACTGCCGATTTCAACGAGAACCGCATCGATGACTTTGACATCATTATAGACACAGAAAATGACACCTTTGCCGGATACTCGCGTCTGCCGTTATGCACACAACAAATACAGCTCTACTCTGCAGCCAACAGCCCCTTGTGCTCGCGCAAATTCCAACTGCATCAGCTCGCAAAAGAACCCTTCGTCGTTATGAGCCTGCAAGGAAACCACACGCATATATTAATAGAATCCTGCAAAAAGGCCGGTTTTACCCCTAATATCATCGCGCAGGTGAACGACTCGGCATGTTTCTACAAAATCATTTCTTCCGGCGTCGCCATTGGCGTCACCGGCGAAATACACGAAAGCAATTCATCCGCCATCACCGCTATCACTCCGCTGAAAGTATCGGATTTTCAGCACAAGCAGAAGATCTGCCTGTATTATAAAACTGATTGTAACCACGGTAACGTCCGACGCTTCGTTGCGTATATGAAAGAAATTGAACTGTTTTAGTATTACGGGCATAAAAAAGCGAGAGGCTGTCGCCTCTCGCTTTTTGTTGTTTGCTTTACGCCAACGCCGCGGTGTCGCGCGCAATGACCATTTCCTCGTCGGTCGGAATGACCCACGCCGGAATCGCCGAATCGGCGGTGGTGATGAGGGTCTCCTTGCCGTGAACCTCATTCGCTTTCGCGTCGAGCTTCATGCCGAGATAGCCCATGGCGTTGATAACGTCCTCGCGCAGCATCGGCTGATTTTCACCCACGCCTGCGGTGAACACCAGCGCGTCCAGGCCGCCCAGCGCCGCAACATAAGAACCGATAAACTTGATGATCTGGTACGAACGCAGATCCCACGCAAGCTTGCAGCGCTCGTCGCCCTGCTTGATCGCCGCTTCGACGTCGCGGTCGTCGTTGAACTTGCCGGAGATGCCGAGCGTACCTGACTTCTTGTTCATGATATCGTCCATCTGTTTGGGAGTCAGACCTTCTTTTTCCATAATGAAGGTGACGACCGACGGATCGAAGCCGCCCGAACGAGTGCCCATAACGAAGCCGTCGAGGGGCGTCATGCCCATCGTGGTATCCACCACCTTGCCATCCTTGATGGCGGCGATGGAAGAGCCGCTGCCGATATGGCAGGTGATGATGCGCTTGCCCTCGGCACCGCCGAGCAACTCGGCGCAACGCGCGCTGACATAACGGTGAGAGGTGCCGTGGAAGCCGTAGCGGCGCACGCCGTACTTCTCGTAATATTCATACGGCAGGCCGAACATATACGCCTTGGGCTCCATCGTCTGATGGAACGCGGTATCGAACACCGCAACCTGCGTGATCTTATCACCAAAGGTAGCGGTCGCCGCCGCAATACCCTGCAACGCAGGCGGATTATGCAGAGGCGCCAGCGCCTTATACGCTTCAATATCCGCGATGACCTCGTCGGTGATAACGACCGAACGGTCGTATTTCGCGCCGCCCTGCACCACACGGTGACCGATGGCGTTGACCTCGGAGAGATCCTCAATGACCTTGCCCTCGCCCGTGGTGAGCGCGAGCTTCACCTGTGCGAACGCTTCGGTATGGTTGCGCATGGTGGGGGTGGATTTCCACGCGTTGCCGTAGGCCTTGTGCGTGAAGATGCCATCGTCCGCACCGATACGCTCGCAGACACCCTTCGCCAGCACTTTTTCGCCGTCCATGTCAATAAGCTGATACTTCAGCGAAGAACTACCGGCGTTGATGACCAAAACTTTCATTTTTATGTCTCCTTCTTGATTTTATTTGAAAATCATCGTATTATATAATAACCGATTACCATAAAAATTTCAACCATTATTTGCATAGGAGGAAGAAAAATGCGTGTTGCCGGCATTATCGCGGAATACGATCCGTTTCACAACGGGCATCAATGCCACGTGGATAGCGTCAGGCAGGACGGCGCCACACACGTTGTCGCCGTTATCAGCGGCTCGTTTACGCAGCGCGGCGAACCGGCACTGCTGACCAAATTCCAACGAGCCGAGATGGCACTGCGTTGCGGTGTCGATCTGGTCTTGGAACTGCCACTCCCCTTTGCCATGGCGCCGGCCGAGCGCTTCGCCACGGGCGGCATCGCCACCCTGCAAGCACTCGGCTGTGTCGACACGCTCTCCTTCGGCAGTGAATGCGGCGACGTCGAGGCGTTGCAGGCTCTTGCAGTGCTGACCGACACGCCCGACTATACCGCCGCACTTAAAAACGCTCTTGCAAGCGGTATTCCCTACGCCGCCGCGCGCCAAAAGGCCGTAGCAGAGTGTAAAGCTAATAAACTTGCCACCCTTTTGGACGACCCGAACAACACCTTGGCGCTTGAATATATCCGTGCGGCACGACGGTTGGGTGCACCGTTCGGTTTTCATACGCTCAAGCGCGTCGGCGCGGCACATAACGCGCCCGAAGCAACCGCGCATATCGCCAGTGCGAGCCTCCTGCGCGACCTCATACGCAACGACAACGCAGAAGAAGCCGTCACCTACATGCCGACCGAATCTGCCGCTATCCTGCGCAACGCCATCGGCGCCGAGCTTGCGCCCTCCGACGGCGCACGACTGGAAAGCGCCATTCTCGCGCGCCTGCGCAGCATGTCCGTACAGAACTTTGCCTCTCTGCCCTATCTCTCGGAAGGATTGGAAAATCGCCTGTACGAAGCCTCGCGCGCGGCGCGCTCCTACGACGCCTTGCTCGATGCGCTTAAGACGCGGCGGTATCCTATGGCACGACTGCGTCGCATCGTATGGGCGGCATTACTCGGTATGCCGAGCGAGCGGGCCTATCCAACACCGCCGTACATCCGCGTGCTCGGCATGAACACGCGCGGTCGCGAGATATTCGCCGCCGCGACGCCGACACTGCCTGTAGTATCGCGCGCGGTGCAGTTTCGCTCTCTGTCGCAGGCAGCGCAGGAGCTGTTCGCTCTGGAATGCCGCGCGACCGATCTGCACGCACTGACCCTGCCGAATCCGCCTGCCTGTGCGAGCGATCTGTCACAAAAGCTCATCACGCTATAAAAAATCCCCTGCTCTTGTCGAGCAGGGGATTTTTGCGTCAATTTAGTCGGTCACGAAGGGAACCAACGCGATCTGACGGGCACGCTTAATAGCGGTGGTCAGATCTCTCTGGTGACGGGCGCAAGTGCCGGTCACACGACGGGGCAGGATCTTCGCGCGTTCAGACATAAAACGGCGCAGACGGGCAACATCCTTATAATCAATATAAGTCATGCCGTCGACGCAGAACTGACAGACTTTGCGATGGCCTTTACGACCACGCATGGGACGCTCGGGGCGTTCAACTTTCTCAGCCATGATATAGGCCTCCTTTACTCAATAGTCAACGGTTCTCAAATCAGAAGGGCAATTCCTCGTCGCTGAGGATCTCCTCGAAATCGCCGGTGTTAGCGGTCGAGAAGGCGGGTCTCGCCTCGCTGACCTGCGGGATCTGAGAATCATAGCTCGGAGCCCCGGCGGCCTGACCGCCCTTGGACTCGCAGAAATAGGCATTGTCTACCACGACTTCGTAGGCAGTACGCTTACTGCCGTCGTTCGCGGTGTAGCTGCGCGTCTGTAACGAGCCGTGCAGCGCAATACGCTGTCCTTTGCGGAAATAACGGGTGATAAACTCAGCAGTACCGCGCCACGCCACGCAGTTGATGAAATCGGTCTGACGCTCCTGATCCTTGGAACGGAACGCACGATCCACCGCCACGCTGAAACTGGTTACGGAGACGCCGCTTTGGGTGGTCTTTAACTCCGGATCACCGGTCAAACGACCCATCAAGCAGATTGAGTTCATAATCCTTCCTCCTTATTCCTCGTTCTTACGGACAACCATGGAACGAAGCACGCCGTCGGTGATACCGCTGACACGCTCGAGCTCCGCCGGGAAAGCCGGACCGCTGACGAAGTTGTACAGCACGTAGAAGCCTTCCGCCTCGTCGTTGATCAGGTAGGCGAGCTTACGCTTGCCCCACTCGTCAACCTCGCCGATCTCCGCATTCTGCTCGATCAGCGCACGAAATTTCTCCTTGAGTTCGGCAACAGCCTCTTCCCCAGCCGTGAGGGAGAAAACGAATACCGCCTCGTAGGAAGCTTTGATTGTGGGCATATTGTTGCACCTCCTTATGGTCTGATGGCCTCGCATCTTGTGCGAAGCAAGGATTGTCCACATTTCATGAACTTCAATATTATATCAGCCTATTTGTCTGCCGTCAAGTGATTTTTCGAGAAATACACGAATTTGTGCGATTTTTTGGCATTTTCTCCGCATCGGCGGCGGTTTCACGCACCACGATACCGCACAGCGACAACAAGGCGACGAGATTCGGGAAGATCATACAACCGTTAAAAATATCCGCCAGCACCCACGCGGCGCCCGACGACAGATACGGGCCGATACCCACGGCGGCGATATACAAGAAACGGTACAACTTCATCCACTCCCTACGGCCGCCGCACAGATAACGCATACATTCCTGGGCGTAAAAATTCCAGCCGAGAATAGTGGAAAAGGCGAAAAAGACCAAACACAGCATCAGCAATGTCGAGGCAACAGAAGATGCAAGCGGCAATCCTTGCTGCCAGGCATAAGCGGTCATGGCAATACCGTCCAGGCCCGGTTGCCGATATGCGTCGGTGACCACCAGCACCACACCGGCAAGCGTACACAACACCACCGTGTCGACGAAGGTACTGATCATGCAGACAAGTCCTTGCCGAGACGGCGAGGACGTACGCGCGGCGGCCGCGGCGATCGCCTCAGTGCCCATCCCAGCCTCATTGGAAAAAATCCCGCGACCGACGCCCATGCGGATCGCCTGCTTAACGGTGACACCTGCCGCCGCGCCAAGCGCCGCACGCGGTGCAAACGCCGCACGCAATATAAGCCACAGCGCCGACGGGATCTCGGCGGCAAAGGTCACGAGGATCGTGACGATCGCCAACGTATACAGCCCAAGCATAAAAGGCACAAGAACGGCAGCAACCTTGGCGATGCGTTGTATGCCGCCGAGGATCACCAAGGCGGCAAGCACCGTCACCGCACCGCCGACAAGCACCGTCGTCAAAGAATACTCTCGATCACCGAGCATAAAAGTGACCGTGCCGCCGCTTTCCGTCATTGCTGACACGGCAGCAGCGATGCTGTTGCTCTGAATGACCGTCCCCATGCCGAGCAGACCGGCAAGCGCGCCGAACAGCGCGAACAGTTTGCCGAGCCAACGCCAGCGATACCCCATGCCGCGCTCGATATAATAATACGGACCGCCCGAAAAGCCGGCGGTATCGCGCACGCGATAGCGAACCGCCAGCACGCCCTCGGCATATTTGATCGCCATGCCGAGCACGGCAGACAGCACCATCCAAAACAGCGCGCCCGGGCCGCCTGCAACCACCGCCGTCGCCACGCCGATGATATTGCCCGTTCCGATGGCGGCAGACAACGCCGTGCACACTGCCGAGAACGCGCTGATGCCGCCCTCTCCCTCACCGCGTCGAACCAAGCGCAAGGCTTGCCCGAACCTACGCAGTTGTATACAGCGCGTACGCGCAGTAATATACGCACCCACGGCGAAGATGAGTGTAAGCAGTGTCCCACTCCACACGCGATCGTTGACCCACTCTAACCACAACACAACCAAAAACGCCCTCTTTCCGTGTTGACAACTGCAACGATTGCTCGTATAATAAACAGCAAAGGATGATGATATATGGATAAACTCAAAAGCAAAAAATTATTTATGCTGGACATGGACGGCACGCTGTATCTCGACGACAACCTATTCGAGGGTTGTCTGGATTTCCTGCAGCAGATCAAAGATAACGGCGCGCGATATTTGTTCTTAACCAACAACTCCTCCAAAAGCGTCGAGGTATACGTCGACAAGCTGGCGCGGCTCGGCATTACTGCCACAGCGGAGGATTTCTTCACCTCCACAATGGCAACCTGCATACACCTGCGTAAGATCGGCACGCCGCATAAGATTTACGCCGCCGGCACGGCGTCATTCCGCAAAGAACTGGCAGACGCCGGCTTCACCGTCACCGATCGTCTGGAGGATGACATCGACTGCCTGCTCATGGGCAACGACAACGAACTGACCTTTCAAAAGTTAGAGGACGCCTGCATCCTGCTCGGGCGCGGCGTCACCTATCTGGCGACTAACCCCGACTGGGTATGTCCCACCGCCTTTGGCTACGTGCCTGACTGCGGCAGCGTATGTGAAATGCTGTATCGCGCGACCGGCAAACGCCCCTATTTCATCGGCAAACCCGAGCCGGCGATGGCACAGCTCGCCATGCAGAAATTCGGCGTCGATCCCAAAGACGCCGTGATGATCGGTGATCGTCTGTACACGGACATCGCCAGCGGTGTTAACGCCGGTATCGACACCATTTTGGTGTTCAGCGGCGAAACGACGCGCGAGGACTATGAAGAGAGCGACATTCGTGCCACCTATACGGCACAGGATATTCGCGAGATCCTCTCCCACCTCAAATAACACAGCGCACAAACAGCGAGCCACAAACGTGGCTCGCTGTTTTCCTTTTAACAGGTCGGTATGAGTAAAACGGCCTTTTTCACAAGAATATCTTCTCCCAGTTCGTTTTCTTCACAAACAGCATCAACGGACGTATGACAGGCGCGCGCAATATTCCACACGCTTTCGCCCGGTTGCGCATAATATAACCGCATCGCCGCACGATCGGACGGATAGGCTTCATCAGGATGCAAGGTGATATCACCGACAACACACTGCTTGACGCATTCCCACAGCGTTGCTGACACCGACAGGGTCAATCGCAGCTCCAATTTGTCACCCAGCGCCGCGTAGTTGACATCCTGCACGGCGACAAACGCGTTCAGTTCACAGTCTGACTCATTCACTGCCGTCGGCAACGCCATCGGACAATCCACGCGCAGTTCTTCCGGACGTTCAAAATACGCAACGGTGCCCTCCGCGTCACGCACAAGCATGCACACGATCACCTGAACGTCTATCTGCGCGTGTCCGTTTTCCTGTCGACCGACGACCGTCTGCGGCAACACCCAAGTATCCACGATCTCTTTCAGTTCCGTCTCGGGCAAAGCGACACTCTTTTGCAGGCTCACCGACTGGCGCAACGCGCCGACGGGCGACCGCAGAGATATTTCTTGTTTGCCGAGGGTAACCGGATAATCGGCGTGATACGCGTCCAGTATAAAGTTTGCCTGCGTCGTTTGGTACACGTGCAATTGCACAAGCAGTTTTGCCGTGAATTCCAACGCCGTATTCGGACCGCGGCTACCGCCGACGCACTCCTCGGTATCAGAGAGCAAGGCCACCGAGGCGGCGTGCAACAAGCCGTCGCACGCACCGTCAACGTCCATGATCAAACTGAACGGAACGGTATAATCCAGCACGTAGGTCGATCCGGCAGTGCAATCGTCGGTATACAGTTGGTGAAGATATATTTGCCCCTTAACGATCGCCTTATCATTGAGCAGTTTACAGTCGTTGACCACTGCCGTACAATCGCCGCCGAGCAACTGTTCCGCAGCTGGCAAGGCACTGTCGAAATCCAATAGTTCGTTGACGGTCACGATCTTTTCCGTTTCGACGAGCGGTGTTGCGACGGTCTTTTGCACGCCTTTGGTGAACAAGCGCTCATCGGCGGAACGTGCCGGCAATTCTGCCGTCTGCGCCGCATACGCACGCGCACTCACGGTCAAGCCGCTGCGCACCTCGATGCGGCGGGGACTCACGGCACGACAATTGACGTAATCCACCGCCACGTCCACGATCGGCAACGCGCGGTCACACTCATTCTGCCCGTGCAATGAGCAGTTGATCGGCTGGGAGAATTCTGCCTCGCGCACACAGCGTCTCTCTTCGTCAAGATACAGCACGCGCACCACTGCCGTCCCGTCTACCGTCAGCACGTTGCCGTTAAATCGGCGGCTCTGAACATACGGCTTAATAAGACATTTGAGCACCACCGCCACGTCGGGACAATACTCCGGCAGGATAAAATCACCGCCCAGAACGTAATCCTGCGTCGCGTCCAGCACGGCATTCATTAAGGTCATCGACTGCTTTTGCAAAAGCTGTTCCATACCACCACTCCTTTTCTCTTCATGGCACTATATGTGCGTCTCGGGACAAATATGCCTGCCGTGCGGCAGTTTGCGTTTGGCAATATTTACACAAATATCCCGTGCGTCGGCGGCACAGCACGGCAAAACAATAAAAAAAGATAACAGGTTTGTAACATTCCTTGTTAAGTACAACTTTTTGTGATATAGTACGATAGTAATAAACTGTAAAGAAAGGAGAACGGCCATGAGCACCAGCCTGACGCAATTTCGTCTAAACCTCAAAGAACCGTGGTTACAAGCGCTCATTCTGATCGCCATTATTCCGCTGTTTCCGGAATATATCAGCTTCCTGTTGGCAGTCCCGGCCGTTTTCCTCGCATGGAAAGATATCCGACAGCGTCGGGAGCGGGTCAAGATCGGCTTTATCGGCAAATTGTTGCTGGTGTATATCGGCTATATGCTCATCACGGTCACATACAGCAACAATAAGCTGTATTCCTTGGCGATGGTCGGCATGTGGGCGTTCTTCTATCTCGTCTATCTGCTCGTCTCCAACCTATTAACCGATGCGGATCGCTGTGATTCGTTCCTGCTGTGCATCACCACCGTTGCAGGTGCTGTCGGCCTTATCGCCTGCTGTCAATACCGCATTGGCTATTTCACCGACAGCAATCTCATTCAGGCGTGGGGATGGCTGGATTCCATCGTGTTTGAATGGCTGCCGCTCCGCCTCGAGAATCCGACCTACGTTCTTCGGTCAGGCTCCACATTCAACAATCCCAATATATTGGCGGAATACTTGATGACGGTCGCGCCCTTCGTCGTATATTTTAACTTCTGCGAACGGCGTAAGGATATCCGCATTTTTTGCCGCGTGTGTCTGTTGCTTACCCTGTGCGGTGTGCTCTTCTCGTTCTCGCGCGGCGGCTATCTGGCGCTCATCGTGCTTTGCGTGGCGCTTATCGTGCTGAATATCCGACATCGCTTCGCCGCCGTGTCAATGTATCTCATCAGTGCTTTCATTTTAGTACCCGACGAAATCGTCAAACGGCTGTTATCCATCATTCCCGGCCTTAAAGTCGGCGGCAAGTTCCTTAACTCCGTCACCTCCACGCCGTCCACCGGTAATAACGGCGGCACAGGCGGCACCTCGGTCGGCGGCGGCACGGGAAGCACATCGTCGCCCACAGTCACCACGCCGGCGGAGATCATCAACAATTCCACTGCTGATCTCGCCATCAACGAGCGTCTGCGCATCTGGTTGGAATGTCTTAAACGCATCGGCGAGCGACCGCTGTTCGGATACGGTGTCGGCACCCAAAACACCTGGGATATGCTGGAGGAAAGCGGCATAAACTCCGTACATGCCCACAACCTTGTCCTGCAACTGCTGTTGGAGGGTGGCATCGTCGCCCTCGCCATCATGGGCGTCATCGGCTTCACGGTGGTTCGCTACGCCGTACAACTCATGCGAGCCGGACGTACGCGTGCCTTCTGGATGGGCTTTGCCGTGTTAATGTTTGCATCGTCCTTCGTTCTGCACGGACTGGTCGATTATCCGCTGTTGACTCCAAAGCTGGTGTGCAATTTCATCATGATTCTCGCGATCATCGAGCGCGCTCTGCCGCTGTATATCGACAAAGGCATACCGCTGAAGATCGCTTATCCGCACAAAGCGAAGAAAGCTAAATAATAAAACAAGGCTGTGTGCAAATGCACACAGCCTTGTTTTATTAGGGTTATTTTCGAATGCCCGCCCACAGAACAATGATGATCTGCCCGGGAATACCAACGAGGAACAACAACCACAAATTCAGCGTCAACATCGTCAGGCACACCGTCGCAAGCACACTCCACATCAGCACCGAGATGATCACGAAATTCATGCGCGGTCTGCCCCATATACTGTTAAAGACCAAACAGACGATCGCGGTCACCGGCACAGCGTAGACAAACGCCAACCAGCCGCCGCGCACCTGGGGGATCATATCCATGCTCGTAAACACAAAAGTGGCGATCAGCCATACCAGCACGCAAGAAATCGCGGCGATCAAGAAGCGGTTGCGTTTTTGCTTACGCGTGTATTCGCGGCGCTTGACCTTTTCTTGCACGTGTTCTGCCTGCAACAAATAATCCACCGTTACCGAGAACATATCTGCGATC
Organism: Clostridia bacterium; assembly: GCA_017398485.1. GTDB lineage: Bacteria > Bacillota > Clostridia > Oscillospirales > Acutalibacteraceae > UBA5905. Next base: position 21,890 of record JAFQFY010000039.1, read on the forward strand.
TCCTTAAGCGTTGCGACGTCCGGATACGACTCGCCGCGTTCCCACTTGGAAACCGCCTTGTCGGAATAATTCAACCTCTCTGCCAACTCCAACTGGGTGACGCCGTTGTCACGGCGAAGCTGACTGATATTATTCGCTATAATTTTTTTGAGATCATCCATAAGCAGCCCTCCGACCGATCTGTCTCCCCTTGTTTTTTCATTATATCACACCATCAGCCGCTTTGCAAGAGGGACTCTACCGGCGGTAGAGTCCCTCCATTTCAAGATTTTTCACTCTTTTTCAAAAAAATGTGGCATTTTTTGCACAGCTATGCTATACTGTTTTCAGTATCCGACCCCATACCAATGAAAAAGGAGAAATATACATGAAAAAGTTTTTTTCGGAATTCAAAGAGTTTATCAACCGTGGCAACGTGGTTGACATGGCCGTCGGTGTTATGATCGGTGCCGCGTTCAAGGGCATCGTTGACTCGCTGGTCAACGACATTATCTCCCCCATCATCGGTCTTGTTTTCCAAAAGGATTTCAGTGCGTTGTCCATTCCGTTGTTCGGCGTTGAACTCAAGTACGGCGCGTTCCTCAAGGCGGTGCTCAACTTCCTCATCAACGCCTTCGTGCTGTTCTGTATCGTCAAGCTTATCAACAACCTCCACAAGATCGGCAAAAAGCCGGTCGCAGAAGAGCCTGCGGCTCCCACAACCAAAGTTTGCCCCTACTGCTGCAATGAAATTGCCATTGAGGCGACCCGTTGCCCCCATTGCACGTCTGAACTGTAATATAAACGCATAACGCAAAGAGCCGATGTCCGTGACGGAC